>JAVEYE010000008.1:0-30582 GCA_034003665.1 Rhodospirillales bacterium | reverse complement strand
ACGGTCAATGGAGTGAAGGTTCGGCCGAATTCTGCGCCGCAGCCGCCCCGCGGGCAAAAATGGTGCGACACCCCCGAGGGCCTCGCATCTCCTCCGTATCGCACGACGACACGAGCGTTCAATCCAACACGAAGCTATGGAGAAGGAAGATGGCAGTTCGCGTTGCAATTAACGGGTTTGGCCGCATCGGGCGCCTGGCCCTGCGTGCCCTGATTGAGTCCGGACGCAAGGATGTCGTGGTGGTCGGCGTCAACGACCTCGGACCGGTCGAAACCAACGCCCATCTGCTGCGGTACGATTCCGTGCATGGTCTGTTTCCCGGCGTGGTCAAGGTCGACGGCGACACCATGGATGTCGGCTTCGGCGCCATCAAGGTGACCGCCGAGCGGGACCCCTCCAAACTGCCGTGGAAGGAACTGGGCGTCGACATCGTGTGGGAATGCACCGGCATCTTCACCGCCAAGGAGAAGGCCCAGGTGCACCTGGGCGCCGGCGCCTCGAAGGTCCTCGTCTCGGCTCCGTCGTCAGGGGCGGACGCCACCATCGTCTATGGCGTCAACCACAAAATCCTCAAGGCCGAGCACAAGATCGTTTCCAACGCCTCCTGCACCACCAACTGCCTGGCCCCGGTCGCCTATGTTCTCAACAAGTCCATCGGCATCGAAAAGGGCTACATGACGACCATCCACTCCTACACCGGCGACCAGCCGATGCTCGACACCCTGCACAAGGATCTTCGTCGGGCCCGGGCCGGGGCGCTCTCGATGATCCCGACCTCGACCGGGGCGGCGCGCGCCGTCGGCCTAGTCCTGCCCGAACTCGCCGGCAAGCTCGACGGCTCGGCCATGCGCGTTCCCACCGCCAACGTGTCTGTGGTCGACCTCAAGTTCATCGCCAAGAAGGCGACCAGCACGGAAGAGATCAACGCCGCAATCGGCGCGGCCGCCAACGGCGAACTCAAGGGCATCCTTGCCGCCAACGACGCGCCGCTGGTTTCGGTCGATTTCAACCACAATGCGCACAGCTCGATCTTCGACCTGACCCAGACCCAGGTCGTCGAGGGAAATCTGTGTCGCGTGCTCTCGTGGTACGACAACGAGTGGGGCTTTTCCAACCGCATGGCCGACACCACGCTGGCGATGTCGAAGGCCGGTTGATCAGCCTCCGCGAACGTTTCAGGGCGGGGCCTTCCGGGGCCCCGCCCTCCGTTTTGGTGGAGCTGGAAGACCCCAGCTTCTATATGATGGGCACCCCATGGGCCCGCGAATTATCGTTCATGACCTGAAACACGCCCAAGCCGCCCTGACAGCAGCGGCCGAACTCGGCCTTCCCGTCACGCTGGTCAGCGCGCCGGGCGCCGCTGCCTCCCTCGGCGCGGCTGTCTTCCGTGAAATCGTAGCCGAGTCTCATCGAGAGGTCCCTGGTGTCGTCGTCACGGCGATCCTCGATTGCGGGGATGATGCCGGCCTCGCCCTGAACGCGCTGCGTCGCGGCCTCGGGGTCATTCGCCTGCGATCGTCCCCTGCGGTCATGGCCGCGGTCGCCGACATCGCCAATCAGTTGGGTGCGGTTCTCGACCCTGATCCCGAGGCGCCGGCCCTCGATCTACTCGACCGGCAGGATGCCCTGGAAGCCTCCAGAAGCTGGCTCCTGAACGATTTGGCAGAACCGGATTGAGCGCCCCTTGCGCGGGGTACCCGAGGCGTCTATGAGTGGCCGTCACCATGCCACCCAGGAACTGCGGCCATGCCTTCCTCCACCTGCCGTCTTTATCTTGTGACGCCCCCCCGCGTCGCCCTCCCGGATTTCGCCGAGGCCCTGTCAGCCGCTGTCGATGCCGATGATGTCGCCTGCCTGCAGATCCGACTGAAAGACAGCGACGACGACGAGATTCGCCGGGCCGCGGCCGTTCTGGTTCCCATCGCCCAAGCGCGCGGTGTGGCGGTGCTGATGAACGACCGTCCAGACCTTGCCGCCGAACTGGGATGCGACGGCGTCCACATCGGACAGGAGGACGCCACCTATGCCGAGGCACGCCGCGCCGTCGGCGCCGACGGGATCGTAGGCGTAACCTGTCACAATTCGCGTCACTTGGCGATCGAGGCCGGCGACGCCGGGGCCGACTACGTGGCCTTCGGGGCTTTTTTCCCGACCGGCACCAAGATCGCCAAGACGGCTGCAGAACCGGATATTCTCGAGTGGTGGAGCGACATCGCCACACTGCCTTGTGTCGCGATCGGCGGCATCACGGTGGAGAACTGCCCCGCCTTGGTGCGCGCCGGAGCCGACTTCCTCGCCGTCGTCGGCGGCGTGTGGAACCATCCGGACGGGCCGGCGGCGGCGGTTCGCGCCTTCAATCGGGCTATCGCAGAGGCGGCGAGCACCTGATGGTCGCGTCGCCGTTGCGTCCGTCGTGGCAAGCTGATAGGTTCCGCGCCGCAACTGTTTCCCGACATTCCGGAATGTGGTTCCGACCATGAAAATCAACGGCAATGCCATCCGCCCAGGGATGGTTATCGAACATCAGGGCCGGCTTTGGCGGGCCGTGAGAATCCAGCACACCCAACCCGGCAAGGGCGGCGCCTACCTCCAGGTCGAGTTGAAGGACCTTCGAGACGGCACCAAACTGAACGAACGGTTCCGATCGTCCGAGACCGTGGAACGCGTGCGCCTCGAACAGAAGGAATACCAGTTCCTGTTCACCGATGGCGACATGTACACCTTCATGGACAACGAGACGTTCGAGCAGATCGCCTTTCCGGCCGAGATCGTCGGCGAGGATCAGGTCCCCTTCCTGCAGGAAGGCATGGCGGTCGTCATCGACTCCTACGAGGGCAGCCCGCTTGGCGTCACCCTGCCCGACACCGCGATCTTCCGCATCGTCGAAGCCGATGCCGTCGTCAAGGGGCAGACGGCGGCCTCCTCGTACAAACCGGCCATCCTTGAGAACGGCGTACGCATCATGGTGCCGCCGCATGTCGAGTCCGGCACCCGCGTCGTGGTCAGCCTAGCCGACCGCACCTACGTCGAACGGGCCAAGGATTGATCCGGCCGATGGCCAACACGTCGGCCCTCATCAACGTCATGACCGCCGCCGCCCGAAAGGCGGCGCGCCACCTTGTGCGCGACTTCGGGGAGGTCGAAAACCTGCAGGTTTCCCGCAAGGGGCCAGCCGACTTTGTCAGCACCGCCGACAAGAAATCGGAGAGCATCCTCCATGGCGAGCTGAAAAAGGCCCGGCCCGGTTATGGCTTTCTGATGGAAGAGGGTGGCGTCATCGAGGGATCGGATTCATCCAATACGTGGATCATCGATCCCCTGGACGGCACCACCAACTTCCTGCACGGCATACCGTTCTTCGCCATCTCGATCGCGCTGGAGCGCGACCGCGACCTGTTCGCGGGGGTCATCTACGAGCCGATCACCGACCAGATGTTCTGGGCGGAAAAGGGTCAGGGGGCCCACCTCAACGGCCGTCGACTGCGGGTATCGGCTCGGCGCGAGTTGGCGGATTCCCTGTTCGCCACAGGCATTCCCTTCAAGGGATCGCTGGCCGACGACGGCTTCGTGCGCCAACTCGATGCCGTCATGCGGAAATCGGCCGGCGTCCGCCGGCTCGGGTCGGCCTCCCTCGACATGGCCTATGTCGCCGCCGGCCGCTTCGAAGGCTATTGGGAAACCGGCATCAATGCCTGGGACATCGCGGCCGGCGTCGTCCTGGTGCGCGAGGCGGGCGGCTTCGTCACCGAAATCGACGGTGGAAAAGACTTCTTGGCCAACCGTAACGTCGTGGCCGCCAACCCGTCCATGCACGCCCCGTTGAGCACGCTTTTGCGAGCAACGACGGGCACCGCCGACTGAACCGTCGGCCACCTGCGGGGAGACGCCATCTTCCTGCCGCAAATCGGTTGTATGCGGTCAACCCCTTGGCTATGGTGAACCGACAGGGCGCCTCCGCGTCAACCGGTGAAACCGTGGCGCGGTATTTGGCGCATTCGAGGTCTGGGGGAACGGGAGCGTCATGGAGAAGACGATATTCATCGGCCGCATCGCCGCACGGGCGTTGGTCGTTGTCGCCGGAGTTGGCCTGCCCCTTGCAGCCAGCGGTCTTGCGTGGGCGCAGACGGCCGGTTTCGACAGTGGCGACCCTGCCGTGACGGTTGATCTGAGTGTGTTGGACGGCGCATCTTCCGCCGCCGGCCCGATATCCTCGGTGTCCCCAGCAACTGGGTTCAGGGGCCGATTGTTGATGCCTGGCGTCGAGACGCCGGTTTCGCGGCTCCACATCAAACCCAGCGGCAATGTGGCGATAGCCGCGCCAACCGGCGGCGGTCGGCTTGATGCCACTTCCGGCACGACTCCGGCCATGCCGCCGGCCGCGGCTCCGAAGTCGACATTACAGGCGCGACCGGCTCTGACTGCGCCGCCGGAAGCGAGGGTCGCGCCTCCCGCCCGTCCGCAGTCGGCCCCTTCCGCTCCGACTTCGGTTCCAGGCGCCCCCCGGGACACCGCAGCGGCACCGCCACCGCCCGCGGTCGAAAAGCCGCAGACGGCTGCCGCCGCGCCAGAGCCGGCGGCCAAGCCGGCCCCACCGCCGCCTGCTGTCGAAAAGCCGCAGGCGGCTGTCGCCGCGCCAGAACCGGCGGCCAGGCCGGCCGCACCGCCGCCTCCGGTCATCGACAAGCCTGCCGCCATAGAGAAACCCGAGGCTCCGGCTCCCCAAGCCCCGGCGACAGTTGTACCGCCTCCCCCACCGGCTGTGGCCGATGCCGGAGCGGTCGCTTCGGCTCCAGCCGCGCCCGTCACCACCGAGCAGGCGGCCCTGCCCAAAACAGCGGCGCCCACCCAGCCAGGCGATGCGCTCCGGGTAATTTTCGAGGCGGAAGAAGCGAAGCTCTCCGAGCAGGCGCGAAGCGAGCTCAAGACCATTGTCCAGGGGATCCTGGACAAGTCCGAATTGCGCCTACAGCTTCTCGCCTATGCCGGGGGCGAGTCCCTGTCATCGAGCCGGGCAAGGCGTCTTTCGCTTTCACGGGCGCTGGCCGTGCGCTCCTTCCTGATCGAGAACGGCCTGCGCAGCACCCGGATCGACGTCAGGGCTCTCGGCGACAAGACAACGGAGCAACCTGTCAACCGGGTGGACGTCAACATTGTCGAGAGATGAATCCCTGATCCCCCCGCCAACCAGGTGAAAGCCGCCCCGAGATGACCCGGCCCCGTCTCTTTCTTACCCGAATGGCACTGTTTCTGATCGCGGTGATCGCCGCCTGCGTGGCGCTGTTCGGCCCCCTGCAGAGCGCCTTCATGGCCAGCCCGCCGCTGAACGGGCTCATCCTGGCGGTTCTGCTGCTGGGCATTGTCTACAACTTCCGACAGGTTGCCCGGCTGTATCCCGAAGTGGCCTGGATCGAGACATTCCGGCAAAACCACCCCACACTTTCCCAGGCGAAGACGCCCAGACTGCTGGCGCCAATGGCGACCATGCTGGGCGAACGGCGCGACAGGCTCAGCCTATCGACCATGGCCATGCGCTCGCTGCTGGACGGCATCAGTTCGCGGCTCGACGAATCGCGCGATATTTCCCGCTACACCATCGGGTTGCTCATCTTCCTTGGTCTGCTCGGCACCTTTTGGGGCCTGCTCCATACCGTTGGATCGATTGGTGAGGTCATCGGCGGCCTGTCGGTTTCGGGCCCCGACATCGGTAGCGTGTTCGCCGACCTCAAGCGTGGCCTTGAAGCGCCGTTGGCCGGCATGGGAACGGCATTCAGTTCCTCGCTCTTCGGCCTTGCCGGGTCGTTGGCCCTGGGTTTTCTCGACCTTCAGGCCAGCCAAGCCCAGAACCGCTTTTACAATGAATTGGAGGAATGGCTCTCCAGCCTGACCCGGCTGTCCTCGGGCGCCCTGCCCGGCGATGGCGACCAGTCGGTGCCGGTCTATGTCCAGGCCCTCCTGGAACAGACTGCGGAAAGCCTGGAGAACCTGCAGCGGACCCTGGCCCGCGGTGAGGACGAACGAAATCTCGCCAACGCCAACCTCACCACCTTGATGGAAAAGCTGGGGACGCTGAGCGACCACATGCGCACCGAGCAGACGCTGATGATGCGCCTTGCCGAAAGCCAAATGGAAATGAAGCCGATTCTGTTGCGTCTGGCGGAGAGTGCGGGTGCCCGGCCCGAGGGCCTGGATGAATCGACGCGCACCCATATTCGCAACTTGGACGTCTACGTTGCTCGTCTGCTCGAAGAGCTGACCTCCGGGCGGGAGGAGGTCATCCAGCAGGTGCGCAGCGAAATCAAACTGTTGGCAAGGACGATTGCGGCGGCGTCCGCCGCGTCCGACATGTCCGAGCGCTAGTCCCCTCCGCCGGATACCATCATGGTTCGTTCCGCTCGCCGATCCGAACGCATCCCCAACATCTGGCCGGGTTTCGTGGACAGCTTGGCCACGCTGTTGATGGTCATCATCTTCCTGCTGATGGTGTTCGTTCTGGCACAGTTTTTCCTGACAAAGGCACTGTCGGGCCGGGACGAAGCCCTCCAGAGGCTGCAAAGCCAGGTAAGCGAGTTGGCCGACCTGCTGGCGCTGGAACGGGCGCAGACGGCGGACCTCCGCCTCAACGTCTCTCAGCTTTCCGAAGAGTTGCAGGCCTCGGTCGCGCAACGGGACGATCTGCAAAGCGCCCTCAAGACCCTGAGCCTGCGTTCCGATGGCGCCCAGGAAGAGGTCAAGCGGCTTAATCAGGAACTCGAGAACGCCTTCAAGACCATTCTCGCCGACAAGGCGACGATTGAGGTCCAGGTCCAGAGATTGGCGACCCTGGTACGCCAGGTCGAATCACTCGAGGCGCTCAAGAAGGAATTGGAAGGACAGGTCGCCGAGTTGGCCGGCAAGGTGGAGCAAAGCGATTCCGCCCTGCTTGCCGAACGCGAACTCTCCGATAGTGCCCGCGCCCAGGTGGCGCTTCTGAACCAGCAGATGAAGGCCCTGCGCGAGCAGTTGGCCGGCTTGGCCAAGGCGCTGGACGCCTCGGAGAAATTGGCCGAGGAACAGAAGGTCCAGATCGCCTCGCTGGGTCAGCGACTGAACGCCGCATTGGCCACGAAGGTGCAGGAGTTGTCCCGCTATCGCTCGGAGTTCTTTGGACGATTGCGAGAAATTCTCGGCGATCAGCCGGGCATTCGTATCGTCGGGGACCGCTTCGTTTTCCAGTCCGAGGTTCTGTTTGAAACCGCCTCGGCCGACATCGAGGAAGGCGGCAAGCAGCAACTCGGCCAATTGGCTCAGACACTGAAAGAACTCTCGGGGCGGATACCCAACGATATTGACTGGGTCCTGCGGGTCGACGGCCATACCGACCGCCGACCGATCAGCACGCCGAAGTTTCCCTCGAACTGGGAACTGTCGACGGCACGGGCCATATCCGTCGTTCAGTTCCTCATCGAGCAAGGCCTGCCCCCGGGGCGTCTGGTTGCGGCGGGCTTCGGCGAATTTCAGCCGCTCGATGACAAGGACGACGAAATAGCCTACCGCCGCAATCGCCGCATCGAGTTCAAGTTGACCGAACGCTGACCGGCCCCTCCGAGTTCGAGCCGGCGCGCGCTGGGACGACGCGAAGCCCGACAGCAACCAATCTCATTGTTCGAGACCGGGGTTGAATGTCCGCACTCTTCCTCATCGTTCTGATCGACCTCATCGGCTTCGGCGTCATCATCCCGCTATTACCGTTCTATGCCGAGCGGTTCCAGGCGTCGCCCGATGTCGTCACCCTGGTGATGGCCGTCTATTCCATGGCGCAACTGTTCTCGGCGCCCTTGTGGGGACGGCTCAGCGATCGAATCGGGCGCCGGCCCGTTCTGCTGGTCAGCATGGCCGGAGCCTCGATTTCCTATATCTGGCTGGGCCTCGCGGACGAACTCTGGACGCTGTTCGCTGCGCGCGCCTTTTGCGGGGCGATGGCCGGCAACCTCTCGGCGGCCTTTGCCTATGTCGCCGACGTGACCGCCCCCGAAAATCGCGCCCGCGGCATGGGCCTCATCGGAGCCGCCTATGGCCTGGGCTTCATTGCCGGTCCGGCCCTGGGCGGAATTCTGGCCGGGCCCGATCCCGTGCAGGCGGACTACCAGACCCCGGCCTTCGTCGCCGCCGGCATGTCGATGGCGGCGCTACTGATGACGGCTTTGTTCCTAAAAGAATCGCTTTCAGCCGAATTGCGCGCCGAGGCCGCCTTGCGCAAGCCCGACCCGTTCCTCCGCATGATGAGCGACGTCCTCGGCGACCGGCGGCTGGCCTTCTGGATCGGTCTCTCCTTCCTGGCCACCCTGGTGCTGGCCGGCATGGAAACGACCTTCGCCATGTGGTCGGAGCGCACTTTCGGCTGGGGTCCCCAACAGAACGGATACCTCTTGGCTTTCCTCGGACTGCTCAGCGCCGCCATCCAGAGTAGCCTGATCGGCCCGCTCAGCCGACGCTACGGCACCCATCGTATGGTAATCCAAGGGGCTGCCGTTCTTGCGCTTTCGTTCCTTTTTCTGCCGTTCGCCAACACCCTCGGCGTCCTGTTGGTGGTCACTGCCGGCCTCGCCTATGGGTTCAGCATTCTATCGCCCGCACTCAACAGCCTGATCTCGCTGGAAGCCGAAGCCGGCAGCCAGGGCCGCATCCTCGGACTGTCGCGATCGGCTTCGATCCTGGCGCGCGTCGTCGGACCGGCCCTGGCCGGCATGCTGTTCGCCGGGTTCGGACGCGACGCCCCGTACTTTGCCTCGGCCGTTCTGATGCTGGTGGTCTTCCTGGTGGCCTTCCGCCCGCCCGCCCGCAAACCTCGTTCCGAGGAGCCGTGACCAGGCCTCGTTGCCCAAAACATACAGAGCGGGCTTGCACTGCCGGGAAGCGTTGGCTATATAGACCGCCGCCGATGCGGAGTCAGATGATGAAAAGCAAAATTCACCCGGATTACCATGAGATCACCGTCGTCATGACCGACGGCAGCGAATACAAGACGCGATCGACCTGGGGCAAGCCGGGCGGCAGCTTGAGGCTGGATATCGACCCGAAGACCCACCCCGCCTGGACGGGCGTGCACCGCCTGTCTGATTCCGGCGGCCAGTTGGCCAAGTTCAACAAGCGGTTCAAGGGCTTTGGCCTCAAGTAATCCAGCTGCTTTCCGGAAGCATTGCGGGGCGCTGCCGTTGGTGGCGCCCTTGTCGTATCTATGCGTATTTCGCCCTTCCCAGCCGACGGCATTTGTGCGCGCCGTCACATCGTTCGGTCACGAATCGCGCTACGGTCTCTCGCGGTAACCGACGTTACCGGGTTGCGGACACCAGTACCGAGACGTGCCGGTCCCGGCGCGAGAGAATGTTGTTTTGTGCGCGGCTTCCGGTGGGCGCACGTCCGGAGGCGATATGGCCGAATTGCGGCGCGCGGTCACCTACGAAGTCCAAGTTCGGCGCGGTTCGCGTTGGGTCATTCATGCCCACTTCGACGCCTACGGCCGAAACCGCGCACTCGCAGAAGCCAAGGCGGCCAGCCTACACTCGAGGTCCGTCAGGGTCGTCAAGGAAGTCTACGATCCCGCCGTGGGCATTGCGCAAGAATTCGTCGTCTACCGAAGCCGCCGACCCGTGCGGGCACCCATCGGCCGTGACGGCCGCCCGACGCGCCGCCCCTTCCTGCGCCGTGGTCTTGACCATATCCTCACAACGACCCCGTTTATCGTCAAGATTGTCGGCGGCTTGCTCAGGGGCGTTGCCAGATCACCGCATTGGGCCATCGTCCCCCGCGCCCTGTTGGGCACCGTCGCCGCTTTCTTCTCGGCCATCATGGCGGTCGGCATCCTCGTGTATAGTCTCAACGGATCAGTTGGCGCCACATCCCAGCAGGGGGGCGACGGATTGGATGTTCTGCTGGTCATCTTCTCGGGAATCTTCATTGTCGGCGTCCTGGCCATGGCCTTCATCTTGACGGCGGGACCCGGCCGCCAGTTTCCGGCCTTCGCATGGCCGAGAGGCGTTTCCCCACCACGGCCTCGCACGTCCTCCGTTGGCGTCGTCTCGCGCCCGACACCGCCGACACGCGCCCAGCAACCGCGCCCGATGCCGACATCGGTCCCGGCCGAGACCCCGCCATCCCGGCTTTCTCGACCGGCCGACGAATTGCGCGCGCTGCTCGTTAGGTATCTGCGCCAAGCCATTCCACCCGCCCGCGGCGCCTTTGACCTGGGCGATCCCCATATCCGCTTCGGCATCAACCTGTTCGTCGCCGGCGCTTGCGAGTTCCTGTGCCGCGAGAGGGACATGGACGGCCTGACCACGGCGGCGATCATGGCGGCGGGGTTTCGCGCCGTCGGTCTAGAAACGGGGCGTGCCGACCATTTGGCCGCCAACTACCTCGAGCATCTAATCGCGAACGCTCGAAACATGGCCATGTTTGGCCATGGCCGCCAAGCGATGCTCGCTCACCTCGCGGGAAGGGCGGATGCCGCCGACATGCTGTGGCGGGCTCTCGACGGTTGGACCCACCCGCGGAGCGGCGCCGACGCCGATGGTCCCGTCACCATCATGGTCATCCTCATGACCGGCTCCGGAAATGCCGCCGGTGAGCACAACGGCGAACCGGCGGGCCAGATCATCCGCGACCACAACCGGATTCTCGAACGCCGGTTGGTCGAATTCGGCGGCAAGCGGGTCGACCACGACGCCGGCGGGGTGATGGCCGTATTCATGAACGAGCTTGACGCCGGGCGCGCGGGAATGGCCATCCGCGCTGACTTCCTTGAGCATCTGCGCCAACGCCCAGAATGCGGCATCGGCTTCGGCATCGGCCTTGATCGCGGCCGGTCGGTTGCCGCAGGCAACGCCTTGTCGGGTGCCCCCGTCGACATGGCGGCACGCATCGCGGGGGTCGCCAAACCGGGGCAGGTTTTGTTGTCACTGGCGGCGCGTGATCGGCTGGCCGAAGCCGTTCCAAATGCCACCTTTCTGCCGCGAGGCCCGTTGCCGCTGGGCGGCCTCGATGTCGCCGCGCCCTTGTATGAGGCAGTCGTCCTCTGATTCTTTTTCCGCGAACTTGACAGGATGGGGCCACCATCCCATGTCATGGCCGACGGCGGGCGCCTTCGAGGGCCCGTCGTCAGCTAACAGTGGACGTCCGGCCTTTGTCAGTCCCGATGGGACGAGGCGGAGTCCTTAACGGCATATTGCTTCGCAAAGGAGGATATGACTATGCGAACCATCGACTTCTCGCCGCTTTTCCGTTCCACCGTCGGATTCGACCGCATGCAGCGCCTCATGGACGCCGCGATGAGGGCCGACGAGAGCAACCTCTCCTACCCCCCATACAACATCGAGTCTTGTGGCGAAAATGCCTACCGCATCACCATGGCGGTGGCCGGGTTCGATCAAGACGACCTCGATGTCACCGTCAAGGAGAATACCCTTACCATCAGCGGAAAGGCCCGCGGCGATGACGAGGGTGCGGTCTTCCTGCACCGTGGCATCGCCGGCCGCTCGTTCGTTCGTCACTTCCATCTGGCGGATCACATCCGGGTCGCTGCCGCAGAACTCAAGAACGGGCTCCTGCACATAGACCTGGCTCGTGAAGTTCCCGAGGCCATGAAGCCGCGCAAGATCTCCATCCAGAGCGCCGCGGCACAGGATGACGCCACCCGCCGCGCGGCCTAGGTTCCTTGGATGTAGAAGGCGGGGTAGAACCTTCCCGCTCCCCGCCTCGGTCGGCTCGCGCTTTCAGGCCGGCCGCGCCGCTAGACATAAAAAATGGGGCCGCTGACTTCAGCGGCCCCGATTCCAGAAAGCCTGATCCCTGTTAAACTCGCCCAACAGACGTTTCTTGGGAACGGATATTAGCCACGCTGATCCAGCCCGGTCAAGGGCGGATATCCAAAAAAATGGCCGTTCCCAATGACGGCCGAGTTAACAGGGAGGCTAGAAGTGACTTGGGCAAAAAAGGAAAGGGGAAAACCACTTTTAGATGCGCATTGTTGATGTTAATCGCCTACCGTTAACATCCGGTTAACGTCGATCAACCCGCCCCCATCGTACGGGGGCTCCCAAGCGCATCCGGAATCAGGTCGCTATCGCTTGAAAACCGAGTCGGCATCATGCTGTGCCGCTTGCTTCGCCTCAATGGCGGCGCGAACCCGAATGATCTCCGCCTCGAGATCTGCGATGTACTCGCCCAACGCCTCGATGGACATGTCGTCGAGGTTCTTCGGCTTGGGTTTCTTGTGCTGGGGTTCAAGATCTTCGATGTCCATGACCGGTTCTCGTATTGTTGAGTCGCAACGCCTGCATCTGCCTCACCATAACCGCCCGGAACGAAACGACCAAGTTCCACTCGTTTGATCACTTAGGCGGTTTGACCCGACGGTTGCCACGGAGTAATAAGGGTCGGGACGTTCGGCTGCCCCGACGGCGGCGGCCGGATATAATGTGTTTGCAATGCGGGATATCCAACGAATGGCGCAGCCTCTTATGCCGAAAGCCACCGCCGTCTGGCTGGTGGAAAATACCGCCTTGACGTTCGAGCAGATCGCGGATTTCTGCAATCTGCACCCGCTTGAGGTCCAGGCTATCGCCGATGGCGAGGTCGGATCCGGGATTCAGGGATTGGACCCGATCATCAGCGGCGAATTGACCCAGGAAGAAATCGATCGCTGCGTGGGAGATTCCGATGCGCGGTTGACGGCTGCTAGTTCTCGTGTGCCGGAAGCGCGTGCGAAACCCAAGGGCGCCCGCTATACGCCGGTTTCCAAGCGGCAAGACCGCCCGGACGCCATTGCCTGGCTGCTCAAGAACTACCCGGAACTCAGCGATGCGCAGATCTCGCGTTTGATTGGCACCACCAAGCCGACCATCCATTCCGTGCGCAGCAAGACCCACTGGAATTCCCAGAACATCAAGCCTCAAAACCCCGTCGGCCTGGGCTTGTGCTCCACCCACGACCTGGAGATGGCCGTCATCGTGGCCCGCCGCCGGGCCGAAAAAGAGAGCGTCGAAGCAGGCGCCGAGCGCGGGTTGGCCACCCCTTCCGAGAAATAGTCCGACAGTTGGTGGAGCGGCCGGGTTGGCACACGCCGTCAGCCCCGGCCGTCAGGCGCGGCCAAACGGCCACCGCCTGCTCTCCGCATTACAAATTAATACTGCGGCCAACCTTCGCGCCTTCGCCCACCACGAAGGCACCAAACGCGCCGAAATTCCTATGCCTTACTGGTGGCTCAGGACGGCGATTTCGTCTTTGATCTTCAGTTTTTGTTTCTTCAGACTGGCGATGTGGATGTCGTCTGGACAGGGCCGATTGGCCTCTTCCTCGATCTCAGTTTCCAATGCCTGATGCTTAGCCTTCAGGGCATCGATCCTTTCATCCAAGCTCATCGGCAGGGTTCTCCTTGGTTGTCTAACGCAACATTACAATGATAAGACAACTCCAGCCGAATTGCCAGAGACACCGCCCCCGGAATGTGGGCATTCGGCTCAGTCGCCGAACGATATCCCCAGGCCCCGCGCCGTCCGCACCAGGGTGCCGTTGACGTCGACGGCCCGCATGCGGGTGATGACCTCCTCGATGGGCACATCGACGACTTCACGATGCTGCCAGACCACCATCCGGTCCCGTTTCCCCTGCGCCAACAGGTCGACCGCATGCACCCCGAACGCCGAAGCCAACACCCGGTCCATGGCCACCGGGATGCCGCCGCGCGCCACGTGACCCAAAATCGTCACCCGCGTTTCCGCCCCCGTCAACTCCTCGATCTGTTCGCCGATCACATGGCCGATGCCGCCATAGCGCTGCGCCCCCTTTGAATGGGTGTCGTAGACCGCCTCGCCGGTGGATGTCCGCACCGCCTCGGCGCAAATCACCAGGGCATGAGTGCGCCCCATCTGCTTGAGGGTCAGAATATGATCCGCCACCTTTTGAATGTTGTAGGGGATCTCGGGAATGAGGATGACGTTGGCGCCGCCGGCGATCCCCGTATTCAGTGCGATGTGACCGGCGTCACGACCCATCACTTCCAGGATCATTACCCGGTGATGGCTGGCCGCCGTCGGCTGCAGCCGGTCGAGGGCATCCGTCGCCGCCGCCACCGACGTGTTGAAGCCGATCGACCACTCGGTAAAGGCGACGTCATTGTCGATGGTCTTGGGAATGCCGATGAACGGGATGCCGCCCAGCTGCGTCAGACGGCTCAAGATGGCCATGCTGCCGTCGCCGCCGATGCCGATGAGAGCGTCGATATCGAGTTGTCGCCACGCCTCGATGACCTCGTTGGATCGGTCCTTAACGGTGCCGTCGGGCATGGGATAGGCAAATGGGTTGCCCTTGTTGACTGTGCCGAGGATGGTGCCGCCCATGCGCAGAATGTTACCGGTGAAGACGCGCATGCCGAGTTCCTCGACCAGAGGCGGTCGCTGCAACAAGCCCGCGGTCCCCTCGCGAATTCCGATCACCTCCCAGCCGAAACCGTTCACGGCGCGGCAGACCACCGCACGAATGGCCGCATTCAACCCGGCACAGTCACCTCCGCTGGTCAGCAAACCGATCCGTTTTTTCCTGGACGTTGCCATCACTACCCCTTCTGCATCGACCGGCCGGCCCTCGCGGCCCGGCCCAAAATTCCTTCAGCAATACCCTTCCCCCAAGATATTTGCTATGATCATCTCGGAGACAACAAGTCACGATCGCAATGGAAGAAAAACAACTTCTCAAACGAAGGCTGGCGGAACTCAGGACGGAACATCGCCAACTTGACGACCAGATCGCGCGTATGACCGAATCGGTGCCGTTCGACCAATTGAAGGTTCAACGGCTGAAAAAGCGCAAACTTGCCATCAAGGACCAGATCGCCCAACTGGACAGCGAGCTTCGACCCGACATCATCGCCTGATCGGCCCGTTTCCTGCCACCCTCAAGGCACCCCGCTGGCCCGCCGACAGAGATCGCCGTCGGCGGCGTCGAGCACCCGTTCGGCATCATCCTCGGCCGTGAATGCGGCCACTCCCCAGGCGACGTCGAGCGCCAGGTCGCCATCCACCATCCCCGCAAGATCGGCCCGCAGAGAGGTGGCAATTGCCCCAACCTTGTCCTGGGCGGCGACGCCGTCCGTCAGCGTCAGGACGACGGCAAAATCAGCCCCGCCCAGACCGGCGACGATGTCGCTGGCCCTTACCGAGACGATCAAGTGCTCGGCCACCCGTAAGAGTATGGCGTCGGCGACGGCCCTGCCATGACGCAACCGCGTGACATCAAGATTGCCGATGTGCAAGACGGCCAAGGTGCTTACCGTTCGGGTCTGGTCGGCCCGTGAAATCAGGCGGGCCAATTCGCGAACCAGCGTCCGCTGGTTGATGACCGGCAAGCGCGGATCCCGGTCGGCGAGATCCTGGTAGAAGGCGATCCGTTCGCGTTCTCGTTCAAGGTCGGAGCGAGCCTGGTCGTACTCGCTGACGATGATGTCCAACGCCTCCTGCACACGCGGGGTCAACTCCGACGCCGGGATTCCCATCACCTGCGCGACATCGTGGATCTGGCGGGGTGAGCGTCGTGGCGGCGCCTCCCGTGGATGAGGGCCGGCCTGCTCCTCGCGGTCCTGGCGCCGCTTGTGGCCATCGGTTCCGATGACCGGCTCCACCCCGCTGGCTCTGGTAACGTCGACCATCGCTCTCTTTCCTCTCCCGAGAGCAGGCTAGCACCAGACCTCGGTCCGTACAAACCTTGGGTGGAGCGGCGGGACTGGTGATCCGTCGCCATCCCTGATTTGCCGATGCCGACCGAACGTTTCGTTGCACATCACCTTGCCAACCCTGCCACGCCCCTTATAATCCAGCCATCCCATCGGGGACACACACTATCGCAGTGGAGAGGTCATGAATACCAATGGCGCCATCGTCGGCATTCTCATGGGCAGCCAGTCCGACTGGAACACCATGCGCAACGCCTTCGTGACCCTGAACAAACTCGGCATCCCGTGCGAGGCCAACGTCATTTCCGCCCATCGCCATCCCGACCGCCTTGCCGAATACGTCAAGAGCGCCAAGGACCGCGGTCTGAAGGTGCTGATCGCCGGAGCCGGGATGGCGGCCGCACTGCCCGGCGCTGTTGCCGCGATGACCCCCCTGCCGGTTTTGGGCGTGCCGATAGAAACCCGTTGCATGGGAGGCATCGACAGCCTGTTGTCGATGGTTCAAATGCCGCGCGGCGTACCCGTCGCAACGTTGGCCATCGGCAACTCCGGCGCCGTCAACGCCGCCCTCATGGCAGCTTCAATTCTCGCCCTCGGAGATGCCAAGATTGCCGCCGCCCTTGACCATTTCAGGGCGGAGCAGTCGGCCAATGTGCCGCACTTGGAGACCGAGAACTAACCGCTCCGAAAACGCGACAGCGGCAGGCACCGCCGAGACAGCGAAACCAAGTGGCCAGCTTTGGCTGAGACCGCCTTGGTCAGGCGTCCCTGGACCTGCCCGAAGGTCATGATGCCGTTGATCCGCCGGTCGAGGAACGCCCACGTGTCGGCGTTTCCCTCGGACACGTCGGCCAGCCAACAAAGGATGGTCGCCGCATAGACGCCCGCCAGCAGGGCCCGCTTGGTATAGAAATTAAAATCCGTGGAGGCATCGCCAGCGGCGTACCACATGACGTCAACCGTGCGATAGGCGCAACGCGACGCCGCACCGGCATTCTGCGGCAGCGCCATGAAGGCCAGGGCACGGCGCACCGCCTCGCGGTGATCGGCCACCACATCCAGCCGACACCGAACCGCGGCGGCGACGCGTTCGCGGACGCGCAGCCCCATCAGATTCCGCTTCGCCAGTTCCTCGACCATGCGCCGATC
The DNA here is from genome assembly GCA_034003665.1 of Rhodospirillales bacterium. Taxonomy (GTDB): domain Bacteria; phylum Pseudomonadota; class Alphaproteobacteria; order Rhodospirillales; family Shumkoniaceae; genus Shumkonia. The sequence continues at coordinate 13,733 of JAVEYE010000008.1, read as the reverse complement.
GCCGAACTCGCAGAAGTATTCGACCGCTTCCAGCATACCGGTTGGAAAGGCCCTCAGGCCCTCCTCGGCCGCCAGGCCCGCATCTCTGGCGCCGGCCCGCAGGCTGCGCTCGGTCCAGCCATCGAAGGATACGTGGGGCAGCAACCCCAGGAGAACCCGTTCGCGAAGCTCAGCGCTGTCCAAGGCGCCCTCCGTCGGTCGCGCCTGTCACTCGGCGGCCTCTTCGCTGTTGGTGGCAGCCGTCGTGACTTCGGCCATGACGCGGTTCAACTCGTCCACGAAGGCAAGCTGCGACAGATCGTCCATCCGCATGGGATATAGAACCCCGTCCAGATGATCGACCTCATGCTGCACGACTCGCGCATGGAAACCCGCCGCCTCGCGCTCGATCGTCTCGCCGTCGAGGGAGACCCCGCGATAACGGATGCGACGCCAGCGAGGCACCGCCCCGGTCAAACCGGGAACGGACAGGCAGCCTTCCCAACCGGTGTCGATGGCCTCGCCAATCGGTTCAATTTCTGGGTTGATCAGAACCGTCAACGGCACCGCCCCCTCATCGGCCCCATCCCCTGCACGCTGTTCAGAAACGAAAAAGACGACGACCCGCAAAGGCACGTGGACTTGCGGCGCCGCCAAACCGGTGCCACGGGCGTCGGCCATGGTTTCGATCATGTCGCTCACCAGACGGCGGATTTCCGCGGACGCGGGATCCGCCACGGGAGCCGCCCTGCCAAGCAGCACCGGATGGCCCATGCGTGCAATTTTTAGAATCGCCATGTCGGTAAATATGGACGACCGGCCGCCAAGGTCAAACGATATAAAGGCGCAAGTTCAGTGGTTACCCACCTGTTGGACCCTTCACATCGGCAATCCGGTGTGATATAGCCGAGCGCCTTAGGCGTATCCGGTATTGTACCGGCTGGAAAGGAGCAGTGAGACAACGTGCAAGTCATCGTTCGCGACAACAATGTCGATCAGGCCCTCAAGGCGCTCAAGAAGAAGATGCAGCGCGAGGGGATCTTCCGTGAAATGAAGCTCCGTCGGTCTTACGAAAAGCCGTCGGAACGCAGAGCCCGTGAAAAGGCCGAAGCCGTGCGCCGCGCCCGCAAGTTGGAGCGCAAGCGGTTGGAGCGCGAAGGCTTCTAAATCCCGGCAACGGGATCCTCCGGACTCAGGCCATCCATTCCGTCCGATTTTCGGCCGCCTTCGGTATGGAGGCGGGCGTTTTCTTGCATCCGCAGCCTGGCGACGCTTCCCGGCCTTCGCATGCCGCCATTCAGAGCCATGAAAAAAGGCGGGGCCGCCTTAGGCCGCCCCGCCCTACTTCGCGAACCCTTCCAGGACTGGCTCAGCCCAAGGCCTGGACGATCTCCTCGGTCATCTTCTTGGCGTCGCCGAAGAGCATCATGGTCTTTTCCCTGTAGAACAGGTCGTTGTCGAGACCGGCATAGCCGGACGCCAACGAGCGCTTGATGAACAGCGTCGTGCCCGCCTTCTCGACGTCGAGGATCGGCATGCCGTAGATCGGACAGCCGGGGTCGGTCTTGGCTGCCGGGTTGGTCACGTCATTGGCACCGATGACGAAGGCGACGTCGGCGGTGGAGAACTCGTGGTTGATCTCCTCCAACTCGAACACCTCGTCGTAAGGCACGTTGGCCTCGGCCAGCAGAACGTTCATGTGTCCCGGCATACGGCCAGCCACGGGATGGATGGCGTAGCGAACCTCGACCCCCTCTTCCTTGAGTTTGTCGGCCATTTCGCGCAGCGCGTGTTGGGCCTGGGCCACCGCCATACCGTAGCCGGGAACGATGATGACCTTATTGGCATTCTTCATAATGAAGGCGGCATCGTCAGCGCTGCCCGACTTCACCGACTTCTGCTGCCCGTCCTTGGTGGCCGGGCCGGCCACTTCGCCGCCAAAACCGCCGAGCAGCACGTTGAAGATCGAGCGGTTCATCCCCTTGCACATGATGTACGAAAGGATGGCACCCGACGATCCGACCAGAGCGCCGGTAATGATCAACGCCGTATTGGCCAGCGTGAAGCCGATACCCGCCGCCGCCCATCCCGAATAGGAGTTGAGCATCGACACCACCACCGGCATGTCGGCGCCGCCGATCGGAATGATGATCAGGAAGCCGATCAGGAAGGCGAGGATGACCAGCAGCCAGAAGGCGGCTTGGGAGTTGGAGACGACGAGCCACACGACGAGGGCGACGATGGCAATGCCGACCACCGCGTTGAGCGGGTGCTGCCCCTTGAAGACGATCGGGGCACCGGTCATCAGCCCCTGCAGTTTGGCGAAGGCGATGATCGAGCCCGAGAACGTAATGGCGCCGACGGCGGTACCCAAAGCCATCTCGACAAGGCTGCCTGCGTGGATGTCGCCGACGGTGCCGATGCCATAGGCCTCGGGCTGGTAGAAGGCACCAACCGCCACAACCACGGCGGCGAGACCAACCAGACTGTGGAACGCCGCGACCAACTGCGGCAGCGCCGTCATCTGGATGCGTAATGCGACAACGGTACCGATGCTGCCGCCGATGAGGACGGCAACGAGGATGGCCCCGTAGCTGACAACCTCGGGGTTGATCAGGGTGGTCACCACCGCGATGATCATGCCAACGATGCCGTATAGATTGCCCTTGCGCGCCGTTTCCGGAGAGCTCAGGCCCCTGAGCGCCATGATGAAAAGGATGGCGGCAATCAGGTATGCGAAACCGACGATTGTATCGCTCATAATGCCGCCTCCCTATTTCTTCACTTTTTTCTTGAACATCGCCAGCATGCGCTGGGTCACGATGAAACCGCCGAAGATGTTGACCGAGGCCAACATGACGGCGATGAAGCCCATCACCTTCGACAGGCTGATCCCGGCCGGCCCGGCGGCGATCAGACCGCCGACGATGATCACCGACGAGATGGCGTTGGTCACGCTCATCAGCGGCGAGTGCAGGGCCGGCGTCACGCTCCACACCACGTAGAAGCCGATGAAAACCGCCAGCACAAAAACGGTGAAGAGAAACAGGAACGAGTCCGCGCCCTGGGCAGCCTGCGCATGGGCAACGACTTGGGTCGCATCATTGGCCAGTTTGGCCGCCTGGTCCGCCAGGGTTGCGGCCTGGTTGGCAAGCTGGGAAGCGCTGTCCGCGAACTTTGCCGGATCCATGGTCATTTCTCCTTCGCAGTCAGCAACGGATTCACCACCTTTCCGTCGCGGGTCACCAGCGTGCCTTTGACGGTTTCATCATCCCAGTCGAACTCGATCGCCTGGGTTTCCTTCTTGATGTGCGGGGTGATGAAATTAAGGATGTTCTTGGCGAACAGCGTGCTGGCGTCGGTCGCCAGGCGCCCCGGCACGTTGGTGTGGCCGACGATCTTGACGCCATGCTTGACCACCACCTTGCCCGGCTGGGACAGCGGGCAGTTGCCGCCGGCCTCGACCGCCAGATCGATGATCACCGATCCCGGCAGCATGGTCTTTACCATGTCCTCGGTGACCAGAACCGGAGCCTGCCGGCCGGGAATCAGGGCCGTGGTGATGACGATGTTCTGCTTTTTGATATGCTCCGCCACCACCTGCTTCTGCTTTTCCATGTACTCGGGCGGCATCGCCTTGGCGTAACCGCCGGCGGTTTCGGCGTCCTTTTCCATTTCGGCATCGACAGTCAGGAATTTGCCGCCCAGGCTCTGCACCTGCTCGCGAGTAGCAGGCCTCACGTCGGTCGCGGTCACCACCGCGCCCATGCGTTTGGCGGTGGCGATGGCCTGCAGACCGGCAACGCCGGCACCCATGATGAAAACCTTGGCCGGCGCGATGGTGCCGGCCGCCGTCATCATCATCGGCAACGCGCTGCCGTACTCGGCCGCGGCGTCGAGTACCGCCTTGTAACCGGCCAGATTGGTCTGGCTGGACAGGATGTCCATGGATTGGGCCCGCGAAATGCGCGGCATCAGTTCCATGGCGAAGGCAGTAATGCCGGCCTTGGCATAGGCGTCCACATCCTTCGGATGATAGAGGGCGCCGAGATGACCGATGAGAACCGCTCCCGACTTCATCTGGGCCAGTTCGTTTTCGTCGCCTTCGATGATCGGGCGCTGGATCTTCAACACCACATCCGCCGACGCCAACGCGCTCTCGCCGTCCTTGGCGAGAGTGGCTCCCGCTTCCTTGTAAGCGTTGTCGGTGAACATGGCGGCCGCCCCGGCCCCCTTTTCGACGATGACATCGAAACCGTAGCCGACCAATTTCTTGACCAAGTCCGGAGAACCGGCAACCCGGGTCTCGCCGGGCCGTCGCTCCTTGGGTATGGCAATTTTCATGTTGGGAAATTCCCTATATTACCTCGGGCTAATGAACGCCGCTGGTATATGGCGCGATTGCAATTTTTTCGCAATGCAAACACTGCGCGTTGGCCGGCAGAGTGCAGAAATCCGGCCGGCGCCGAGGCGACGAAACCTTTCGCAGATCCCCATTTTCCGTAGGGTTCCCGCAATGCGAAAATCCTTTGCCCCGTCTTATCGAAGAGGATGACGCTTCCAGTCTTGCCCCGCCCGTCATTCGCGCGTGCGGTTCAGTCGCAGTTTAACGCCTCGGAACCCCGTCGGAAACCGGGTTTCGACAGCAGCAGCCAAATTCTTCTGCGGCCGTGTCGCCTTCAACCCAACTTGACGGCAGTGCCGTTGGCGATGGCCATCAACAGAATCTTCTTGTCGCCGCCGATCACCTCGTAATCGATGTCGATGCCGACCACGGCGTCGGCGCCCAGCGCCTCCGCCTCCTCGATCATCTGCTCGACGGCCAAGCCCTTGGCCTTCTTCACTTCCTTCTCATAACTGCCCGACCGACCACCGACGATGTCGCGGATTCCGGCAAACAGGTCGCGGAACACATTGGTTCCCATAATGGCCTCGCCGGTGACCAGGCCCAGGTAAGCGTCGATGCGGCGCCCATCGACGCCGTCGGTTGTGGTTACGATCATCGGCATCCCCATCTCCATCCGGTTGCGCGGCCATCATCGCAATCCTGGCCGTTTCGGTCCAGTTCCCAATTCGGCCGGACGGCCATCAATCGGCCGGCACCATCGAGCGCTGGAGCGCGGCATTCTGGCGCGCCGAGACAACGGCGGCGTCGAAGCCCTCCGTCAGGTCGTGAAACAGCCGATGCCAGTTGAGCTCCGCCTTCAGGCGCAAGAAGACGGAACCCAGGCCAATGGCGGCACGGTCCATCAGCACGAACTCGCGCGGCGGCTTGACGCCCCCCGCCTCGCTGAGTTCGCGATGCACCTTGGCCGCGATCGAAGCGCCATAGGTCGGCGAGCCATGCTCCTGGATGCGACGTCGGCGGTCGTCCAGCAACGGCTCGTAAAGGAAGGCCGCCCACTGATTGAGAATACGCATGACATTGCGGTCGAGATTGACGAAACCCCACGTTTCATAGGCATGGGCGGCCAGATCCTCATCCCCGTCGCGCAACGCCCTGTAAAGATCGATGACCGCGCCGACAAAGGACGGCCGGAACACCCGGATGCAGCCGAAATCCAGCAGGTTGACGCCATGATCGGTGCGTACCGTATAGTTGCCGAGATGGGGGTCGCCATGCAGCACGCCGAAGTGATAGAAGGGCACGTACCACGCCCGAAACATGGCCTCGGCCACCCGGTTGCGCTCCTCCAATGGAGCCTCCGTCACGTCAACCATGCGCCGACCGTCCAGCCAGTCCATGGTCAGCAGCCGCCCGGTCGACAGCACGGGCACGGCGGTCGGCACATGGACCATCGGCTCGCCTCTCAGCATGTCGGCGAACAGCGCCATGTTCGCGGCTTCCCGCCGGTAGTCGAGCTCCTCGCGCAGCCGCACCGACAATTCGGCGTGGATCTCGGTCGGATCGATCACCTTGTCATAGCGCCGGAATAGCGCGAGCCCCAGTTTGAGTTGCTGAAGATCGGCCTCCACCGCCGAAGCCATGTCCGGATACTGCAACTTGCAGGCAAGCCGCCGGCCGTCGTGGTCCAACGCCTTATGAACCTGGCCCAGCGAAGCGGCAGCGGCCGCCTCGTGGTCGAACTCGGCAAAACGCTGCCGCCAGTCAGGGCCAAGTTCGCTGGCCATGCGACGCTTGACGAACGCCCAGCCCATCGACGGCGCGTTGGTCTGAAGCTGTGACAGCTCGGCGGTGTACTCGGGGGGCAAGAGATCCGGTACGGTAGCCAAGATCTGGGCCGCCTTCATGACCGGCCCCTTGAGCCCGCCCAAAACTCGGCGCAGATCGTCGGCATAGTCGCCCGCCTCCGGCGAACGCCCCAGCAACCGATCGCCGGCCACCCTGGCCGCCAGGCCGCCGACAGCGGTGCCGACCCGGGCGTAACGCCGAACTCGGCCACCCAGCGACCCGTCGTCGTCGCGCCGTTGCTCAGGCGGGTTTTCGCTCACCCCATCGTCTCCAACTCGTCGATGAAGCCCGAGATCATCGAAAGTCCGCGCTTCCAGAAAGCGGGGTCGCCGGCGTCGAGCCCGAATGGTGCCAACAGCTCCTTGTGGCGCCCGGTGCCGCCAGCTTGCAGCATAGCCAGGTATTTCGTCTGAAACTTGGGATGCCCCTGGCGGAAGACGTCATAAAGCGAGTTCACCAGGCAGTCGCCGAACGCGTAGGCGTAAACGTAGAACGGTGTATGGATGAAATGCGGAATGTAGGCCCAGAACGCACCATAGTCGTCGTCAAAGCGCAACGCCGGACCCAGGCTTTCCCCCTGGATGTCGAGCCAGATTTCGCAAAGCCGCTCGGCTGCCAATTCGCCGTTGCGCCGTTCGCCGTGCACGCGGGTCTCGAATTCGTGGAAAGCGATCTGGCGGACCACCGTGTTCAGCATGTCCTCGACCTTGCCGGCCAACAGGATGCGCCGGCGGGCGGGGTCCTTCTCGCTATCCAGCAAGGCCCGGAAGGTCAGCATCTCGCCGAACACCGACGCGGTCTCCGCCAACGGCAGCGAGGTGTCGGACATCAGCGCTCCCTGCCGCCCGGCCAGCACTTGGTGAACACCGTGCCCCAGTTCGTGGGCCAGGGTCATCACGTCGCGCGCCTTGCCGTGATAGTTGAGCAGGATGAACGGATGGGCTGAGGGTACGGTCGAATGCGAGAAGGCCCCGGAATCCTTGCCGGGCCGGGGAGGCACATCGATCCAGCGCTCGTCGAAGAAACGCCGGGCGATGGCCGCCATGTCGGGCGTGAAGGCGCCATAGGCGCCAAGCACCGTGTCCTTCGCCTCGTCCCACGAATAGCGGCGGTCCACGTCCTCGGGCAGCGGCGCGTTGCGGTCCCAATAGTCGAGCTTCTCGACGGCGAACCATTTGGCCTTCAGGCGGTAATAGCGGTGGGCAAGCAGGGGAAAGGCCTCGCGCACCGAGCCGACCAGCGCCTCGACCACCTCATCCTCGACCAGATTGGCCAGGTTGCGAGCCGATACCGGCCGCGGGAAGCGCCGCCAGTCATCCTCGATCTGCTTGTCCTTGGCCAAGGTGTTGGTGATCAACGAAAACAGCTTGAGGTTTTCACCCAACACACGGCCCAGCGCCTTGGCCGCCGCCTTGCGGACGGACCCGTTCTTGTCGGAAAGCAGGTTGAGGGTGTCCGACAGGCTGAGCCGGCTCCCCTCCACCTCGAAGCGAAGCCCCGCCAGCGTCTCGTCGAACAGCCGCACCCAAGCGGCCCGTCCCGCCACTGATTTCTCATGCAGCAGCTTTTCCACCTCGTCGGACAGTTGATGCGGGCGCATGACCCGGACATCGCGCACCCAGGGCGCATACCGCTTGGCGGCCGGCTGTTCGAGCTGCCGGGCCAGCACCTCGTCGTCGATGCGGTTCAATTCCAGTTCGAAGAACAGCAGATCCGTGGAAATCGTCGTAATGCGTTCGCGGACAGTCTGGAAAAAGCGGCCTCGCCTGGAATCGCTGACATCACCGGCAACCAGAAGTTGGGCATAGCTCATCGCCTTGTGGATGCGCTCGACGATGCCTTCGTACTCGGCGATGGCATCGCCCAGCGCGTCTCCGTCAATCGAGGCCAGCCGGCCCTTGTGGGCCTCCTGGAAAGCCTTGGCCCGTTCGCCCGCCCACGTCAGGTCGGCCTCCAGCGCCGGATCGTCGGGGGCGGCGTAAAGGGCGGAAAGATCCCATTCGGGGAGGGAATCGGACGGTGCGGCGGGCGCGGTCGTGGCGGAATTGGCATTGGCGGGCATAGAATCCTCCTTGAACGGGTCGCATATAATGTGGGCTTGGGAAGACGACAACCGCAATGGTATGTTGCCGCCAACAACAACGACTTGACTTCAAGGACATTGATGAACGCAGCCATCTCCACATGGCCCAATCTCGTTGCCATGTTCTTCGCTCAGGCTGAAGCGCTGGGCGATAAACCGTTCCTGTGGATGAAGCGCGACGGTGCTTACAGCCCCCTCACCTGGCGCCAGACGGCGGACCAGGTGGTGCGGCTGTCGCGCGGGCTGGCCGCGCTGGGTGTCGTCGCCGGCGACCGCGTCGTTCTGGTCTCGGAGAACCGTCCGGAGTGGCTGATCTCGGAAGTCGCGATCATGGCGACGGGGGCCATCGCGGTGCCCGCCTATACCACCAACACCGAGGCCGACCACCTGCATATCGTGACCAACAGTGGGGCGAAGGGCGCCATCGTCTCGAGCCGGCGCCTCGCCGCCAAACTGGTTCCCGCCGCCCATCGCTCCCCCGAAATGCAGTTCGTCATTGCCATCGAGCCGCCCGAGATCACCCAAAGCCTGACGGTCGACATCCATGCCTGGGACTCTGTCCTGGCCGGCGGGGAAACCGGGGCCGACGTCGCCGCGGCGGCGGCCGCCATGAAACGCACCGATACCGCCGCCATCATCTACACCTCGGGCACCGGGGGCGCTCCCAAGGGCGTGATGCTCCATCACGGGGCCATCCTCCACAATTGCGAGGGGGCCCGCGAAGCCGTCGACGAGATCGGGTTGGGAAACGAAGCGTTCCTGTCCTTCCTGCCGCTTTCGCATTCCTACGAGCATGCCTGCGGGCAGTTCCTGCCGATCTTCCTGGGAGCCGAGATCTATTACGCGGAAGGCGCCGAATCGCTGATCAAGAACTTAGGCGAGGCGCGACCCACGTTGATGATCTCGGTGCCCCGGCTCTACGACGTCATCTCCAGCCGCATCCTGGCCGACGTCCGAAAGGTCGGCGGCTTCAGGGAAAAAATGTTCAACAAGGCCGTCGCGCTTGGCCGCAAACGTCATCTCAACGGCGGCCAGATGACCTGGGGCGAACGTTTCCAGGACATTCTCCTGGACAAGCTGGTGCGCAACAAGGTCCGCGGCCGCTTCGGCGGCCGCCTCAAAGCCATGGTGTCCGGCGGCGCTCCGCTCAATCCCGAGATCGGCATTTTCTTCAAGGCACTCGGTCTTCCCATCATCCAGGGTTACGGCCAAACCGAATCCGCCCCGGTGGTCTCGATCAACCGCCCCACACGACCCAAGATGCACACCGTCGGCCCGCCCCTCGCCAACACCGAGGTGCGCATCGCCGAGGACGGCGAAATTCTGGTGCGCGGCGAACTGGTCATGCAAGGCTATTGGCGCGACCCCGACCTGACCGCCCGTACGATCAAGGACGGCTGGCTGCATACAGGCGACGTCGGCGTCATCGACGATGACGGCCACCTGCTGATCACTGACCGCAAGAAGGACATCATCGTCAACTCGGGAGGCGACAACATCGCGCCGCAGCGCGTGGAAGGCATGCTGACGCTCGAGCCGGAAATCGCCCAGGCCATGGTCTATGGCGACCGCCGGCCGCACCTCGTCGGTGTGCTCGTCGCGGACGCCGAATGGAGCCGCGCGTGGGCTGCCGAGAACGGCCGCGAGTACGATCCCAAGGCACTGGCAGGAGACAGAGTGTTCTCTGGCGCGATGATGGCCGCCGTCGACCGCGTGAACCGCAACCTGTCGACCATCGAGAAGGTGCGGCGCGTCATCGTGGCGCCGGAACCGTTCTCCATCGACAACGGGCAGATCACGCCGACCCTGAAACTGCGCCGCCACAAGATCGTCGAAGCCTATGGCGACGCTCTCGACGCCCTTTACGGCTGAATACTACGAACGGGTTTCGCGGGCGCGCCGGGCCTGGTAGGCCTGAAGGTGGCAATGGGCAAGCCGCAGGTTCGGCGTGGCGACGCCCAGGGTGCCGGCGCGGGCCAACATGTCGCCGACAATGTGGTCGCCCTCGACCGGCCCCCCCTTCTCGATGTCGCGCAGCATGGAAGCCGAGAAGGTCGAGCCGCGCTCGGTCTGCAACCCCCGGGTCTGGGCCAGCACCTTGTCGCGCGGCACATAGCCCGCCGCCGTCGCGACGCGCACGCACTCGTCCAAGGTCTCCAGGGTGATGGCCTCGCCCTCGGCGGTCTCCATGATATCGCCGACCGCGGCGCGCATCAGGCAGGTCATTGCCGCCATCGAGGCCAGCATGACGAACTTTTCCCACATGTTCAGCATGATGCCGTCGCTGACCACCACCTTGACCGGGCCGGCCTTAAGAAGGTCGGCGACGGCGGCGCAGAGCGGTGACGTCACGCCCGAACGGGATCCGAGGGTCAGAACCTGCAGGGGTGTGAGATGGCGGATATCGCCGTCCGCCGTCATCGTCGCGCCGATATGGCAGATGCCGCCCAGCACGCGGGCCTCGCCGAAGCGGGCGTCCAGAGCCTCCATGTGGGCCAGACCGTTGAGCAACGGCAACACGGCAGTTTGCGGCCCGATGGCCGGGGCCACCGCATCCATGGCATCCTCAAGATCGTAAGCCTTGCAGGTAAGGATCACCAGGTCGAAGGGCCCGGGAATGGCGTCGCGGCCGACCGTCGGCACTGGACGTTCGATGTCGCCCGACTTGCTGCGCACGACCAGACCGCGCTCGGCCAGTTGCCTGGCGCGTCCGGGGCGGACCAGGAACGTCACGTCGGCACCGGCTTCGGCCAGACGGCCACCGAAATACCCGCCTACCGCGCCGGCCCCCAGAACCAGGATACGCATCATCCCTTCCTTTTCACGTTGTAGTGGTCACAGTACCAGTCGATGAAGCGCGGAACGCCCTCGCTGATCGGCGTACGCGGCACGAACCCGAAGTCACGCGTTGTCGCCGCTATGTCGGCATAGGTTTCCTTGACGTCGCCCGGTTGCATCGGCTTGAAATCGATGGTCGCCTTCAGGCCCAGCGCCTTTTCGATTTCGGCGATGTAATCCATCAGGCGTTCCGAGCGGCTGTTCCCGATATTGTAGACACGGGCTTTGGCACCGTCTTCGGCAGGCGGATGGTCGAGGCAGCCGACCACGCCCGCGACGATGTCGTCGATATAGGTAAAATCGCGCCGCATGTCGCCGTGGTTGAACACCGGGATGGCCTCGCCGGCCAGGATCTTGCGGGTGAACAGGAAAGCCGCCATGTCGGGGCGCCCCCAGGGCCCGTAAACCGTGAAGAAGCGAAGCCCCGTCAGCGGCAACCCGTACAGGTGGCCGTAGGCATGGCTGATCATCTCCATCGACTTCTTGGTCGCCGCATAGATGGAGATCGGCGTGTCGACGCGATCGTCGATCGAGAACGGCAGTTTGGTGTTGGTCCCGTAGACCGACGACGACGAGGCATAGACGAAATGCCGAAGCGCCGGCAACCGCCTAGCCGCCTCCAGCAGCACCAGATGGCCCTCGACGTTGCTGTGGGTGTAGGCATACGGATTGATCAGCGAATAGCGAACCCCGGCCTGCGCCGCCAAGTGGATGACACCGTCGATGTCGGGGTGCTTGGCGAAAATTCCGAAGACCGCCTCGCGGTCCGCAATGTCGATTTCGTGGCAGGAAAACCCTCCATGCCCCGCGAGGCAGGCCAAACGGGCCCGTTTCAACGAAACGTCGTAGTAATCGTTGATGTTGTCTATGCCGACGACTGTTTCACCCCGCGCGAGAAGCACAAGCGATGTATGAAATCCGATGAAGCCGGCGGCCCCCGTTACCACGACGGTCATGCGTTTCGCTCCGATCCTTGCCGAACCCGCCCCCATATACCTGCGGGCCGCCAAGAAATCACCCAAAAGGTTCGCCCATTCCATTGCGTCGCAAACCGCCGACGCCCCTCGCCTCGCGCGGCGTGGCAAACCCAGGAACATAAAAAAACATCTAATATAAAAATGAAACTCATTTAATATTAACATATTTCTTGAGTAAATGCGCGTACTGGGGTATGCATTTCTTGGGAATAAAGTATCTCCCTTCTATAAAAACCGTGGTGCTAGGAACACCTTGGGGAGAGCAATGTCCGAGAAGCGATCGCAACGTGGCGTTCTCGATTTTTGGGCGCCAGCAATTAATGATAATTATTGTCATTCCCGCACTTCCCCTCCGTCTTGTCAGGAGTGGATGACGGTATTGTTTATAGGCAGGCCGGATAATCGCACTGGGATGCGGGTTCGGCCTTTTTCGTGTTCGGGGCGGCATCGGCCGTTCGGACGGCCTTCGGTCGGGCCGCGCCCGTCTTTCGACGCAAGCAATCACAAACCTGGAGGAAACCTGACATGAGTGAAACCGTGACCGTGAGACCGGGAACGGCACCCTCTGCGGCGACCGCCGAGAGTGCCCCCCATGTAGCCATCGAAGCCCCCGAACCCTGGGAAAAGTGGGAAACCCAGTTGGTGGTCTGGAGCGTCGGCATCGGCATCGCCGGACTGATCATTCTCGGCACGCTGATCAACATCTTCATCCTCGACAAATATTAATGGCCTGTACTCAGGCCCGGACCGAGGGGACGGCATAGCCATGAAGTCTGACATCGACATGGTCATTGTTCACGACGGCGAGAAATGGATCGCCCGCAACGACGATCTGGAAGCCGCCGGACGAACCCTGCCTGAACTCGATGCCGACCTCGCTCGCGCCTTGCGCCGCACCAGCGGCTATCAGGGGCGGACTCTTACCGTCTTCATGGGATTCGATTTCGCGACTTTCCCAACATGGATTCGCCAATACGCTCCCCACTACTTCAACCGCCTCGTGCGGGTGGAGGTCTGAAGGGGCGCAACGCTGATCCGCTTTGGGAAAGACCGGATATTTTGGGGGACAACGACAATGAATGAAGTCAATCGAAAATGGTACAGCGGCATGAGCCGCAACGAGGATTGGTGGGCCGTCTGGCTTGGACTGTTCATGTTTGGCGTCGGACTGCTTTCCATTTGGGGATACGACCTGGTGGGCTGGCAGCTCAAGACCGCAACCTGGATCGAGCCCGGCAAATGGGCGGTGCCGTCGAGCAAGGCCTATGCAAACCTCGGTTGGTTCGGCTCCTTCATGGTTACGTGGGCCGTCTGGACGGTGCTGACCGGAATCGGCGCCTATTTCATGGGCCTCAACGTCAAGAAGTTCGTGATCGGTTTCACCATCCTTTACCTCCTTGCCTGGACGTGCTGGATCATCGGCAACTACGCCTACATCGCGGCACCGGTCAATCAGTTCAAAAAGTTTGGAATTACCTGGGGTCTGTCGCTGGGCGGCGATACCGGGTTCATCATCGCCCTGCTGGTCGGCCTGACGATCGGCAACTTCTTCAAACCCTTCGCCGAGTTCATCAAAGAGGCCTGCAAGCCCGAGTGGTTCATCAAGACCGCCATCGTCTACCTCGGCATCAAGCTCGGCACCATGTCGGTCGACAGCGTAGCC
>JAVEYE010000007.1:0-31504 GCA_034003665.1 Rhodospirillales bacterium | reverse complement strand
TTCCGATCTTGGGTCCTGCCGGAAACGTCGCGATAGCGGGGTTGGATGCCGACGGCGTCGGCCAGCCGGGCGAGAAACGGGCCGGGAAGGGAGGTCGAGCGGGCGTGATCGGCGGTCATGAGTCTCCCACCTAGGCGATGAGCGCGCCGGCGTGTTCGAACATCAGGAAGGTTCGCGCAGGCACCGCCACGGTGTCCCCTCTGGCCACCCGCGGGCCGCCGCCGATCGACGGATCGGCCGCGGTATCGATGACGCACGCCCAGTCGCCCCCACCGGCGACGTCGGGCAGCCGGAAGGGAACGTCGGTGTCGCCGGCGTTGAGAATGACCACGAAGGAGGCGTCTGGTTCGGGCTCTCCGGAAGAGGTCAGATGGTAGTGGCCGGCCTCGCCGCTCAGCAGGAAGCCGATGCAGTGGTTGGCCGGATTTCTCCAGTCGGCCTCGCCGAACTCGCGGCCGTCCGGCCGGAGCCAGGTGATGTCCTTGGTCTCGGTTCCCGGAATGACCCCGCCGTGGAAGAAACGGGAACGCCGGAAGACCACGTGGCGGCGGCGCAGCGCGATGGCGAAACGCACGAATTCCTGAAGCTGGCCGGCCTCCGGGCCGATGCCGCTCCAGTCGATCCAGTTGACCTCGGAATCCTGGCAGTAGGCGTTGTTGTTGCCGTGCTGGGTGCGGGCGAATTCGTCGCCGGCGACCAGCATGGGAACCCCCTGCGACACCAGCAGCGTGGCCAGGAAGTTGCGCATCTGCTGGAAGCGCATGCGGGTGATCGCCGCATCGTCGCTCGGCCCCTCGACGCCGAAATTGGCGCTGTGGTTGTCGTTGGTGCCGTCCTGATTGTCCTCGAGGTTGGCCTCGTTATGCTTTTCGGTGTAGCTGACCAAGTCCTTCAACGTGAAGCCGTCGTGGGCGGTGACGAAGTTGATGCTGGCCCACGGCCTCCGGCCCCGCCGACCGAACAGGTCGCTGGAACCGGTGATCCGGGTCGCCAGTTCCGAGAGCTGGCCGGTATCGCCCCGCCAGAAACGGCGCGCGGTGTCGCGGTAGCGATCGTTCCATTCGGCCCATCCCGGCGGGAAAGCCCCCAGACGGTATCCTCCCTCACCGACGTCCCAGGGCTCGGCGATCAGCTTGACCCTGGACAGCACCGGGTCCTGGCCCACCGCGTCCAGAAAACCGGCGTGCACGTGGTATTGCTGGTCGTACTCGCGCGCCAATGTCGTTGCCAAATCAAAACGATATCCGTCGACGTGCATCTCCTGAACCCAGAAGCGCAACGCATCCATGACCAATTGCAGCACCCGGGGGTGGTGCAGGTTGAAACTGTTGCCACACCCGGTGAAGTCCAGGTATTCGCGGTAGTTGTCTGCCGGCAGGCGATAATAGGACCGGTTGTCGATGCCGCGAAAGCACAGGGTGGGGCCCAGGCGTCCGGTTTCCGCCGTATGGTTGAAGACGACGTCGAGGATGACCTCGATGCCGGCGTCGTGCAGGACATGCACCATGGTCTTGAATTCGCCGAGGCCGCCGTCGGCGAGGTAGAGGGGGTGCGGCGCGAAGAAGCCGATGGAGTTGTATCCCCAGTAGTTGCGCAGCCCCTTCAGGGCAAGCCGATGCTCGTCGACGAAAGCGTGAATCGGCAACAGTTCGACGGCGGTGATGCCGAGGCCGCGCAGGTAGTCGACGACGGACGGGGTGGCGAGGCCGGCGAAGGTGCCGCGATTTTCCGTGGGAACATCGGGATGAAGCATGGTCAGGCCGCGCACGTGGGCCTCGTAGACGATGCTCTGCTCCCACGGGACGCCCGGCGCCTTGTCGTTGCCCCAGGTGAAGGCGGTGTCGACCACCCGGCACTTGTAGGTGTATTTGGCGCTGTCGCGCGAATCGAACGACAGGTCCTCCTTGGGGTCGCCGACGCGATAGCCGAACAGGGCGTCGTTCCAGCGGATGCCCCCTACCAGGGCCTTCGCATAGGGATCGATCAGCAGCTTGTTGGCATTGAACCGATGGCCCTTGTCCGGGGCATAGGGGCCATAAACCCGATACCCGTAGATCTGGCCGGGACGAACGTCGGGAAGATAGCAGTGCCACGTCTCGTCGGTGTATTCGGGCAGCTGGATTCGCTGGATCTCGCGGTCGCCGTGGTCGTCGAACAGGCACAGCTCCACCTTCTCGGCGTTTTCCGAAAAGAGCGCGAAGTTGACTCCCTTGCCGTCCCAGTTGGCGCCCAGCGGATACGGACTGCCGGGCCACACCCGCATGCGCTTGGGGCTCATGATTGCCCTTCCGCACCGCGCGGCCGCAGGATGAGAACGCCCAGCGGAGGCAGGGTCAGGCCGACCGACCACGGGTAACCGTGGGCCGGCACCGCCTCGGCCTGCGCGCCGCCCAGGTTGCCGACCCCGCTGCCGCCGTAGTCGGCGGCATCGGTGTTGATGCATTCCACATAGAAATCGCCGCTCGGCACGCCGATGCGGTAGCCGTGGTGAACCATCGGCGTGAAGTTGCAGACGACCACCGCCACCTCCTCCGGCCGTTTGCCGCGACGCAGGAAGCTGACCACGCTGTGGTCGACGTCCTGGCAGTCGATCCAGGCGAAACCGGCCGGCTCGAAGTCGACCTCGTACAGGGCCGGCGTCGAGCGGTACAGCCGATTGAGGTCCCCGAGCAGCCGCTGGACGCCGGCGTGCATCGGATCATCGAGCAGGTGCCAGTCGAGGCTGCGCTCGTGCGACCACTCGCGCTCCTGGGCGATGTCGGCCCCCATGAACAGCAGCTTCTTGCCCGGATGACCGAACATGAAGGCGAAATAGGCCCTGAGGTTGGCGAACTTCTGCCAGCGGTCCCCCGGCATCCTGCCCAGAAGCGACCCCTTGCCGTGCACCACCTCGTCGTGGGAAAGCGCCAGCACGAAATTCTCGGTGAAGGCGTAGACCAGGCCGAAGGTCAGGTTGTTCAGGTGATAACGGCGATGGATCGGATCCTTGGACATGTACTGCAAGGTGTCGTGCATCCAACCCATGTTCCACTTCAGGCCGAATCCCAGCCCGCCCAGATACGTCGGCCGCGACACCATCGGCCAGGCGGTCGATTCCTCGGCGACAGTCGTCGCCCCCAAGTTGTCGCCAAAGACGATCTCGTTCAACCGCCTGAGGAAGGCCACGGCCTCCAGGTTCTCGTTGCCGCCGAACTGGTTGGCCACCCATTCGCCCGGCTTGCGGCTGTAGTCGAGGTACAGCATGGAGGCGACGGCGTCGACCCTGAGGCCGTCGATGTGAAACGACTCGATCCAGTAGCGGGCGTTGGCGAGCAGGAAGTTGGCCACCTCGCGCCGCCCGTAGTTGTAGATGAGGGTTCCCCAGTCGGTGTGCCGGCCCTTGCGCGGGTCGGCGTGTTCGTAAAGATGGGTGCCGTCGAAAAGGCCGAGGCCGTGCTCGTCAGTGGGAAAGTGGCCGGGGACCCAATCGATCAGCACGCCGATGTCGGCGGCGTGGCAGGCGTCGACGAAGGCTCGGAAATCGTCCGCCGTGCCGAATCGGCTGGTCGGCGCGAACAGGCCGATCGGCTGATAGCCCCAAGACCCGTCGAACGGAAACTCGGAGACCGGCATCAATTCGATATGGGTGAATCCCATCGCCCGTACGTAGGGGACCAGTTCGTCGGCCAACTCGCGGTAGGTCAGGAAGCGGTTTCCCTCTTCGGTCTTTCGGCGCCAAGAGCCGAGATGAACCTCGTAGACCGAACACGGCGCGTCCAATGCGTTGATCTCGCCGCGGCGTCCGCACCAAAGCTCGTCGCTCCAGGCGAATGGCTGCTGCGGGGCAACGACGCTGGCCGTCTTCGGCGGCGTTTCCGAGGCAAACGCGTAGGGGTCTGTCTTCAGCGGCAGCAGCCGCCCGTCGCCCGCCTTGATCTCGAACTTGTAGGGCTCGCCGGGACCGATTCCGGGGATGAAGATCTCCCAGATGCCGAAACCGTGACGCAGGCGCATGACGTGGCGCCGCCCGTCCCACCCGTTGAAACCGCCGACCACGCTGACCCGGCGGGCATTGGGCGCCCATACTGCGAAGGCGACGCCGTCGACGCCTTCCAGCGTCCGCGGATGGGCGCCCATCACCTCGTAGGCCCTGAGATGGTTTCCCTCTCCGATAAGATGCAGGTCGAAATCGCTGATCACCGGCGGAAATCGGTAGGCGTCGTCGGCGTCCACCACGTTGCCGTTCCAGTCGATCCGCAGGCGATAGGCGAAGCGCCGGCGCCGCTTGCCGGGCGGTCCGGCGAAGATGCCGGCATCGTGGACACGGGGCAGTTCGGCCACCGCAGTGCCGTCGGCGGCGTCCAAGATCGTTACCGAACGGGCGCCGGGCAGACAGGCCCGCACCATCAGGCGGCCGGCCGCGACCTCGTGCATGCCGAGCACGGCAAAGGGGTCGACGTGATCGCCCGACGCCAGGGCGGCAAGGACATTCGGCGCAAGGGATTGGGGCGTCATACGGGTTCCGTTTCAGCCAGCAGGCGGCTCAGCCCGGCCAAGGGGATGCGCAACCAGTCGGGCCGGTTCGCCGCCTCGTAGCCGATTTCGTAGAACAGTTTCTCGAACAGGAAAAGCCGCAGCACGCGTTCGCGCTGCGCGTCGTCGGCGGGATAGGATGGGCAATCTCCGATGGCCGCCCGGTAATGGGCGAGGAAGGTTTCGGCCGTCCGCCGTTCCCACTCGTCGGCCAGCGGATGCAGCTTCTCCAACAGGTCGGGCCGTCCCGCCGCATGCTCGAAAAGGGCGGCCCAGCCCGCATAGTTGAAGGACCGCAGCATGCCGGCCACGTCCTTGAGCGGCGAGCCCTTGGCCCGGCGCTGCGCCAGCGGACGGGCGGGCTCGCCCTCGAAATCGAGAATCTGCACGTCGTCCTGGGCGATCACCACCTGGCCCAGGTGGAAATCGCCGTGCAGGCGGGTGCGGACGGCATCCAGGCGATCCGGCGCCAACCCCCTCAGCCTATCGAGGATATCACCGCGCCGGGCCAGGAAGCCGTCGATGTCGGACCGCAGATCCGGCCCGGCCGTCGCCCGCACCCGCTTGAGCGCGGCAAAGGCCTGGCGCGCCTGGGTGGCGACATGGCGCGACCACTCCTTGAGATCGGCCGCCGTAGTCGGTTCGGGAGCGAAGGCCGAATCGGCAGCGTCGAGGGCGAAGGCCCGGTGCAGTTCGCCCGTCCGTTCGCCCAGCCGGCCCGCCGTCAGCAGGAAAAGCGCGTGCGGGTCGTGCTCGCCCCCGGCCGTGGCGGCCATCGGCTGCAGGATCTGGGCGTCCTGGAGATGCCGGCCAACGTGGTCGAGAGTGAACGACCAGCCGTCGCCCAGGTTGCGGACGAACTTCTGGAGAACGGCCAGCGCCGTTGTTTCGCCGTCGTTCGACCGGTATTCGGCGGTGCCCAGAAGTTGTGGGGAATGGGCGTAGCCGGCGGTTTCGGTGAGGAAGCGGCCCACCTCGACCTCGGGATGGCAGCCGGTCTGCACTTGGCGGTAGGCCTTGAGGATCATCTCTTCGCCGATGATGACCGAGGTGTTGCTCTGCTCGCGCCCAAGCCGGCGGACGTCGAGGGCGGGCACGTTGACACCGGCCGGATAGGCGGTGGTCGCCGCGAAGTCGAAACGGCCGCCGGCAGCGCCAAAACCGCCGCCCTCTGCCATGGCGGCGACCAGGCGGCGGACTAGTTCTCCGTCGGCCATGGCGTCGTAAAGCACGCCGACCCTGGCGTTCTTGCGGACCCGGCACAGGATCGACGGCAGAAGCTGGGTCAATGGATCGTCGGACATGCTCTCCCATGCCACGGCGAAGGGCAGGAAGTAGCGCTGGCTGGTGCCGTCGGTGAACGCCGCCTCGACGATGCACAACAGCCAGCCGCCCAACGGGTCGGCCATCTGGGCGTGATCGAGCAGCGTTACCTTGGCCAGCGTCTTTTCCTTGCCGGCGAACCACCGCTGATGGACCAGGTACTCCGGCAGGATGCGTTCGGTGAAGGTGGCCCGCGGTCCGTCCGCGACCAGGCTCGCCCACCCCTGCGGCAAGACCAGGGTCAGGAGGTCGGGAACGGCCTGCTCGAAGTCCTCGTGCCAGGCCGGGGCAGTCGCCTTCTCGGCCAACAGGAACCAGTAGAAGGCGTGGCCCGGCAGGGTGATGAAATAGGGAAGTTCGCCGATCGGCGGGAAGCGACTGTTGCCCATGAGCTCGACCGGCACCCGGCCGCCATAGTCGGAAAGGTCCAATTCCGCCGGTTGCGCCGAACGCGACAGGTTGGCGATGCAGAGGATCGTCTCGCCCTCGTAGTGGCGCAAATAGGCCAGAACCTTGCGGTTGCCGGGGTAGAGCAGCGTCAGGCTGCCGCGGCCGAAGGCGCGATGCGCCTTGCGCACCGCCAGCAGGCGGCGCACCCAGTTCAAAAGCGAAGCCGGGTTGCGGCCCTGGGCCTCGACATTCACCGCCTGGAAGCCGTAGACGGGGTCCATGATCGCCGGCAGGAACAGTTGCGGCGGGTCCGCCTTCGAAAAGCCGCCGTTGCGGTCCGGCGACCACTGCATGGGCGTGCGCACGCCGTCCCGGTCGCCCAGGAAGATGTTGTCGCCCATGCCCAGTTCGTCGCCGTAATAGAGAACCGGCGTGCCGGGCATCGACAGCAGCAGGCTGTGGAGAAGCTCGATCTTGCCGCGGTCATTGTCCAGCAGCGGCGCCAGGCGGCGGCGGATGCCGACGTTGACGCGGGCCCGAGGATCCGCCGCGTAGAAGCGCCACAAATAGTCGCGCTCGCGGTCGGTGACCATCTCGAGCGTCAGTTCGTCATGATTGCGCAGGAAGATGGCCCATTGGCACGTGTCGGGGATGTCCGGCGTCTGGCGCAGAATGTCGGTGATGGGATGGCGGTCCTCCTGGGCCAGCGCCATGTAGATGCGCGGCATCAGGGGGAAGTGGAACGCCATGTGGCATTCGTCGCCGTCGCCGAAGTAGGGCCGCACGTCCTCCGGCCACTGGTTGGCCTCGGCCAGGAACATGCGGTCGGGAAAATGGCTGTCCAGCCAGGCGCGCAGATGTTTCACCACGGCGTGGGTCTCGGCCAGGTTCTCGTTGTTTGTGCCGTCGCGCTCGACCAGATAGGGAATGGCGTCGAGGCGCACGCCGTCGACCCCGGCGTCGAGCCAGAACTTCATGGCGCTTTTGACCGCCTTCATGACGCGCGGGTTGTCGAAGTTGAGGTCCGGCTGGTGCGAGAAGAAGCGGTGCCAGTAATAGGCCTTGGCCACGGGATCCCACGCCCAGTTCGAGGTTTCGGTGTCGGTGAAGATGATGCGCGTGCCCGGATACTTCTGGTCGCTGTCGCTCCACACATAGAAATTGCGCCACGACGACTTGGGGCCGGCCTTCCTGGCCCGCTGGAACCATGGGTGTTGGTCCGACGTGTGGTTGATCACCAGCTCGGTGATCACCCGCATGCCCCGGGCGTGGGCCTCGCGGACGAACTGGCGGAAATCGCGCAGCGTTCCATAGGACGGGTTGACGTCGTTGTAGTCGGCGATGTCGTAGCCGTCATCGCGGAGCGGCGACGGATAAAACGGCAGCAGCCAGAGCGCGGTGACGCCCAGGCCCTCCAGGTAGTCGAGCTTCTCGGTCAACCCTGCGAAATCGCCGATGCCGTCGTCGTTGGCGTCGAAGAAAGCCTTGACGTGCAACTCGTAGACGATGGCGTCCTTGTACCACAGCGGATCATCGGAAATCATCGCGTTCCCCTCGGCTCGGCATGTTTCGCGTCAAAGGCAGGGGGCACGATAGTCGACGTGCTCGCACGGACGGACCCGGAAGATGGCGGCCGGGTTCCAATGGGGATCGAGCCGCAGGTGCTGCCACGCCCCCCACCAGCGATGGCGCTCGCCCGACAACAGATCCTCCACCTCGAAGCCTCCGTCGGTGCCGACCCCCAGTTCGCCCAACGGAAATTCGACATCGGCCTCGCGGACATCGAAGGGATTGAGATTGACGGCGACGAAAACCATGTTGCGGCGATCCGCCGTCATTTTGCCGTAGAACAGGACGTCGTCGTGGCTGGCGGCGCAGAACGTCAGGTTGTCCAATTCCTGAAGGGCCGGATTTTCCCGCCGGAGCCGGTTGATTCGCTTGATGTAGTCCTTGATGTTGCCTGGACGATTCCAATCCCACACCTTGTAGTCGTACTTCTCCGAGTTGTTGTACTCCTCGCGGCCCGGAATGGCGGCGTTTTCGCACAGCTCGAAACCGTTGTAGATACCGTAGACGCTGGACAGCGTCGACGCCAGGACGAAGCGGATCATGAAGGCCGGCCGCCCACCCGTCTGCAGGAAGGTGGGCAGGATGTCCGGTGTATTCGGGAAGAAGTTCGGCCGCAGGTACTCTCTGACCTCGCTTCGCGTCAGTTCGTTCATGTACTCGGTCAGCTCGTGCTTGGTGTGGCGCCACGTGAAATACGTGTAGGACTGCGAAAAGCCGGCCTTGGCCAACATCTTCAGCATCGGCGGGCGGGTGAATGCCTCGGCCAGGAAAAGCACGTCCGGGTGGCGGCTCTGGATGTCCTTGATCATCCATTCCCAGAACGGCACCGGCTTGGTGTGGGGGTTGTCGACGCGAAAGATGCGCACCCCCTGTCTGGCCCAAAACTCGACGACGTCGCGCAGCGCCGTCCACAGGGCGTCGCGTTCGACGCAGTGGAAATCGACGTTGACGATGTCCTGGTACTTCTTCGGCGGGTTCTCGGCGTACTTGATGGTGCCGTCGGGCCGGAAGTTGAACCACTCGGGATGTTCCTCGATCCACGGATGGTCCGGCGCGCACTGGATGGCAAAATCCAGCGCCACCTCCATGCCCATCTCGCGACAGCGCCCCACGAAATGACGGAAATCGTCGAGCGTGCCGAGTTCGGGATGGACGGCATCGTGGCCACCCTCCGCCGAACCGATGGCGTAGGGGCTTCCCGGATCGTGAGGGCCGGCGACCAGCGTGTTGTTCGGTCCCTTGCGGTGGACCCGGCCGATCGGATGAATGGGCACGAAGTAGACGACGTCGAAGCCCATGTCGCGGATTTCCGGCAGCCGCCGCTCGCAGTCGGCGAACGTGGCGCCGCGCCCCTGTACGGTCCCCTGCGACCGGGGAAACATCTCGTACCAGGCGGCGAAGCGCGCCTGCACGCGATCGACGACCACCTCCAGCGTCCGGTAGACGACGCAGGGCTCGCGTTCCGGCCAGCGGGCCATCAGGGCGTTGAGATCGTCGCCCATCATCACCTCGGCGCGCGCCCGCGCGTCGGGGGCGGCGTCGAAGGCGGCCAGCCGGTTCTCCAGCGCGGTGCGGTCGGCCCCTCGGGCGCGCTCCCGTGCCCCCTCGACGAGGACCCGACCCTCGGCCAGTTCGAGAGTCACGTCCTGGCCGGCCTCGCGCTTCTTGGCCAACTCGTCGCGCCATGTCGCAAAGGCGTCGACCCACGCTTCGACGGTATAGGCGGCCCGCCCGTTGCGGGTCAGGCGCAGACGGCCGACCCAGCGGTCGAGACCGGCGTTGACGACCTGCATCGGCGTTTCCGTCCAATCGTCGGCGCCGGCCTCTCGAAGCTTGAGAACGGCCGCCACCTTGACATGGCCGTCGGTGAAGATTTCGGCCCGCACCTCCAGGTCGTCGCCGACTTCGCGCTTGATCGGATAGCGGCCGCCGTCGATTTCTGGCGAGACGTTCTGGATGATGATGGGGCGCGCCGACAGCGCCGTCCGGTCGATCCTCGCCACGCCGCCGCCGGCCGAACGCTCGGGTCCCACGGCCGAAGCCGGAATCGCAAAGACGCGGGCGCCGTTGGGCGCCACGTCGACAAGTCCATACGGCGGGCGCGGCGCATCCGCCGGCGGCGGGCCCGGCGTGATGTCGCGCACCGCGCCGTCGGCTTCGGCGATCCCCGGAACGGCGCTGAGATCGACCGCCTGGTAGCGATCGGGCCACGGATTGATGGCGGTGACCACGCGGCATCCGCCCTCGGCGGCCTGGCGCACCAGCACGGCGGCATCGGCCGCCGCCGCGTAAAGCCGATACTGCGGTCCCTCCTCGTTCAGGGCCGGTTCCGCCGCCTTCATGGCGTTGACCTCGGCGATGAACGGCGACAGGTCGAAGACCGGTTCCTCCCAGTCGGCCGGCCGGGTCGACACGACATGGAGATGGCGCGTGAAGCCGTACTCGAAGCCGATCGGCATCATGACGCCGGTCGAGAAGGTCGCGGCGAAAAGGTATCGCTGAGCGCAGATGGCCTGGAGCGTGGCGGGGTCGGTAATGCCCTGGCTTTGCAGTTCGGCCGCCAAGCGGGGAGTGTCATGACTGTCCGGAAAGGCGATCGACGGGGCGATGGTGCGGAACTGCTCGTACTGATCGAGGAGCCAGGAGCGGCGGAAGTCCCACCAGCGCGAGCTGTTGAACAGGAAGTTGAAGCCGCCGCCATCGAGAGCCGCCACTTCGTCCAAGCGGCAGCCCAGCGTCTCGGCGGCCAGCACCGCGTCGGGACGAACCGCGCGGGCGGCCGCCGCCACCGCCGCCCACACCGCAGCCGGCACCTTGTAGGCGGCGTCGCAACGAAAGCCGCCGAAGCCGAGGGACGCATAATGGCGCACCAAGCGGCACCATTCCTCGACGATGGCGTCGCGCTCCGGGCGCTCGGCATAGTCGATCTCCGCCAGATCCCTCCATACGGTAACCTTCGACGGATCGTCGGGATCGACGGCGAACGGCGAGCGCACCTTGCCGTCCTCGCCCCTCACATACCACTGGGCGCGCTCGGCCACCCAAGGATGGTCGATGGCGGTATGGTTGATCACCAGGTCCATCATGACCGACAGGCCGTGGCGTTCGGCCTCGGCCGTGAAGGCGGCCAGCCGCCGGTCGACGTCGGCCGGGGGGCCGTCGTCGAACAGCGGGTTCAGCCGGTAGTAGTCGCGCACGGAGTAAAGGCTGCCCGACATTCCGGGCAAATGGAACGGGTTGAGGAACACCCAGTCGAAGCCCATGGCGGCAATGCGGGGAAGGTGGCGCGACCACGCCTCGATCGATCCGACCAGGGGTGGAAAGAGGTTGTAGATTCGGGGACCGTTTTTCATGCCTGTCCTTTGATGCATGCTTTCCATATACGTCCTCGATCCGGAATTTCACCCCGGAATGCCCGAACCTGCCGTCGGGCGTCCCTTCCTCCCTACCCTTGAAACCGGGCCTCTTCACCGGCCCCGACGAACCCGCCCTCGAAGCGCGCCCCCCTCATACGCCGACGGGGGCCACCTCCCAGATGTCCCGCGCGTAGGAGTGGATGGAACGGTCGCTCGAAAACGTGCCCATGTTGGCGACGTTGACGATGGCCTTGCGTGTCCAGCCCTCGACATCAACAAACGCGACGTCGACCCGTTCCTGACATTCCAGATAGGACACGAAATCGGCCAGCAGCAGATAGGGGTCGCCCCCCCTCAACAACTTGTCGACGACCCCGCGATAGCGGTCGGGCTCGTCGGGCGAGAAGAAGCCCTCGGCGACCATGTCGAGAACCCGCTTCAGATCGGCGTTCCCGTTGTAGTAGCGCCACGGGTCGTACCCGCGCAAACGCAGGTGCTCGGCCTCTTCGGCGTCGAGGCCGAATATGAAGATGTTGTCCTCGCCCACCTCGTCTCGGATCTCGATGTTGGCGCCGTCCAGCGTGCCGATGGTCAGCGCCCCGTTGAGCGCGAACTTCATGTTGCCGGTGCCCGACGCCTCGGTGCCGGCCGTCGAGATCTGTTCCGACAGGTCGCTGCCCGGGATGATGATGCCGGCCGCCGACACGTTGTAGTTGGGGATGAAGACCACCCGGAGCAGCCCCTGCGTCGCCGGGTCGGCGTTGACCACGGCGGCGACGTCGTTGATCAGATGGATGATCGACTTTGCCATGACGTAGCTGGGGGCCGCCTTGCCGCCGAAAATCACGGTGCGCGGCACCAGCCCGGCGCCGTTGCCGTCGCGGATGCGGTTGTAGCGGGCGATCACCTGCAGGATGTTCAGAAGCTGGCGCTTGTATTCGTGCAGCCGTTTGACCTGCACGTCGAAGAGCGAGGCGGGATCAACCTTGACCTCGGTTTCCTGCTGGATGAGGGCGGCCAATCGTGCCTTGTTCTGGCGCTTGATGTCGACGAAGCGGGCCCGGAAGTCGGCGTCATCCACCGCCGGGGCCAGGCCTTTGAGCACTGAAAGGTCGGTGGTCCAGCCGTTCCCGACCTTTTCGTCGATCAGCTCGGCCAGACCCGGATTGGCCTGCAGCAGCCAGCCCCGCTGGGTAATGCCGTTGGTCACGTTGACGAACTTTTCGGGGTCCAGCCGGTCGAAATCCGCGAAGGTGCGGGTGCGCAGGATTCGGGTATGCAGCGCCGCCACGCCGTTCACCTTGCGGCTGCCGACGATGGCGAGATGGGCCATGCGGATGCGATGGGCGTCGTCATCGACCAGCGACACCCGCTTGGGCACCGAAAAATCGCCGGGGAAAACCGCGCGGACCCGCGTCAGGAAGCCGTCGTTGATGCGATAGATGATGTCGAGATGGTGCGGCAGCACCGTTTCCAGAAGGTCGATCTGCCAGGTTTCCAGGGCCTCCGGCAGCAGGGTGTGGTTGGTGTAGGAAAACACCTGCCGGCTCAGCGCCCACGCGGAGTCCCAATCGTAGCCGTGATTGTCCAGAAGAAGGCGAATCAGCTCGGGAATGGCCAGCGCGGGGTGGGTATCGTTCAGCTGGATGGCGACCTTCCTGGGCAGATCGTCCAGATTGCCGTGCAGCTTCTGGAAGCGTCTGAGGATGTCCTGGATGGAGGCGCTGACGAAGAAGTACTCCTGCTTGAGGCGCAGCTCCTGGCCGACCGCGGTGGCGTCGTTGGGATAGAGCACCTTCGACAGGTTCTCCGAGAGGGTCTTCTCGCGCACCGCATCGACATAGTTGCCCTCGTTGAAGGTGCGCAGGTCGAACTCGCGCGTGGAGCGGGCCGACCACAGGCGCAGGTTGGTGACGGTGCGCGAGCGGAATCCCGACATCGGCACGTCGAAGGCCATGGCGATGACATTCTCGGTGTCGACCCAGTGGCACTGCTCGCGGCCGTCCGCCCCTTTGAAGGTGAGGATGCGGCCGTTGAAGCGCACCGGATAGATCACGTTCGGGCGCTCGAATTCCCAGGGGTTGCCGTAACGCAGCCAGTTCTCGGGTTGCTCGACCTGCTGGCCCTTCTCGATCCGCTGGTTGAACATGCCGAACTCATAGCGAATGCCGTAGCCGTAACCCGGATAGCCGTGGGTCGCCAGCGAATCGAGGAAACAGGCGGCCAGCCGGCCCAAGCCGCCGTTGCCCAGCGCGGCATCGACTTCGCAGTCGATGACTTGGTTGATGTCGACGCCGAGCCGCTTCAGCGCCTCGTCGATGACCGACTCGACGCCAAGGTCGATCAGGCACTTCACCAGCCGTCGGCCGATCAGGTATTCCATCGACAGGTAGTAGATGCGCCTGGCGTCGGTGCGGTGCTGAACCTGCGAGGTCGACATCAGGCGTTCGCCGAGGACGCCGCGCAGCAGGAATGCGAGGGCGTAGTACCAGTCCCGCTCCGTGGCGAACTGCGGATCCTTGCCGACCACGTGGACCATGTAATCGAGGAGACGCCGCTCGAGAGCCTTGGCGTCGCCGAGCATGCCGCCGCGTGCGTCGTCACAGGGATAAAGCGTGAGGGGGTCGTTGTTCATCGTCAGTCACTTTTCAAACCGGCTGGGTTGGGCGCGCCGACCTTCGTCGCCGGCGCCGGAAAGGCCGTGCGGTCATGTCGGAGGATGCCAAGATCCAATTCCGAAACGCCGCGCGAATTCTAGTCCCGAAGGGCGGCTCCCCTAAACGTTTTTTCGCGCACTCCCCGGATGCGCACAGGGCAACGTGAAGGTTGCGACGGTGCCGCGGTCGGCGCCGGCGCGGACCGACAGTTTCCCATCGTGCGCCTCGACGATCCGCTGACAGACCAGAAGCCCGATGCCCATGCTGCCCGGCTTGGTGGTGAAGAATGGCTCGAACAGGCGGGCCCCGATGTCCGGGGGAATTCCGTGGCCGCCGTCGCCGATCTCGACCTTGACGGCATCGCCGCCGTCAAGAACGGTACGGATGGTCACCCGGCGCTCGGCGCCGTCACACTCGTCCATCGCCTCGATTCCATTGCGGACCAGGTTGACGACCACCTGCTGAATGTGCAGGGCGTCGGCCATCACGCGGGGAAGCCCCTCCTGCAGATCGAGCACCACCGACACCTCTTTTTCGCCGGCCAGGGCGTCCAGCAGGCGAAGCGCCACATGGATCGCGCCGTTGATGTCGATCGGGGCCATTTCGAGGTCTTCCTTCAACAGGAATCGCCGGACCCGCCGGTTGATCTCGCCGGCCCGTTCGGCCTGCTCCGCTGTCTTCTGCAGAATCGGCAGCAGATCGGCCGGTTCCGCGGCGCCTTTCTGCAGGCGGAGGATGCAGCCGCGGACATAGGAATTGATCGCCGCCAGCGGCTGGTTGATTTCATGGGCGAAACCGGCCGCCATCTCGCCCATCGCGTTAAGCCGCGACACGTGGGCGAGTTCGGTCTCAAGCCGCCGGGTTTTCTCGCGCGCCCTGACCAGATCGGTCAGGTCGGTCACGGCCAGGGCCACGCCGCCTTCCGGCGTCGACGATTCGCGGATCAGAAGGCGTCGGCCATCAACCATCGACTGGATGAAGGGCTCCTGCGGATGACGATGGTGCTCGAGGCGCTCGCGGATGTACTCTTCCCCACGCATCCCCTCGTCGACCAGCCCCTGCGCCACCAGGGCGCGCAGCAACGTTTCGAACGTGATGGCGTCGCGCACGCCGTCCGCCGCCATCGGAACGATCTGCTTGTAGGCGGCGTTGGCCAGAACCAGCCGATCCTCGGCGTCGAAGAGCGCGAACCCCTCGCGCAGGCTCTCGACGGCGCCGCGCAGCCTGGCCTCGCTGGCGGACAGCGCCGCTTCAGCCTGGACGCGCTCGCACATTTCGGTCTTCAGGGCGCGGGTCCGTTCCTCGACGCGTTGTTCAAGATGATCGTTGGCCTGTTGCAGGGCCCGTTCCATCTGCTTGCGGCGCACCGCGGTGCAATAAACGTTCAGCGCCGCGCGAACGATTTCCAGGTCGCCCTCCTCGAAAACGCCCGCCACGCCGATTTCCGACCTGTTGGCGACGACCAGGATATGGTGCGTTTCGCCGTCCAGCGCCCACAGAAAATGGGGAACCCCGAGGCCCTGCCGCAGCGCCTGCACCACCGGGCCCAGCGGAGTCCAAGAGTTGACGAACAGGGCCGCCGGCGGCGACGGGGTCGCCGGCAAGGCCGGCGGCGTGTCGAAACCGAGCGCGTGGCGCACCGCGAAAACGCCGGTCGCCGGGTCATGGACCAGGATCGCCGCCTGATCGTACCAAGTCGACCGCAGGATCGCCTCGAGGAAGGCGTCGCCGATTTCCGCCGCTTCGGCCACCGCGTCGCCGATGGCGACCGCCTCGCGGATCAGGGCGGCGACAGCCCGGCTCCGGCGCGCCTCCAGGTGAGCCCGTTCATGGGCCCGCTGCAGACGCAGGATCTGGCTTCCCATTTCGTCGCACTGGCGACGATAGAAGTCGCGTTCGCGCCGGAGGTCCTGATCGGATGTGTCTACGGTCATTCCTGCGCCCGATGGATAACCATGAATACGCCGGTCCAATCGAGGGGCCGGCTTCGCCCCATCAACGGCGCGATCTCGACGCCCGAGAAAAATCCGAGAACCGGAATGTCGGGCCGGCAAAGCCTGACCATGACCTGGGCCTCCTCGCTGGATGACCCGCTCACCAGCCCCGATCGGCCGGCACAATCGAAGTAGAGCCCGAGCACGCAGGATTTGTTGGCCAGCCGCGCCATCAGGGCCGTCGTCCGCCGCTTGACCGAAGCCAGCATCATGTCGTTGTCGCGCGCCATGAACTGGACGCGGGCGCCGGCCCGGAAGTCGGCCTCGAACAGGGTCAGCGACCCGCTCTTGGCGTCGGCCGACACGATCAGCCGATTGACATAGGCCGATTCATCGTAGGGCGCGAACGGATCA
The DNA here is from genome assembly GCA_034003665.1 of Rhodospirillales bacterium. Classification (GTDB taxonomy): domain Bacteria; phylum Pseudomonadota; class Alphaproteobacteria; order Rhodospirillales; family Shumkoniaceae; genus Shumkonia. The sequence continues at coordinate 15,349 of JAVEYE010000007.1, read as the reverse complement.
CCGTGCTTCTCGCCCAAGGTCACCCTGAGCGACAGGTCCTGGGCGCGTTTGTCGTCGATCGGCATGCCCAGCATCGCCTCCAGGGCCTCGATGGCGGGACGGCCGTCCAACTCGTAGACGACGGCGCCCTCGACCCGGGTGATCTCCATGAACGAACTGGCCGGAACGCAGCCGTGCAGGATCACCGTCTCGGCCGTGAGCGCCGGCGGCAGAATCACCGCGACCGCCGCATGGTGGGCCGACCGTTGGCCATCGAACACGTAACTGGCGGAGAGCTGGACATCGGCAATGGTGCCGCCGCCGACGAGATGGACGGTAAAACCGTCGAGGCCGTCGTAGATCCCCTCGACCAGTCGACTGCCGGCATGCAGGACCGGCGGCGGCGCCGAACGGACGCTGTCGTAGAACAGGATGACCGCCGCGCCCGGATGGGCCGCCTCGCGGATGCGCCGGCCCAGGCGTTCGCCGACCGCCGCCTCGCCGCGATCCAAGCCATCCTCGGCCAGAATGATCGGCATCCCCAGTGAAGCCGGAAACAGCGCGACCGCGCATTCGAAGCCGCTGTAGCCGACGGCGTGGCGGGTGATGGTGCCGACGGCGGCGCCCCCCACCACCGGAACTCCGGACAACGCGTCGCGCACGGCCTTGAACGCCTTGGGGCCGTCGTGGCGGCCGCCGCTGAAGGCCACCGCCCACGCCGGCGCATCGCCGGGCGCCAGGCCGGCCAGGGCCTGGCGGGCCGCCTGGCGGCCGACCGTTTCCGAATCGGGGCCGATGTCCTGGCCCAGACCCACGGCCGTCGCTGCGGCCTGCCCGGCCGCGTCTATCGAGTGCATGGGCTCGCCCCCCCTTCGCAATCGGGTCCCCGCAACGCACGAAAGCCCGCGGGCTGCTCGCCGCCGAGCAGCCGCCCGATCGATCGGCCCCTCACGAGTGCCGGCGGATTGTCACATCGGATCACCCCCATATCAACCGCCGAATGAACCGCCGGACCGCGCATCGGGCGGAATCTCACGCTATGGCAAAGCGCAGACACGGGATCGCAAGCATGTCGGCGGAATGCGCCGGCGCCTCCACATCCGCAATCTAGGGAATCCCCGGTGGCGCCAGCGGGAAAACCCCAATTTGCCGGTGGCCGGAGTGTCCTCTAGGCTTCAAGCTGTCGATGGGTTCCGCCATCCTGCGACGGCGACGATAGGACGCAATGTGATGGGTAGCTTGTTCTGCGGCACGGTCTTTGCCACTCGGGTGCCGACCGGTGAGGTGGCCACATGGCTCCAGGCCCATTGCAAGGGCCAGTGGGATCTGCATCCGGCCAACGTCGGGCACGACGGAATCACCCGAAAGTTCATGGTGCTGTTCGAGCGGGAATGCGACCGCCTGAATTTCGAGGCGCGCTTTTCGGCGGCCCCGACCCTTTCCCCCTCTTTCTGAGCAAGCCAACCCGCCAAGCCCGCGCCGGCGGCGGTTCTTAGTCCTCCGGCGATTCGCGCCGGCCCAGCCTCCGTCGCGACGGCGGTTGCTCGGCGGCCTTGCGTCCCGCGTTGGCCAACCGCTGCAATCCCTGCACGACCGCCCGATTGACGCTGCCGATCGGAAAAGCTCCCCTGGCGTCGGCCCGCCCCGCCTCGACCCCGGTCAGGATCTCGATGCCCTGGTCGATGGTCTCGACCGCATGGATGTGGAATTTCCTCGCGGCGGCGGCCTCGACCACGTCGCGGCGCAACATCAGATGCTTGACGTTGGCGGCCGGGATGAGGGCGCCCTGACCGCCGGTCAGGCCACGCGCCCGGCAGACGTCGAAGAACCCTTCGATCTTCTCGTTGACGCCGCCGATCGCCTGAACCCGCCCGTGCTGATCGACCGAGCCCGTCACCGCCCAACCCTGGCGGATCGGAATCCCGCTCAACGCGGAAAGCATCGCATAAAGTTCGGCCGACGAAGCGCTGTCGCCGTCGACCCCTGAATAGGACTGCTCGAATACCAGGCTGGCCGACAGCGACAGCGGCACCTCGCGGGCGAACCGGGTCCCCAGGTAGGAAGCCAGGATCAGCACCCCCTTGGAATGGAGCGGGCCGCCCAGCGCGACTTCGCGCTCGATGTCCACTACCTGGCCCTTGCCGAGGCGGACCCGGCAGCTGATGCGCGACGGCCGCCCGAAGGCGAAGTCGTGCATCTGCAGGACGGCCAGGCCGTTGATCTGGCCGACCCGTTCGCCGTCCGTCTCGATCAGCAGGGTGCCGCGGCGGATCTCCTCCTGGATGCGTTCGCGAACCCGGTCGACCCGGTGGATGCGGGCGTCGATGGCCCGCTGCACATGGGGGGCGCCAACCACCGCCCCGCCCTCCTCGCCGGCCCAGAAATCCGCTTCACGCACCAGATCGACGATGCTGCCCATGTGGGTGCTGAGCTTCTCGGCGTCGCCGGCCAGACGGGCGCCATGCTCGACGACGCGGGCCATGGCGCCACGATCCAACGGCTTGAGGTTTTCGCGCTGGGCCAGGGTGGCAATCAGCTTGGCGTATTGCAGGGCGGTTCCCGTACTGCGGTCCATGCGGTTGTCGAAATCGGCCACCACCTTGAACAGTTCGCCCGCCTCGGGGTCGCTTTCGGTCAGAACGTAGTACAGCTGGGGTTCGCCCAACAGCACCACCTTGACGTCAAGCGGGATGGGTTCGGGTTCCAAGGTCACGGTACTGGGCAGGCCAAGGGTTTCGCCGGGCATCTCGATGCGCAGCCGGCGAGAACGCAGGGCCCGCTTGAGGGTTTCCCAGGCGAACGGCTGGGTCAGCAGCTTGCGGGCGTCGAGAATCAGATAGCCGCCGTTGGCGCGGTGCAGGGCGCCTGCCTTGATCAGGTTGAAGTCGGTGACCAGGGTTCCGAATTCCGACAGGTGCTCGATGCGGCCGATCAAGTTGGGCAGGGTCGGATGATCCTCGTAGACCACCGGCGCCCCGGCCAGACGGCCGTCGACGCACGCCGGCCCGTTGGCCGAGCGTCCCTCGATCTCGTCGCCGGATGCCGGGCACGTGTTGTCGACCAGCACGTTGACGTGATAGCGGCGGTAGGGATCGGCCTCGATCTTCGATGGCGACCGCCCCTGCCCAGCCGCCTCGGGCGCCTGTTCCGAGGACAGGAAATCACGGACGTTTTCCACGACGTCCCGGCGCACCGCCTCCAGATAGTCGAGCACCTGGGGCAGATCGACCCACGGCCGCTTGGCCTCGTCGAGCAGGTGACCGACGGCTTGGCGCGTCACCTCGCGGTTGAGCTTGCGGATTTCCTGGCGCTGCGTCTTCTCCCATTTGGGAATGTCGGCCAGGCGCGCCTCCAGTTCCTCCTGCAGTTCGGCCATCGCCCGGGTCCGGCGTTCCTGCTCGTCGGCCGGCAGCTTCTGGAATTCCTGGGGCTCGAGGACCTCGCCGTCCCTGACCGGTGCCAGCACCAGCCCCGCCTGTGTGCGCACCAAAGCGATGCCCTGGCTCTGCGCCTTTTCGTGCAGGCCCCCGAACGCCTCTTCATGGCGCTGCTTGAGGCGTTGATCGATGACCGCGCGGCGCGCCCGATAGGCGTCGCTTTCGAAGGCGGCCGGAATGGCGGCCCGCAATTCCTCGACCAGGCGATCCATATCGGCGGCCAGCGGCGCCGCGCGGCCCGGCGGCAGCCTGAGCGCGCGCGGCCGGTGCGGATCGTCGACGTTGTTGACGTAAGCCCAGTCGTCGGGCACCGCCTCGCTGGCGGCCCGCAATTCGAGGAAGCGGCGGATCAGGCTGGATTTGCCGGTGCCTTCAGGGCCCATGGCGAACAGATTGAAGCCGTGATGCTTCATGCCGATGGCGAATCGGACCGCCTCGACCGCCCGGTCCTGGCCGATGACGTCCTCGACGGGGTCAATCTCGGCAGTGGTGGCGAAGGGAAAGTCTTTTGGATCGCAGGCCGTGTAAAGAGCCTCGGGCGGCAACGGTTTCGGACGACCCTTCATATTTGCTCCTCGATACGCTCCATGTCCTCGTCACTGAGTCCGAAGTGATGGCCGATCTCGTGGATCAGGACGTGACGGACGATGCGCGTCAAGTCGTCGCCGGTCTCGCACCAGTAATCCAGGATGGGCGAGCGGTAGAGGAAGATCATGTCGGGCTCCGGCCGCGGGTCGGTGACGCTCTGACGGTCCAGCGACACGCCGCGATAGAGGCCGAGCAGGTCGAACGGACTTTCCAGGTCCATCTCGTCCTGGGTCTCCTCGTCGGCGAATTCCTCGATGCGGATCACCACGTCGCTCACGTAGCGACGCAGCTCATATGGAATGCGGGCATACGCCTCGTGGGCGATGTCCTCGATGTCGGCCAGCGAAGGCGGAACGGTGAATCGGGGTCTCATGCGGCGAACCTTACCCCGGCTTGACCCAATGGCCAAGCGCTCCCATGTGGCCGACAGACGTTTCACCCGACCCCGCCCAACAAATGGAGGGCTTTGATGACCGAGAAACTGACCGGCCAAGCCCGTCGCGAGGCCCTGGCCGGGCTCGACGGATGGAACGAGGCCGAGGGCCGCGACGCCATCCGCAAGGATTTCCGCTTCGCCGACTTCAACGCCGCCTTCGCCTTCATGACGCGGGTCGCGCTCAAGGCCGAGCGCATGGACCATCACCCCGAATGGACCAACGTATTCAACCGCGTCGCCGTCGTGCTCAGCACCCACGACGCCGGGGGCGTGACCATGCGCGACGTCGAACTGGCCCGGTTCATCGACCGGGCGGCAGGTTGATACGGCAGACGACGAGCGGGCGCGGCATTGCGGCGGGCCGGGCCTGGTGATTCCAACCCGCGATTGCCAGACCCAGGCCCGGACGGCATACTCCGGCCCCCGTCAACCCGGGGGCTAGGCGCCCGCCATGACCAACGCCCTGCTCTACGCCGCCACCGTCCTGTTCTGGGGCACCAGTTGGCTGGCCATCAAGTTCCAGCTTGGCATCGTCGCGCCGGAAGTCTCGATCGTCTACCGCTTCGCCGCCTCGGCCCTGGTCATGCTGGCGGTCTGCCTCGTCACGCGGCGGCGCCTGCGCTTTTCGTGGCGCGAGCACGTCTTCATGGCGGCCCAGGGCTTGTGCCTGTTCTCGACCAACTACCTGCTGCTCTACCAGGCCACCCGCTTCCTGACCAGCGGCCTGGTGGCGGTGGCGTTTTCGACCATCACCGTCATCACCATCGCGCTCGGCGCGCTGTTCTTCGGCTTTCCGGTCCGCCCGCGGGTGGCGGCGGCGGCCGCCTGCGGGCTCGTCGGCATCGGCCTCGTTTTCTGGCCGGAGATCCGCGCCTTCGATCTTGCGGCCGGCGGCAGCCTCGGCCTCGCGCTGGCGCTGGGCGGCACGGCGTCGGCGGCGACCGGCATGCTGATGAGCGCCCGCAACCAGCGGGCCGGCCTACCGGTGATCCCCAACAACGCCTGGAGCATGGCCTACGGCTTTCTGTTCATCACGCTCTACGCGGGTGCGCGCGGCCTTCCCTTCACCTTCGACCCGTCGCCCGCCTACGTCATCTCGCTTCTGTATCTCGCCGTCGGCGCCACCGTGATCGGCTTCTGGACGTACCTTACCCTGGTCGGCCGCATCGGGCCGGATCGCGCCGCCTACGCCTCGGTGCTCTTTCCCATCGTGGCGCTCACCCTCTCGACGCTCTTCGAGGGTTTCGCTTGGACGCCGCTGGCGCTGGGCGGCGTCGTCCTGGTCCTGGCCGGCAACGCCCTGGTGCTGATCGCCAGAAGTCGAGCCTAAACCCGGTCATCCGGGCGGGTGCCGGAGGAACAGCTTGCCGATGCCGTTGAGCGCCGAGAAGGTCTGGCCGAACTGTCCCGCGAAGGCATCGTGCGACAGCCCGGGATTGGCCGCCGTCAGGTCCTCCCGGATGGCGGCGATCGGACGGCGCCCGTCTATCCTTGACAGGATGGCGCCGGCCAGCGGCGGCAGCGGAAAGCGGAAAGCGACGCCGTCGCGGTTGGCGGTGAGCGCCCCGCCCGGCCGGATGCTTCGGCCGAACGCGGCATCCGCCGCCTCGCGCCACACCGGCACCAGGGTCTCGTCGGCAACGTCGGCGACGCACGGTCCGGGATGGTCGGCCTTGACGGCGTAGAAAATGTGCTTGCGCAGCGTGCCGGCCAGGTTCTCCGCGAAGGCGCACCGCTCCAGCCACGGCAGCCGGGCGAGGCGGTCCAGGATCCGCGGATCGGTCAGGTAGGCGGCCGGATCGTATAGGGCGGGTTCGACGAAGGCGGTGATGCGAAGACCGGCCGCCGCGGCCAGGGCCGTCACCTCGGGCACGGTGTAGGCCCGGTCCCGGCTGTGCAGCAGAAGATCGTAAAGGCCGGCGTCGTCACCCTTGAGGTGGTCGGCGACGAAGGGGTTTCGCCGAAGCCAGTTGGTCGGCGGCAGCTGGGCAAGCAGGCGCCGCGCCGCACCGACCCGCGCCGCCGGTTCCGCCTCGGCGTCATCGGCAAGCGCGCGCAGCATGGCCTGCGCCGGGTAGACGCCGGTGCGCCCGAGCGCGCCATAAAGCATGAGGCCGAGGCCGCCCCGTTCGTCCAGCACGGCAACCAGCGCCGCCAGCCCGGCCCCCGGATCGTCCAGGTGATGCAGGACTCCGCAACAGTCGATGTAGTCGAAGCGGCCGAGCCCGGAACCCGGCAGATCGAGAAGGGAAAGCCGGCGGAAGGTGACGTTGTCGAGGCGCCGTGCCTTGACGCGGGCCTCGGCGATGGCGAGCGAAGCCTCGGACAGGTCGATATGCACGATCTCGGCCGGGCCGCCGGCATCGGCGACCTGCTGGGCCAGCATGACGGTCGCGTCGCCGGTGCCGCCGCCGGCGACAAGGGCGCGGAACGGGCGGGCGGGCGGGCGCCGCCCGGCGAAGACGAAATGGTCGAGCTCGGCCAGATGACTGGGCGAGCCGATGATCAGGCGCTTGGCTTCGTCCCGGGGATCGCGCGCCGGATACGGATAGGCCTCATACTGGCGGCGCAATCGCCCCACCGCGCCGTCTTCCCTGTCGCCTTTTGCCGCCATGCCTCAGCGTCCCGTCGTCAGCACGATCTTGCCGGTCGATTTGCGGCCGAGCAGTGAATCCAGCGCGCGGACCGCGTCGGCAAGATCGAATGTCATCGAAACGCGCGGCTTCAGGGCGCCCTCGGCGTACCACCCAAGCAGCGTCTCCATCGAGCCGGTGAACAGGTCGGGCCGGTGCTGCCGATAGGTACCCCACGAAAAGCCCAGCACGCCGATGTGCTTGACCAGGAGAATGTTGGCCGGCACCTGCGGGATGGTGCCGCTGGCGAAACCGATGACGATGATCCGCCCGCCCCAGGCGATGCACCGCAGAGAGGCGGCGAAGGCGGCGCCGCCGACGGGGTCGTAAATGACATCGGCGCCGCGCCCGTCGGTCAGGTCCAGCACGCGGGTGCGCACGTCCTCGGCCGAATGGTCGATCAGATGGTCGGCGCCGTGATCGGCGGCGACGTCGAGCTTGGCGGGAGTCCCGGCGGTGGCGATGACGGTCGCGCCCAGCCTCTTGCCGATTTCAACTGCGGTCAATCCGACGCCGCCGGCGGCGCCATGGACCAGCAGGGTCTCGCCGGCCTTCAGACCCGCCCGATCGGTCAACGCCAGATGCGAGGTGCCGTAGACCACGGCGAAGCCGGCCGCCGCCGTCATGTCCATGCCCTTGGGAATGGGCCAGGCGAAGCGGGCGTCGGCCATCGCCTCCTCGGCGTAGCCGCCATGGTCGAGCTTGGCGAAAACCCGGTCGCCGGGCTTGAACCCCTTCACGCCGGGCGCCGTCTCGACCACCCGTCCCGCCACTTCCATGCCCGGCGAGAAGGGCAGCGGCGGCTTGTTCTGGTAGCGCCCCTCGATCATCACGGTATCGGCGAAGTTGACGCCGGCCGCCGCCACGGCGATGCGCAATCCGCCGTCGATCATCGGCGGCGGCGACGCCGATTCGTCGATCCCGAGTTCACGGGGGCTTCCCCAGTTCCTGCACACCACCGCCCGCACGTCAGACCTCCTTGATTGTTCCGGCGTTTTGGCCAAGGTTAGGGCAACCCTACACTAGACAAGCGGGAGAAGGCGAGTGGTGAGAGGCTATTTCGGTGTCGGAGTCGAACGCATCAGCAAGGCGCTCAACATGGGCAGCATCTTCCGCACCGCACATGCCTTCGGGGCCAGTTTCGTGTTCACGGTGGCCGCCGTCTACCCCGAGCAGGAGGGCCGGCTGGCCGATACCTCCAACGCGCCGGCCTCGTTGCCCTTCTACAGCTTTCCCGACCTCGGCTCGCTGCTGCTGCCCAAGGGCTGCGCGTTGGTCGGCGTCGAGCTGACCGAGGACGCCGTCGAGCTGCCCAGCTTTCGCCACCCCCGCCAGGCCGCCTACATCCTGGGACCCGAGCGGGGCTCGCTGTCGGCCGGCGTGATCGAGCGTTGCGAGTTCGTCATCAAGATCCCCACCCATTTCTGCGTCAACGTCGGCATCGCGGCGGCCATCGTCATGTACGACCGCCTGCTCAACCTCGGCAGGTTCGCCGAGCGCCCGGGCATTCCCGGCGGCCACGCCACCCCGCGACCGACGCCGGTGTTCGGCCCGCCCCGGTTCCGACGCAAGGTCGACCCCTTCCTGGCGGCGCCGCCGCTGCGCGTTCCCGACGTCGACTGACCCGGCGCACCCCTGCCTGAACCCGAAGCATTACCCCTTTTGCGCCGCGTCGCCTCTTGGCAACCGCCTCCCGTCCCGGTATCAATGGCCCCATGAAGACGACCCGATTCCTCTCTTTCGCCGCCGCCCTCCTCATCGGAACCGGCGCCGCCCTGGCCCAGGCGACGTCGCCCGGCTCCGGCTTCATCGACAACTTCGACGATTGGAGCGCCTTCAGCGAGAAGGAAGACGGCAAGCCGCTGTGCTACATGGCCAGCCTGCCAAAGAAGGCCGAGGGGGACTATTCGCAGCGCGGCGACGCCTATGTGATGGTCACCCATCGCCCGGCCGAGAAAACGGTCGGCGAGGTCAGCGTGCGGGCGGGCTATGCCTACAAGGAGGGCAGCGAAGCGGAAGTCCGCGTCGACGGCGGCCAGGCCTTCATGCTGTTCACCGAGCAGGGCTTCGCGTGGACGCGCGAGGCCAAGGCCGACCGCGCCCTGATCGCCGCCATGAAGGCCGGCGCCACGCTGGTCGTCAAGGGCACGTCGAGCCGCGGCACGCAGACCACCGACACCTACTCTTTGAAGGGTTTCACCGCGGCGCTCGAAGCCATCGACACGGCCTGTGGAATCAAATAGCCCGACGCCCTCGTCATCCTGCAACGCATTGTGAAAATGGTCCCACGCCTTGACGCGCACCGTCGCCGCGCCGCCGCCGAAATCGGCGGCCACCAACCGGGCGCGACGTGGCACGTTCCTTGCCTTAGGCCGGCCCAGAGCGCGCGCACCGCGCGCCCCCACCCGGAAAAGCCGTTCATGCGTCAATCCTGCGCCGCCCTCGTCGTCACCCTCGGCCTTGCCGTCTTCGCCGCTGCCTCGCAGGTCGAGGCGGCGCCGGCGACAGCGCCGGCGGCGGATGCGTCGCAACTCCGCCTGGCCGCCTTCATGGCGCCGGTTCGCCACGCCGACGGCCGGGTCGGCACGACGGCCGTCACCCCGGTGCTGCGCCTGGCCGCGGGCGGTTCAGCCGCCGTCGTCTGCGACTTGTCGCCGCGTGTCCTGGATGCCTTCATTTCGACCCTGTACGGCGCCCCCCTGGCCGCTTACGGCAGAACCGGCCTCAACGTCGACGGCACCCGCGCGCGGCTGACCGAGGCGGTCAACGCGGCGCTTGGCCGCGTCATGGTGGTCGGCGTCGACCTGGTGCCGGCCCAGCCGCGGCCCGGCCCCCTCGATGACCGCCTGATCGACGTCGCCATGTGCAAAAGAAACGGAAAGTAGGCGGCGCAGCGGTTTCCGAAAAATCTCCGCCGAAGGTCCGTCTTACCTTTGGCCCGGCCGTCGGAATCGCTATATCCTCCCACCATGACCGACGAACGCATCAACCTGATCGGCCTGTCGCGCGCCGAACTGGCCGATCTGCTGGCCGGGATGGGCGAGCAGCCCTTCCGCGCCAAGCAGGTGTGGCACTGGATCTATCACCGCGGCGCCACCGATTTTGCGGCGATGACGACGCTGGCCAAGGACTTCCGGGGCCGCCTGGCAGAGCGATTCTGTGTCGAGCGCCCGGCCGTCACCACCGAGCTGCGCTCGGCCGACGGCTCGCGCAAATGGCTTCTCCGCTTCGCCAAGGGCCACGAGGCCGAGACCGTGTTCATTCCCGAGGAGGACCGCGGGGCGCTGTGCATTTCGTCCCAGGTCGGCTGCACACTGACCTGCCGGTTCTGCCACACCGGCACGCAGATGCTGGTGCGCAACCTGACGGCCGGCGAGATCGTCGGCCAGCTCATGGTGGCCCGCGATTCCTACGGAGAGTGGCCGGCCCCCAAGGGCGGCCGGCTGCTGTCCAACATCGTCATGATGGGCATGGGCGAACCCTTGATGAACTACGACGAGGTGGCGAAAGCGCTCAGGATCATCATGGACCCCGAGGGCATCGCCATTTCCAAGCGGCGCATCACGCTCTCCACCTCGGGCGTGGTGCCGTTGATCCGCCGCTGCGGCGAGGAATTGGGCGTCAAGCTGGCGGTCAGCCTGCACGCGGTGACCGACGAATTGCGCGACGAGATCATGCCCATCAACAAGAAGTACCCGCTGGCCGAACTGATGGCCGCGTGCCGCGACTATCCGGGCGCCGACAACGCCCGGCGCATCACCTTCGAGTACGTCATGCTGAAGGGGGTGAACGACAGCCCGGCCGACGCCCACGCGCTGACCCGTCTCGTCAAGGGCATCCCCGCCAAGTTCAACCTCATCCCCTTCAATCCGTGGCCTGGGGCGCCCTATGAATGTTCGACCCCGGCCGCCATGAAGGCGTTCGCCGACATCGTCAACGCCGCCGGCTATTCGGCCCCCATCCGCACGCCGCGCGGCCGCGACATCATGGCCGCCTGCGGCCAGTTGCGCTCGGCCACCGAGCGCGAGCGGCTCAGCCGCTACAAGGCGCGGCTGGCCGCCGGCATCGAGGACGACCACGAAATTCCCGCGTCGCCCTGAATCGCCATCCGGCGCTTGCCCGGACGCTCCAAAAGCCTATACTGCGCGCCTCTTTTGCCAAACTTGGACACGAAGGCGCGTCAATCATGAAAGGCCAAGTGAAAAAGGTCGTCCTCGCCTATTCGGGCGGGCTGGACACATCGGTCATCCTGCGCTGGCTGCAGGACGAATACGGCTGCGAGGTGGTGACCTTCACCGCCGACATCGGCCAGGGCGAGGAGCTGGAACCCGCCCGCAAGAAAGCCGAGATGATGGGCATCAAGCAGATCTTCATCGAGGATCTGCGCGAGGAATTCGTGCGCGACTACGTGTTCCCGATGTTCCGCGCCAACGCCATCTACGAGGGGACCTACCTGCTGGGCACCTCGATCGCGCGGCCGCTGATCGCCAAGCGCCAGATCGAGATCGCCAAGGAAGTCGGGGCCGACGCCGTCGCCCACGGCGCCACCGGCAAGGGCAACGACCAGGTGCGGTTCGAGCTCACCTATTACGCGCTCAAGCCCGACATCAAGATCATCGCGCCGTGGCGCCTGTGGGACCTCAACTCGCGCACCAAGCTGATCGAGTTCGCCGACGCCCACCAGATTCCGATTCCCCACGACAAGCGCGGCGAGGCCCCCTATTCGGCCGACGCCAACCTTTTGCACATCTCGTGCGAGGGCAAGGCGCTGGAGGACCCCTGGACCGAGCCCGAGGAATACATCTTCACCCGTTCGGTGTCGCCGGAAGCCGCGCCCGATCGGCCTACCTACGTCGAGATCGAGTTCGAGAAGGGCGACCCGGTGGCCATCGACGGCCAACGCCTGAGTCCGGCCGCGCTGCTTACCCGCCTGAACGAACTGGGCGGCGCCAACGGCATCGGGCGCATGGACATCGTCGAGAACCGCTTCGTCGGCATGAAGTCGCGCGGCGTCTACGAGACCCCGGGCGGCACCATTCTGTTCCACGCCCGGCGCGCGGTGGAAAGCCTGACGCTCGACAAGGGCGCCATGCACCTCAAGGACGAATTGATGCCGCGCTATGCCGAGCTCGTCTACAACGGCTTCTGGTTCGCGCCCGAGCGCGAGATGATCCAGGCCGCCATCGACGAAAGCCAGAAGGTGGTGACCGGCACGGCCCGCGTGAAGCTCTACAAAGGCAACGTCATCGTGGTCGGCCGCAAGTCGCCGAACAGCCTCTATTCCGAGCAGATCGTCACCTTCGAGGCCGACACCGTCTACGACCAGCGCGACGCCACCGGCTTCATCAAGCTGAACGCCCTGCGCCTGCGCCTGCGCAAGCAGATCGACTGAAACGCACCAAGGCGGGGCCGACAGGCCCCGCCGTCATGCCGAGCTCATCCGGCCACGGCGCACTCCACACGATTCCGCCCCGTCGTCTTGGCGCGATAAAGGGCCTGGTCGGCCAACCGCGTCAATTCATCCTCGTCGATCTCGGCTCCGTCCGATTGCGTCACACCGGCCACGCCGAAACTCGCGGTGATTCGGACGTCCTGTCCGTCGGCCACCGCGACGGCCATCGATTCGATGGCCATGCGAACCTTCTCGGCCATACTGGCCGCTCCCTCGATCGTCGTTTCCGGCAAGATGCCGACGAACTCCTCGCCGCCGTAGCGGGCCAGCACGTCAGCGCTGCGACAGTTGGATTGGAGGACCTGGGCCACGGAACGAAGGACACTGTCCCCGGCAGGGTGGCCGTGGGTGTCGTTGACCCTCTTGAAGTGATCAAGGTCCAGAATGACGCAACTCAGGGGGTGTCCGTAACGCTTGGCCCTGTTCATCTCGACCTTCAGGCGTTCGAAGAAATGGCGCCGATTGAACAGGCCGGTCAGTTCATCCGTGACGGCCATCTCCCGAATTTTCTCGATGGCTTCGGAAAGACTTCTGCTTAGCTTCAATACAAAAACATAGAAAGATATGATGACCAATACGACGGCTATGAAAAATAATGTGAATATGACATATCCGTTTAGCTCTATAGATCTGGCAACATTTGTTACATCGAATTTTACGCTTATGCCGCCCCTGACGTCTCCCTCATTGTACCCCTGCGTGGCATGGCACTGGAGACACTCCTTCTCCGTGTAAAGCGGCGCCATGTAGCGCAGGAATGTGCGGTCTCCCGACTTCTCGCGCCAGAAGCGCTCCTTCTCTCCCGTCTCGAAGGATTCGAGAGCCTTCCGTTCGAAGTCGTCCGCCCGGTTGTCGGGGTTGATCGGTTTCAGGCTGGTGATGTGGAAAGAGTGCTGGGCCGCCTTGTCGGCCAGTTCCGAAATCTCGCGCGTCATCAGGGCGGGGTTCTTCAGGGTGTAGATCTTGCCCCCCGCCGATGCGATATCCGGATGTTCCAGGTAGGGGTTGGATTCGACCCCCTCCGTTTTCTCGACGAACACCCCTCCGTAGCCGGCGCTCCACCGTCGCATCAGGGTGATGTCCTGGAAATGGGCGCGGGCGCGGGTCTGCTGCTCCAGCTCGATGAGTTGGAAATTGTTGACGAACATCCCGACGAACACGCCCAGCATGACCAGGACAATGACGAGCGTGGTCCTGACGAAGAACACCCGCCAGACGCCGGGTTGTCCGCTTGTCTCGATCGAGAGGCTTCTTCGAGTGGGCATCTTCCTGATCTTCAATGAGGATTCGCGGCGATCCATCGGGTGGCAACGGGCAGCACCCATGTCAGCGCCGTGACCGCCCTTCGGCCTTTCTGGATGCCCCGTCCTATCGATGCATGAATCGTGCCGGTCCGGCCAAGTCGAGATCGCGCCCTACATGTCGTCGTCCGCGGAGGCGGCCGTTGTCGACCGTGGCGGGGGTGGCGGTCTTAGCGCCGCAGCAGCGCCCGCCGGAAGTCGGCGACGCCTTCCGAGGCCAGCGACAGCAACTCGTCGACGAAACGCGGCACCACCTGGGTGGCCGGGCCATAGCGTGCCTCGGCGAAGAGGCTGGCCCCCAGCGACGGCTCGAGGTTCAGCTCGACCGTGTGGGCGTCCGTGAACTGACGGACATGGCGCACGAAGCCGGCGGCCGGATAGACATTGCCCGAGGTGCCGACCGAAACGAAAAGGCCGCAGCCATCGAGCGCCGCATAGATGCGTTCCATCTCCAGCGGCATTTCGCCGAACCACACCACGTGGGGGCGCATGCCGCCGACCTCTCCGCATTTGAGGCAGGGCGACTCAACCGAAAGATCGTCGGTCCATACGTACACGGCGCCGCAGTCCCGGCAGCGCACCTTCAGGTGCTCGCCGTGCATGTGGATGAGATTGCGGCTGCCGGCCCGCTCATGGAGGTCGTCGATGTTCTGGGTGACGATGAGCACCTCGCCGGCCCATTCCGCCTCCAGTCGGGCCAGCGCCGCATGGGCCGCGTTCGGGATGATGGCGCCCTTCATCAGGGTACGGCGCCGGGCGTTGTAGAAGGCGTGCACCTTCGCCGGGTCGCGGTCGAACGCCTCGGGCGTCGCCACCTCCTCGACGCCGACCTTGGCCCACACGCCGTCGGCGTCACGGAAGGTGTCCAACCCCGACTCCTTGGAGATTCCAGCCCCCGTCAACACGACGACGGCATTGCGTTGAAAGGCGGACATCGTTCCTCCTGACCCTTGGGGTGGACCGGCGACGGGACGCCATGATAAGCCAATCGGGACACTCAAGGACACGGAGGAGCGGGGTGGTCAACGTCCTTTTCGTCTGTCTTGGCAACATCTGCCGCTCGCCGGCGGCCGAGGGGGTGTTCCGGGCGCTGGTCGAGCGCGAGGGCCTGGCCGACCGGATCGCCTGCGACTCGGCAGGCACCGGTTCGTGGCACGTCGGCAAAGTGCCGGACGCGCGGATGCGCGCCGCCGCCAAACGGCGCGGCTATGACCTTGAATCCCTGCGCGGGCGCCAGGTGACGGTCGGCGATTTCGAACGGTTCGACTACGTTCTGGCCATGGACGGGGAAAACCTCGCCAACCTGACGGTCCTCTGCCCGCCCGGCCGCGAGGGTCGGCTCGGCCGCCTCCTCGATTTCGCGCCCGGCGCCGGGCGCCGCGACGTGCCCGACCCCTATTACGGCGGCGCCGACGGCTTCGAGCGGGTGCTCGACCTGGTCGAGGCGGGGGCCGCCGGTCTGCTGGCCGACATCCGGGCCCGGCACCTTTAGGAACCGGCGTGTCCGCCCTCGCCGATCGCAT
>JAVEYE010000006.1:0-35093 GCA_034003665.1 Rhodospirillales bacterium | reverse complement strand
TGTACGAACCCGCTTCGCGGGAGGGGAGTCTGGGGCGGCGTGAAGGGTTCCCATAGCCAGCAATGAGAGGTTGAGAGAACCCCGGTTGGGCTCCGAGCATGAAGGTTCACCCTTCAGCTCGAGAGGAAGTCCCGATGTCCCAGCCAGCCATCCACAAGTCCGTCAGCCCGTTACGGCAGCGCATGCTTGAAGACATGGCCATACGCGGCCTTCGAGAGCACACGCAGCACGACTACATACGCTTCGTCAGGAGCTTCGCCGCCTTCCTCGGGCGGTCGCCGGATACGGCCACGCCTGAGGATATCCGTCGTTTCCAGGCGTGTCAGGCCGAGAGCGGGGTGCAGCCCCCCACCATCAACAGCTCGGTGTCGGCGCTGCGCTTCTTCTTCACGGTGACGCTCGACCGGCCGGATCTGTCCCGACGCCTCGTCCTGGTTCGTCATCCCCGCAAGCTTCCGGACGTGCTGAGCGCCGAGGAGGTCGGGCGACTGCTCGATGCGGCGCCGGGTCCCAAGTACAAGGCGGCGCTGGGGACCGCCTACGGCGCCGGGCTCCGGGTCTCGGAAGTCGCCGCCCTCAAGGTCGACGACATCGATAGCACCCGCATGCTGATCCGGGTGGAACAGGGCAAGGGGCGCAAGGACCGCAACGCGATGCTGTCGCCGCAACTGCTGGAGTTGCTTCGTCTCTGGTGGCGCGAGGGCAAGCGGCGGAACGTCATGCCGCCCCATGGCTGGCTGTTTCCCGGTCGCAGCGTTGCCGAGCCGGTTTCGACCCGCCAGATCAATCGCGCCGTCCATGAGGCGGCGGAAGCGGCCGGCATCAGGAAGCGGGTGACGCCCCACACGCTGCGGCACAGTTTCGCCACGCATCTCCTGGAGCAGGACGTCGACATCCGCGTCATCCAAGTGCTGTTGGGGCATTCCAAGCTCGACACGACAGCCCTTTATGCCCGTGTCGCAACGAAGACGATCCGTTCGGTGACCAGTCCGCTCGAGCATCTCAAACTGCTGATGGAAGGCAAGAGCCCGGGCGACTGAGCGGGCGGTGCGCCCGATACTGGAGGTCGCCGACATCTTCCGTGCGGCCGGGCCGGCTTGGCGGGTGACACATGCCGGGCATATCAGCCTGGCCCAGTTGAAGGTGATGTCGGCCATCGAGACCTGCCGCACCGCCGCCCTCGGCGGTCACGTCGAAGGCTGCGAGGACTGCGGCCACGTCCGCATCGCCTATAACAGCTGCCGGAACCGGCACTGTCCCAAGTGCCAGGGCGCCGCGGCGCGCGAGTGGCTCGCCGCCCGCCAGGCCGACCTGTTGCCGGTCGGCTATTTCCATGTCGTCTTCACCGTCCCCGCCGAGATCGCCGACATCGCCTTCCACAACAAGGCGGTGGTCTACGACCTGCTGTTCCGGACCGCGTCGGAGACCCTGCTCACGATCGCCGCCGACCCGCGTCATCTCGGCGCGCGCATCGGCCTCACGGCCGTGCTGCACAGTTGGGGTTCGGCGATGACGCATCATCCGCACATCCACATGGTCGTGCCGGGCGGCGGCATCTCGCTCGATGGCGCGCGATGGGTCTCCTCGCGCGCCGCTTTCCTGCTGCCGGTTCGCGTTCTTTCGAAGCTGTTCCGCCGTCTCTTTCTGACCCGACTGATCACCCTTCACGCCGCGGGCCGGCTTCACTTCTTCGGCGACCATAGCGCGTTGAGCGAACGACGGTCCTTCCTCCGCCACCTGGCGCCGCTGCGCAGGAAGAAGTGGGTGGTCTATGCCAAGCCGCCCTTTGCCGGACCCGAGGCGGTGCTGGCCTATCTGTCGCGCTACACCCATCGCGTCGCCATCTCGAACCGGCGGCTCATCTCGTTCGACGGCGCCGCCGTCACCTTCCGCTACAAGGACTACCGCCGCGACGGCGCCGAACGCCAACGCACCATGACGCTCGCCGCCGACGAGTTCATCCGGCGCTTTCTGCTCCACGTCCTGCCGAAGGGCTTCCACCGCATCCGCCATTACGGCCTGCTCGCCGGCGCCGGACGGGAAAGCAATCTCACGCGCGCCAGGGAATTGCTTGCCGCTCCGGCGCCGAGCGAGACGGAAGAGATCGCCCCAGAGCCGTATTCCCCGCCGCCTTGCCCTTGTTGCGGCGGACGCATGGTCGTCATCGAGATCTTCCAGCGCGGCGCCCAGCCCCGCGCACCACCATTTCCGCCCCAACCATCCGGGAGGACACCATCGTGACCCGGCACGGCCAGAACCCCACTCAGGTCGAAGCCAAGCTGCTCCGGCCCACCCTCTACCGCATCCTCACGCCCAATTCCAAGCCCCTGGATCGGCGGGGCCCGCTCCCCAGCGCCGATACGCAATGCCAACATCAAGCCGAGAACGACCCTGCGGTCCCCTGCCAGTCGACCATCGCCAGGCCGCCGCCGTGCCCGTCACCTGATCGCGACGGCTCCGAAATCCTCAAATCCCCATAATCCACGCTTCGTGTCCCGCGGGTTCGTACATGGGCGGTTTCCGTACGCCAGCCCCATCTCAAACCGCGCGGCCTGTGTTGGCCGGCATCCGGAAACCTTCACCGTTTCGGTCGCCTATGCTTCTCGATGCAAAACCCGAAAGCGGACGTTGTTGAGCAAAAGCCTTTCTTCTCAGAAGTGCCAGTAGCCGCCTAATCACCTTTCCACGGCAGTGTCCGCTTTTCCTATTCCGCGTCCCAAACCCGTCCTTCCCCTTCCAGCCCCATCCGGCTTCGGCCCGCCCATATCCACCAACCCTTGGAATACGCGGCACACCTTCCTATTCTCAATTTCTGGTGCAACGAAAATTCGGGCAGAGATTATGGCCGGCGGTTGGACGCGGGATGGGGCAGTGCAGGAGCAAATCGACGACAGCGTCACCGATGCGGTTGCGCGGGCGCGGGCGCGGTTGCCTGCGGGGCCGGGGGAGATCTATTGCATCGAGTGCGGAGAAGAGATTCCCGAGGCGCGACGTAAGGCGCTGCCGGGGGTGACGACGTGCGTGGCATGTCAGGAGGCGATCGACCGCCGTCCGGTGCCGGGAGGCGGGATCAATCGCCGGGGGAACAAGGACAGTCAGCTCAAATAGCTTCGGGCCCGCCGTTGCTGGGAGACCTTGCCGGCCTGGGTGACCCTGTCTTGCTTGGCGGCGCCGACGTGGCTTGGGGGTCTCGTCCAACCAGGCGTAGAGCCTATGGTGTGTTTGGCTCCGCGGGGCCCTGCGGCCGCCCTTCCGCTTCCGGCCCGGAGCGGGCAAATACGTCCATTGCTGCTCACATCCCCACCGGCCGCCAGTCGATTTCGGTTCGTCGGGTTGACTTCGCGGCCAAAATAGGCATATAATCCGTAAATATGTCTTGTGTCCGGAAGTGGGGAGTCCGCGTTGTGGCGGCGCATGCCGGTCGCCGCGCCAATACGCGGCGTTTCACCGGGGAAGGCGGGCGGAAAATGACGACAAATGACGACGAAGGACGACAATCCTATCGCGCCCGTCCGCCGGCCGGCCGGCCGCCGCCCGGACCGGGCGGGCGACGGCGGCCGGGAGCGGCGTCTATTCGGCGGGCGGGGTCCAGCGCAGCACCGGGTTGCGGGCCGCCGCCGTTTCGTCGAGCCGACGCCGCGGGGTGAGCCGGGGTGCCGCGTGGAAGTGCCCGGCGTCGCCCGCCCTGGCCCGTTCGGCCAGGCCCCGCACCATGCCGATGAAGGTGTCGAGCGTCGCCTTGCTTTCGGTCTCGGTCGGCTCCATCAAGAGCGCGCCGTGGACGACCAGCGGGAAGTACATGGTCATCGGGTGGAAACCCTCGTCGATCATCGCCTTGGCGAAGTCGAGCGTCGAGACGCCGGTGTCCTTGAGGAAGCGGTCGTCGAACAGGGCCTCGTGCATACACGGCCCCTCGAAGGGCGCGCTCAGCGTGTCCTTGAGGCTGGCCAGCAGGTAGTTGGCGTTGAGCACGGCGTCCTCGGCGACCTGGCGCAGCCCGTCCGACCCCAGGCTCATCATGTAGGCGAGCGCGCGCACGAACATGCCGAACTGGCCGTGGAAGCCCTTGATGCGGCCGAACGGCTTGGCGGGCGAGTCCCCGACGCTCTCGATCAGCCGGAAGCCCTTGCCGTCCTTCACCACATAGGGCACCGGCGCGTAGGGGGCCAGGGCGGCCGACAGCACCACCGGGCCGCTGCCCGGGCCGCCGCCGCCGTGCGGCGTCGAGAAGGTCTTGTGCAGGTTGATGTGCATGCAGTCGATGCCGAGGTCGGCCGGCCGCACGCGCCCGACGATGGCGTTGAAGTTGGCGCCGTCGCAATAGAAGAAGGCGCCGGCGGCGTGCACCGCCTCGGCGATCTCGATGATGTCGCCCTCGAACAGCCCGCAGGTGTTGGGGTTGGTCAGCATGAAGGCGGCGACGTCGGGGCCCAGCGCCGCCTTGAGGGCGGCGAGGTCGACCCGGCCGCGCGCGTTGGCCGGGATCGATTCGACGGCGTAGCCGCAGGCGGCGGCGCTGGCCGGGTTGGTGCCGTGGGCCGATTCCGGCACCAGGACGCGCCGGCGGGCGTCGCCCCGGTCCTCCAGGGCGGCGCGGATGATCATGAGGCCGGCCAGTTCGCCGTGCGCCCCGGCCGCCGGCGACATGGCGACGGCGGGCATGCCGGTCAGCACGGACAGCCAGCGGCCGGTCTCGCCGATCAGTTCCAGCGCTCCCTGCACGGTCGATTGCGGCTGCAGCGGATGGACGCCGGCGAAGCCGGGCAGGCGGGCCATCTTTTCGTTGAGCCGGGGGTTGTGCTTCATGGTGCACGAGCCCAGCGGGTACATGCCGGCGTCGATGGCGTAGTTCTGCTGGCTGAGGCGCAGGTAGTGGCGCACCACCTCGGGCTCCGACAGGCCGGGCAGGCCGATGGCCCCCTGGCGGGCGAGGCCGCCCAGGCGGTCCTTGACCGGCCCCGGCTCGGGCAGGTCGACGCCGGTCATGCCCGAAGAATCGCGCTCGAAGATCAGCGGTTCTTCGTGTTGCAGGCCGCGGTGGCCGGTGATCGTCTCGACGGCGGGGGCGTTCATCGGGTGGCCTCCTTCAGGCCGTCGAGAAGACGGTCCATGTCCTCTTCGGTGTTGGTCTCGGTGACCGCCACCAGCAGCAGCGGCTCGGCCTCCGGCATGTCCGGCAGCAGGCGCGACACCGGCACCCCGGCGAAGACGCCGTCGCCGGCCAGCCTTTCGACGACCTCGGCGGCCGGCTTCGGCAGGCGCACGGTGAACTCGTTGAAGAAGCTGTCGT
This sequence comes from Rhodospirillales bacterium, assembly GCA_034003665.1. Lineage (GTDB taxonomy): Bacteria > Pseudomonadota > Alphaproteobacteria > Rhodospirillales > Shumkoniaceae > Shumkonia. The sequence continues at coordinate 29,803 of JAVEYE010000006.1, read as the reverse complement.
TCACCACCGCGACGCCGGGCAGCGCGTCCAGCCGCTCGGCCAGCCTGACGGCGTTGGCGTGGTTGATCGCCGCCATCCGCCGGAAGCCTTCCTCGCCCAAAAGCGTCAGGTGGATGGTGAAGGCCAGCGCGCACAGCCCCGAATTGGTGCAGATGTTGCTGGTCGCCTTGTCGCGGCGGATGTGCTGCTCGCGGGTGGAAAGGGTCAAAACGAAGCCGCGCCGGCCGTCGACGTCGGTCGTCTGGCCGACCAGCCGGCCGGGCAGTTGGCGGACGAATTTCTGGCGGGTCGCCATCAGGCCAACGGTGGGCCCGCCGAAATTCAGCGCGTTGCCCAGCGATTGGCCCTCGGCCGCCACGATGTCGGCGTCCATGGCGCCGGGGGATTTGACGGCGCCCAGCGAGGTCACCTCGGTCACCACGACGATCAGCAGCGCGCCGGCCGCGTGGCAGGCCGCGGCCAGCGCCTTGCGGTCGGCCAGCCGGCCGAAGAAGTCGGGGTTCTGCACGACGACGCAGGCGGTTTCCCCGTCGATCAGCGCCGTCAGGTCCTCGGGCCCGCTCCAGTCGGGCCGCGGCGCCTCCAGGGTCATGCCGAGGAAGCGCGCGTAGGTGGCGGCGACGGCCAGGTAGTGCGGATGGACCGCCCCCGACACCACGGCCTTGGTCCGCTTGGTGATGCGGCCGGCCATCATCACCGCCTCGGCGCAGGCGGTGGCGCCGTCGTACATCGAGGCGTTGGCCACCTCGCAGCCGGTCAGGAGCGCGACCTGGGTCTGGAACTCGAACAGGTACTGCAGCGTGCCCTGCGAGATCTCCGGCTGGTAGGGGGTGTAGGCGGTCAGGAACTCGCCGCGCTGGATCAGGTGGTCGACCGCGGCCGGCACGAAATGGCGATAGATTCCCGCCCCCAGGAAGGACGGCGCCGCGCCGGCCGGCAGGTTCTTGGCCGCCATGGCGGACAGCGCCCGGTCGACCTCCATCTCGCCGCGCATCGGCGGCAGGTCGACGGTATCCTTGAGCCGGGCCGCCTCGGGCACGTCGCGGAACAGCTCGTCGACCGATTTCGCGCCGATCGTCGCCAGCATCTGGCGGCGCTCGTCGCCGGTGAGGGGAAGGTAGCGCATCAGTGGGTCTCGCCCGCCAGTTCCCGGTAGGCCGCCTCGTCGAGCAGGGCGTCGAGCTCGGCCGGGTCGGCGATGCGGATCTTGAAGAACCAGCCGCCGCCCATGGCGTCGGCGTTGACCTTGGCCGGATCGTCGCCCAGCGCGGCATTGACCTCGATGACCTCGCCGCCGACCGGGGCATAGACCTCGCTGGCCGCCTTGACCGATTCCACCACCGCCGCCTCGTCGCCCTTGGCGATCGTCTTGCCGACCGCCGGCAGTTCGATGAACACCAGGTCGCCCAACTGCTCCTGGGCGTGGTCGGTGATCCCCACGGTGCCGATGTCGCCCTCGACCCGCACCCACTCGTGTTCCTTGGTGTACTTGATGGTGGCCATCGCTTCTTTTCCCTTCGCTTAACCCTTGAAGTAACGGTGTTCGGTGAACGGCAGCCTGACGACGCGGGCCGGCAGGGCGCGCTCGCGGACGATCAGTCGAAGCGGCGTTTCCGGCGCCGCGAAATCGGTTTTCACGTAGCCGATGGCGACCGGTCCGCCGACGCTGGGACCGTAGCCGCCGCTGGTGATCTCGCCGATGGGCGCGCCCTTGTCGTCGGTGACGACGGTGTGGGCGCGGGCCGGCGCCTTGCCTTCGGGCAGGATGCCGACGCGCCGGCGGGACACCCCCTGGGCGATCTGCTCTTGGATGACGGCGGCGCCGGGAAAGCCGCCGTGCGCGCGGCGCCGCTTGCTGATGGTCCACAGCAGCGACGCCTCGATCGGCGTCGTCGTCTCGTCGATGTCGCTGCCATAGAGGCAGAGCCCGGCTTCGAGTCTCAGCGAATCGCGCGCCCCCAAGCCGATTGGTTTCACTTCCGGCTGGGCCAGCAGCAGGCGGGCCAGCGCCTCGGCCCGCGCGGCCGGCACCGAAATCTCGAAGCCGTCCTCACCGGTGTAGCCCGAGCGCGTCGCCTGGCAGGCGATGCCGGCGATGGCAAGGTCGGCGATCGTCATGAACGACATCGTCTCCGAGCCGGGGGCGAGGCGGGCCATCACCGTGGCGGCCTCCGGCCCCTGCAGGGCAAGCAGCGCGCGGTCGGCCAGGATCTCCATCGTGATCCGTCCCGCAAGACTGGCCTCGACGTGGGCGAAATCGGCGTCCTTGCAGGCCGCGTTGACCACCAGGAACAGGTGGTCGTCCCTTTTCGCGATCATCAGGTCGTCGAGGATGCCGCCCTTCTCGTTGGTGAACATCGTATAGCGGACGCGCCCGGGCGCCAGCTCGACGACGTCGCCCGGCACCAGCGTCTCGAAGGCGGCGTCGGCATCGGCGCCCCGCAGGCGGGCCTGGCCCATGTGCGAGACGTCGAACAGCCCGGCATGACTGCGGGTGTGAAGATGCTCGGCGAGGATGCCTTCGTACTGCACCGGCATCTCGTAGCCGGCGAAGGGCACCATGCGGCCGCCCAGTTCGCGGTGAAGGGAATCCAGCGGCGTTCGCTTGAGGTTTTCGGTCGGGGCATCGGTCATCGGCTTCTCCCGGCGGGCTCGACGGCACACTCCGCCAGCCCCATGCCGACGGATGCCCCCTCTGTCCCACGACCTGAAAGAATCGCCGGCGATGCGCCAGCTTACATCTTCGGTGGGGCGTCCCGCCGTTGGGCGAGGGCCCGCTCTCCAGAGTTCACTCTTCCTGCGGTCCTTTTGCCTGAGAGTTTCCGGGGCGGTTGCTCCTTCGGCGCCGGCTGCGGCCAACCCGCCGATCCGGTCTCTCCCACAGGAAGGGGCCTCGCCCATCACCGACAGGCGCCAGCACCCAGGGCCAGTTTAGAGACTTGGCGGTCCAGGTCAACCGTCGGCATTGGGCCTAGCGGCGGATGCCGGCGGTTCGGTTGCGGTTGAATTCGACCTCTTCCCGGCTGAGCTCGTAGCCCACGTAAATCTTGAAGTCGCTGCCGGTCTGCCCGGCCTTCAGCGGGATGGCCAGATAGACGGGCTCGTCCGTCCAGACAAGCCGGCTGCGGTTGCCGATGAACTCGACGACGCCCTCGAACCGCTGGCGGTCGATGATCTCGCCGTCGGTGCCGGTAAGGGCGACGAAATAGCGGACCGCCACCCTGCCGTCGCGATTGGCGGGGCCGCGGGCCATCTCCATGGAAACGGCCATGTCGACGTCAAGCGTGCCCGCGCCCGTTTCCTTCTCCACGTCATAATTGCAGGCGCCGGCGGCATTGACCAACTGGGCTTCGTACAGGACATCGGTAAGATCGCGGCCGGGTCCCTCGACGAACTTGGTGATGGTCGCGGCATCGCTCACCAGGGCGACGTCGGGGCATGGCGGCGGCGGGGCCGGCGTCAACGCCTCGCAGGCCGAAAGCGCCAACGCCGCCATCGCGAGGGCGGTCGGCCGGAAGGCAAGCAGTTGCGTCATGGCGATCACAGCTTCGAGTGGGTGCCGTCGCAGAAAGGGGCGTCTTCGGTCTGCTTGCAGCCGCACAAATAGACGGTCTCGGACCGTTCCGCGGTGAAGACCACGGGGGTCAGACCGGTTCCCTTGTGGGCACCGTCACAAAAAGGCTGGGTGGCGCTGCGTCCGCAACGGCACCACGCGTATTTCTTGCCGGCCTCGACGGCGACGGCGTAAGGGGCTTTCTGGGCGACGACCGGCGTTTCCATGGCATTCTCACTCATTGTTCTGCGGGGCAAGGTATTATGGCGGACTTTAAGGGAGTCCAACCTGCGGCTCAAGGCCGCTCGCCGGAAATGATTGATCCTCGCGTGCTTGCCAGCGACGGGTCCATTCCGTAAACAGGGGGGCCGGGAAGCCCTTTGCGGCTCCCGCCGCCGCCATCCCGAGGGACGACATGGCCGTATACACCGAGGTTTCGGACGGGGACCTGACCGCCTTCGTGGCCGATTACGGCGTTGGCGAGGTGGTATCCTGCAAGGGCATCGCCGAGGGGATCGAGAACACCAATTATCTGGTAGAGACCGAGGACGGCCGGTTCATCCTGACCCTGTACGAACGGCGGGTGAGGCGCGAGGAGTTGCCGTTTTTCCTTGAATTGATGGCCCATCTGGCCGCCAAGGGGGTGCCCTGTCCGACGCCGCTCCCCACCCGCGAGGGCAAGGTCCTGCGCGAATTGTGCGGCCGGCCGGCGGCGATGGTGTCCTTTCTCGACGGCATGTGGGCCAGACATCCCGGCGTCGATCACTGCGGCGCCCTCGGCGACGCATTGGCCCGCCTCCACCAGGCCGGGGCCGATTTCAGGCTGTACAGAGCCAACGACCTGTCGCTGGCGGGCTGGCGACCGTTGCTGGCGGCGTCATGCGACCATGCCGATGCAGTCGAACCGGGGCTGGCCGCCGCGTTGGAGGCGGAACTGGGCGCCCTGGAGGCGGGCTGGCCGTCGGGCCTGCCGGCCGGGGTGATTCATGCCGACCTTTTTCCCGACAACGTGTTCTTCAGGGGCGGCGCGCTTTCCGGCATCATCGATTTCTATTTCGCCTGCATTGACTGCTTCGCCTACGACGTGGCGGTCTGCATGAACGCCTGGTGCTTCGAGGCGGACGGCGCCTTCAACGTCACCAAGGCGAGGCGGATGCTGGACGCCTACGGGCGGGTTCGGGCGTTCACGCCGGCGGAGATCGACGCCCTGCCAGTGCTGGCACGGGGAAGCGCCCTGCGTTTCCTTTTGACCCGGCTCTACGACTGGGTGCATACCCCGAAAGGGGCCCTGGTGACGCCCAAGGACCCGCGCGAGTATCTTGGCAAACTGCGCTTCCATCAGGCCGTTTCCGGCCCGGGCGCTTATGGACTGGAATGACGTCGTGAAGGAAGCGAACACGGGGGGCGGCAAGGACGGCGTCGTCGACATCTTCACGGACGGCGCCTGCAGCGGCAATCCGGGACCGGGCGGCTGGGGGGCGTTGCTGCGCTGGCGGGGGCACGAGAAGGAGCTTTACGGCGGCGAGGCCATGACCACCAACAACCGCATGGAGATGACGGCGGCGATCAGGGCCCTCCAGGCATTGGAGCGTCCGGTGCCGGTGCGCCTTCATACCGACAGCCGCTATCTGCGCGACGGCATCACCGGCTGGATTCATGCCTGGAAGCGCAACGGGTGGAAGACCGCCGCCAAGAAGCCGGTAAAGAACGAAGACCTGTGGCGGCAACTGGACGAGGTGCTGGCCGGTCAGCGCGTGGAATGGCACTGGGTCAAGGGGCACGCCGGCCATGCCGACAACGAACGGGCCGACGCCCTGGCGCGACGCGGCATCGCCGAGATTGCCGGCGCCGAGACGGCAGAAAAGGCGACAACTGGAGGATGAACATGAAAGTGACGCATTTCACCAAAGCCGACACCAAGAGCTTCGAAGGCGGTGGCGCCACCGGCGTCGTTGGCCGGCTGCTGATCGGCCAAGCCGACGGGGCGCCGAATTTCGCCATGCGTCTGTTCGAGGTGGCCGAGGGCGGCGCAACGCCGCGCCACGCCCATGCCTGGGAGCACGAGGTCTTCGTGCATTCCGGAAAGGGGGCCGTCTGGTGCAACGGAAAGTGGGTCGATGTGGAGCCGGGCTCGGTCGTATTCGTGCCGGGCGGCGAGGAGCATCAGTTCTGCAATACCGGAAGCGCCCCGCTGCTATTCGTTTGCCTGGTACCGCGCGGCAGCCCGGAACTTTGACGGCCGCGCGGTCGGCAGGCGGTTTCGTTACAGCTGGTTGAGCAGCTTCTCGGCGCCCGAGACTTCGAAGGCGCCGGGCTCCTCGACGTTCAGCGACTTCACGACGCCGTCCTCGACGATGGCCGAAAACCGCTGCATACGCACGCCCAGACCCTTGCCGCTGAGGTCGAAGGTCAGCCCGGTTGCCTTGGCGAAATCGCCGCTGCCGTCGGCCAGCATCCTCACGGCGTCGCCGACACCCTCCGACTTACGCCAGGCCTCAAGCACGAAGACGTCGTTGACGGCGACGCAGGCGACGGTGTCGACGCCCTTGACCTTGAACTTATCGGCGTTCTGGACGTAACCCGGCAGGTGGTTGATCGAGCAGGTCGGCGTGAACGCGCCGGGCACGCCGAACAGCGCCACCTTCTTGCCCTTGAATACGTCTTCGCCGCTCACCGGCTGCGGGCCGTCCTTGCCCATGGTCATGAAGGTGGCGGACGGTATGCGGTCTCCGACTTTAATGGTCATGGCGGTCAATTTCCTCGATTTGGCGACAGATGAATATGGAAAGGGGACCCTGCGGGCCCCCGGCTCTTGATAAGATAGGATGCGCCGGGCCCGATTCCAGGGGGGCGGCGGTTATTTCGCGGTCACTGCGGCCGCCCGATCCAGGGCATCAAGAACGGCGCTCTCGCTCAGCAGTTCGGGCAACACGATGCCTTGCGGCGCCTCGGGCCCGTAGACCACGTTGAAGGGGATTCCATATCGGCCGAAGCTGGCAAGATAGCGGGAGATGTCGGTGTTCGGCCGCGTCCAGTCCGCCTCCATGGCAAGGACGGAGGGAGCATTCAGGCGCGTGATCACGGGTTCCCGGCCCAGGATGAAGGTCTTGTTGACCTGGCAGGTGACGCACCAGTCGGCGGTGACGTCGACAAAGACGACGCCGCCATTCTGGATGTGGCCGGGGATGGCGGCTTGGTCGAACGGCCGCCAGACCCCGGACAGGGCCGCGGCGCCGGAAGCGGCGGCCTTGCCGCCGGCGCTGATCGGCACCACGAAGGCGACGGTCGCCAATCCGGCCACGCCGACCATCGCGGCGGTGCGGAACTGGCCGCCGAACCGATGGCCGGCGGCGAGAAAGCCGATGATGGCTGCGAGAACGAAGCCGATGGCGGCGGCGGGCAGCGCGCCGATGATCCCGGCCAGCACGGTCACCAGCCATGCCGCCGTCGCCGCCAGGGCAAATCCGAGGGTGCGTCTAAGCAGGATCATCCACCGCCCCGGTTTCGGCAGCCGGGTCGCCAGGGTCGGGGCGGCCGCCACCAACAGGTAGGGGAGGGCGAGGCCCAGGCCAAGCGCGGCGAAGACCGCCAGGATTTCCCCGGCTCCACGGGCCAGGGCGAAGGCGACGGCGGTGCCCAGGAACGGGGCCGAGCAGGGCGTCGCCATCAGCGTGGCGAAGGCGCCGGTGAGGAAGGATCCGCCAAGCCCCGAGGAAGCCGCCGGGCCGCCGAGGCCGGCCAGCCGGTCCGGCAGGCGGAACTCGAAGAATCCCCAAAGATTGCCGGCGAAAAGGGTGACGATCACCGCCATGGCGACCAGGAACCAGGGCTGCTGGAATTGTATTCCCCAACCGATGACTCCGCCTGCCGCCTTGACGCCGATCAGCCCCGCGGCCAGGACCAGGAACGAGAACACGATGCCGGCGGCGGTGGCGACGAAGCTTCGCCGAACTTCGCCCCGTGTCCGGCCGCCGTGACTGATCACGCCCAGCAGCTTGATGGACAGAACCGGCAGGACGCAGGGCATCAGGTTGAGGATCAGCCCGCCGAGAAGGGCCAGCCCGACAATCAGGGCGAGCGAAGCCGTGCCGTCCCCGTTTCCGGCCGCAATGGGGACCACCGTGCGCTCGGCCCCGCGCGGCCCGTCGGCGACCGTGATGGTCAACCGGATCGCGGTCAGTGGCTGCTTGAGGCGATCGAGCCCGTGCACGCCAAGGGTGGCGACCGCGACGTGGCCGGCTTGTTCGAGCATGATCTCTGGACGGTCGAACACCAATTCGGTCGGGCCTTCCGCGAAGACGTCGGGGGCGCCAAAGGGTTCCGCCGCCGTGGCAACGACCCGCAGGGCCGTTCCCTCCGTTCCAACGGCCTCGACCCGCTGGATCGAAAGGCCGTGGGCGGCGCCGTCTCCGGGAACGCGGACGGAGAAGCGGTTGATCAGATGGGCGAAAGGACTGGGCTTGGCATCGCCGCTGGGCAGGTCGAGAGCGAGTTCGGCCGTGTAGGGGATGCAGATCTCCTTGCAGGTCAGGTAGTCGATGCTGGCCCGCAGACGAAGCGGTTCTCCCGGGCGGTCAAGGCGCGCAGTGACGGGAAGGACGACACCATCTTCGTAGCCCAGCGTCTCGAGGCCGAGCACCGAAAATCGGGTCGGGATCGGCCAGCTCAGCGTGGCCTCGGCAAGGTTCTCCGAGCCCGACCATGTGGGACGTGGCGGGAAGCCGGCGTCGCCGGGCGAACGCCAATAGATCTTCCAATCCTTTTCCAGACGGAACTCGATGCCGAGTGGAACGGCTTCCGAGGCGCCTGCCGCCTCGGTGGCGGCGATCAGCCGGACTGCCGTCTGTTCGGTTTCGGCCCATTGCGAAGCCGGCGGCGCTGCCTCGGCGGCCGGAATGCCGAGGCCGCTCAGAAGAAGGGCCACCACAAGCGCGCGCTTGCCGCGGATGGGGCGGCCGTGTCTCAGACGCATCGCCGGCGTGGGCCGGAATGACTGCGGGTCACGAGTTTCCTTTGGCGAGCTGGGCGCGGGCTTCATTGAAAAGGGAGGCCATCTGGTGGGAAATTTCTTTTTCCGTGACGATAATAGCCTTCTTCGCGAAGTCGTCCAGGAGCTTGCGCCGCACGTCGTCCTCGCCGGGTTCATCGAGATCGCAGGCCACGACCTCCCGCGCGTAGGCTTCGGCGTCTTCATCGCTGAGGCCCATTTTCGCCGCGGCCCAGCGGCCCAGAAGGCGGTTGCGGCGTGCCGCGATTTTGAATTCTTCCTCATGCTTGGCGAGGTGCTCGCGCTCGTGGGCGGCACTGCGCGGCTTCATGACCATGGAGTTGTTTCCTTTCGCTGCAAAAACCGGAGCCATGAGATCGGCGAATCGCCGATCCGGATCCCTAGATGGCGACGATATCGACGCTTTTTAAGGACGGAGCGACGACATCACGCGAAGGTGAGTCACCGCACTCGGAAGCGCCATGGAACGGCTTTCCCCACCCGGGTCCCTATGTCAAAATGGTGTGTGTGGATCCGATCGCTCCCACGGAGCGTTCGACAACCGCTCACAGGGCGAAGGAACGATGGCTGTCAAAGGAGATGACCAACCGTATCTGGCCGGCCAACTTCTGGTCGCCATGCCGGGCATGTTGGATCCGCGGTTCACCAAGGCCGTCATCTACATGTGCGCCCACAATGCCGACGGGGCGATGGGGCTGGTGGTCAACAAGCTGATCGAATCGCTGAGTTTCCCCGACCTGTTGGCTCAACTCGGCATCGAAAGCGTAGGCATCGGCGACCAGATCAAGATCCACTTCGGCGGTCCCGTCGAGTCCAGCCGTGGCTTCGTGCTGCATTCGCCCGACTATCGACGCGACGCCACGCTGATCGTCGACGAACAGGTGGCCCTGACCGCCACGGTCGATATCCTCAAGGCAATAGCCATCGGCAGCGGACCGCGCCGTTCGCTTCTGGCACTGGGTTATGCCGGCTGGGGGCCGGGCCAGCTGGACGAGGAGATCAAGGCCAATGGCTGGCTGCATGTCACCGCCGACGACGAACTGGTTTTCGGCGCGGGCAACGTCGAAGGTAAATGGGAAAAGGCAATGGCGAAGCTGGGCATCGATCCGCGCATGTTGTCGGATTCCGCCGGCCACGCCTGATCGTACGCCCCACGACGCGGGACTCTCTCAGGCCAGCCGCTCGGCGATCTTCTCGTAGGGCTCAACCTTGGCGATGCGTCCGAGGGTGGCGAGGGTCGGGCGGCTGTTCGTCAGGCGTCGGGCGGCGCGGGTTACCGCCTCGCCGTCGATGGCCTCTACCCGCTTGATGGTCTCGGCCACCGGAATCGGACGGCCGAACACCATCAGTTGGCGGGCCAACTGCTCCGCCCTGGACGACGTGCTTTCCAGAGCCATCAACAGGCTGGCCTTCAACTGGGCGCGGGCGCGGTCGACCTCCTCGGCGCTGACCGCCTCGCAAACCTTGCGGACCTCCTCGCAGAGTACCGGCATCACCTCGGCCACCTCGCCTTCGCCGGTGCCGGCGTAGATGCCAAACAGGCCGCCGTCGGAATACGAGGAATGAAACGACTGGATGGTATAGACGAGGCCGCGCTTCTCGCGGATCTCCTGGAACAGCCGCGACGACATGCCGCCGCCCAGCAAGGTCGACAGGACCGAAACGGCATAAAAGTCATCATCCTCATAGGACACGCCGGCGAGTCCGAGAACCACGTGGACCTGCTCCAGGTCCTTGGCTTCCCGGAAGTCGCCGCCGACGTAGCTCGCTCCCTCGCGCGAATGGGCGGCGCCGGCCGGCAGCGCGCCGAAGGCCTCGCGACCCAGGCGCACGACGGTTTCGTGATCGACCCGGCCGGCCGCTGCCAGCACCATGCCCGACCCGCTGTAATGGCCGCGCATGTAATCGACAATGGCGCCGCGCGGCATATCGCGGATGAGCTCCGCCGAGCCCATGACCGGGCGGCCGATGGGCTGGTTGGGGAAGGCGGTATGCTGGAAGTGGTCGAAGATGACGTCGTCCGGGGTGTCCAGCGACTGCGAGATCTCCTGGATGATGACGGACCGCTCGCGGGCCAGTTCGTCGGCGTCCAGCGTGGCGTTCTGCAGGATGTCGGCGATGATGTCGACGGCCAGCGGCAGGTCGTCCTTCAGCACCTTGGCGTAATAGGCGGTGTGCTCGCGCGAGGTATAGGCGTTGAGGTGCCCGCCGACCGCCTCGATCTCCTCGGCGATGGCCTGGGCGCTGCGTCGCCGGGTGCCCTTGAAGGCCATGTGTTCGAGCAGGTGGGATACGCCGTTGATCTCGGGCCGCTCGTCGCGGGTGCCGGCGGTCACCCAAACGCCGACCGATGCGGTTTCGACCGAATCCATCGGATCGGTGGCGACGGTCAGGCCATTTTCCAGGGTCGTGACTTCGACGGTCATGCGTGGGCGACTTTCCGGGCCATGCGGCCCGTCACGAATTCCTTCACGGCGCCGATGTCGGCGGGCAGGACGTCATAGCGCTCCCGGCGCTCGAACAGATCGGCCAGGCGGGCCGGCAGCTCCGGCCTGACGCCGGTCGCCTCCTCGACGGCGACGGGAAACTTGGCGGGATGGGCGGTGGCCACCGCGACCAGGGCGGAGCCATCGGCGGCGCGCAGCCGTTCGCCGGCCACCAGGCCGATGATGCTGTGCGGATCGAGCATCTCGCCGGTTTCCTGATAGACGCGGCGGATCTCGTCGCGGGTGCCGGCGTCATCCAGCCGGGTGCCGTCGAAGATCTTGCGCATGCGCTGCCATCGGCCGCGACCGAAGGACACGGTGCCCTTGGCGCGGAACCGTTCCATCACCGGAGCGAGGCGGCCGCCCTCGCGGCGGTAGAACTCGAAAAGCAGCCGTTCGAAGTTGGAAGAGATCTGAATGTCCATGCTGGGGCTTAACGTGGGGACGACGGGCGCCGTTTCCATGGTGCCCGCGGTGAAATAGCGGGTCAGGATGTCGTTGCTGTTCGATCCGATGATCAGCTTGGGGATGGGCAGGCCCATGCGCCTCGCCCCGTAGCCGGCGAAGACGTTGCCGAAATTGCCGGTGGGCACGGCGAAGGTGACGGCGCGATCGGGCGCGCCCAAGGCCACGGCGGCGGCGAAATAGTAGGCGATCTGGACCATGATGCGGGCCCAGTTGATGGAGTTGACCGCGGACAGGTTGAAGCGGTCGCGGAAGGCGGCATCGTTGAACATCGCCTTTACCATGTCCTGGCAGTCGTCGAAGGTGCCCTCGACGGCGATGTTGTGCACGTTGGCCGAGGGAACGGTCGTCATCTGGCGGCGCTGGACGTCGGACACCCGGCCCTTGGGATGAAGGATGAAAATGTCGACGGCGTCGCGGTCGCGGCAGGCCTCGATGGCCGCCGAGCCGGTATCGCCCGAGGTGGCGCCGACGATGGTCACCCGCTGACCCTTGGCCTTCAGCACGTAATCGAACAGACGGCCGACCACCTGCAGGGCGTAATCCTTGAAGGAGAGCGTCGGTCCGTGGAACAACTCCAGCACCCAACGGTCGCCGCCCATCTGCTTCAAGGGGGCCACCGCCGCATGACCGAACCCGGCATAGGCGTCGGCGACGATCCTGGCGAAATCGGTCTGCGGGATGCTGGTTCCGATGAAGGGTTGCATCACCTCGACGGCCAGTTCGGCATAAGACAAACCGCGCAGCGACCTGATCTGCCGGCGCGTCCAGCGCGGCCAGGTTTCGGGGACATAGAGGCCGCCGTCGCGGGCCAGGCCGGCCAGCAGGACGTCGTCGAACGGAAGGATGGGGGCCTTACCCCGGGTGCTGACGTATTTCACGAACGATCTCCCGAAAACCAGGGGCTGCAATGGGCGCCTAGCCTATCCTCCGCCGCACCGCCCGGCAAGCGGCGACCACGTAAACGATTTGGCAACTTTTTCCGTTCACGATCAGGCTTAGTGCGGTTGACCCGTTCGCGGGAGGGACATCGGCCGACGCGCACCGGCCTCTTCGCAAACGTCATGTTTTCAAGGCGGCATCGGCCATGTTCAGCTACGAAATCCAGTTTCTGGGTCGGACGCGTGGTGACTATGATCGGCACATGAAGCTGGTCGCTGACGCCGCGGTGGCCGGGGCCAAGGCCTTCAAGTCCTATTACTTCGCCGGCATCAAGGGGCTGGTTGTGTTCCTCGAAAGCGACCTCGATTGCGCCGCCGTTCTCCGGGTTGTTCCCCGCAATGAGGTGGTCGGCGCCTGGCAGATCCGGCCGGGCATGCGGATCGCCGCCTGACACCAAATCCCGAAAACGTCGGTTCCCGCCTCATCTCCCGAAACAGTTCCGGCCCCGCAAAGGGGCCGGAAACTTTTGGCCGCCCGTGGTCGGACGTTCAGCCGGTGACCCACATCGGAGGCCGCCATATGTGCGGCGGCGTCAGCCGAGGTAGCGGGTCCGCAAGTGCTCCTTGAACGGCGCGGCGTCGAGCGGCCCGCCGGTCGCTTCCGTCAGCAGATCACGCGTGGTCAGCAGCGATCCCTTGCCGTGGATATTGGCGCGCAGCCAAGCCAGCAGGGGCGCGAAATCGCCCCGGGCGATGCCGGGCTCGATGGCGGCGTCGGCCCGTTTGGCGGCGGCGAAGATCTGGGCGGCGGTCATGGCGCCCAGGGTGTAGGTCGGGAAATAGCCCCAGGCACCGTCGTACCAATGGACATCCTGCAGGCAACCGCGACGGTCGTCGGGCGGCACAATGCCCAGCAGCGAGTGCATTCCCTCGTTCCAGGCGGACGGCAGATCGCGGGCCTCCAGCGCCGTCTCGACCATGGCCCTTTCCAGACGATAGCGCAGGATGACGTGGGCGGGGTAGGTGACCTCGTCGGCATCGACCCTGATGAAGCCGGGCTTGACCCGGGTAAACAGGCGGACCAGGTTGTCGGCGTCCCAGGCCGGCCCCTCGCCGCCGAAGGACGCGGCCAGAATCGGCGCCGCGTGCCGGAGGAAGGCAGCCGAGCGGCATACCTGCATCTCGATCAGCAACGACTGGCTTTCGTGCACGCTCATGCCGCGCGCGTCGCCGGCCGGCTGGTCGCGCCATTTCCGGGGTAGGCCCTGTTCGTACAGGGCGTGGCCGGTTTCGTGCAGCACACCCATCAGGCTCGACGTGAAGTCGTCCTCGTTGTATCGGGTGGTGATGCGCACGTCCTCGTGGCTGCCGCCGCAGAAGGGGTGCAGGCTGATGTCCAGCCGCCCGCGCCCGAAATCGAAGCCCACTTGCTTCATGAACTCCAGGCCGACCCGACGCTGGGTTTCAATGGCGAACGGACCCGGCGGACGATCCACCGTCGGCTCGCCGGCTTGCCGGACAACAACCTCCTCCAGGAATCCCGGCAGGAAGGCGACCAGATCGTCGAAAACGGCATCGATGTCGGCGGCTCGGCCGCCCGGCTCGTAGCCGTCGAGCAAGGCGTCGTAAGGCGGAACATCGAGGGCTTCGGCCAGAATGGCCGCCTTTTCGCGGACACGCGCCAGCGCCCTTTCGAGATGGGGCAGGATGGCGGCGAAATCGCTGGCCGGACGGGCGGCTCGCCACGTGGTTTCGCAGACCGAAAAGGCCCGCGACAGTTCGGTCACCAGATCCTCGGGGAGGGCGGCGGCGCGCCGCCACTGCGCCCGCATCTCTCGCAGATTGGCGGTTTCGCCGGGGTTGAGGTCGCCGCCCTCGGCCGCCTCGATCAGTTCTCCCATGTCGGGCGCGGTAAGCAGGTTGTGCTGGATGGCGCGCAACTGGGCCAGTTGCTCGGCGCGGCTGTCGGCGCCGCCCGGCGGCATCATGGCCGCCAAGTCCCAGGTCAGAAAGGCTTCAGCGTCGCGCAGGGCGAACAGCCGGCGGAAACGGCCCTCAAGGGCCTGATAGGGGGAATGGCGCATGGCTCCTACATAATCGCGCCGCCGCCGCGCCACAAGTCGGTCGGGGGCGGCGCGTCCGCCCGTGGGCGGCGAAGGTGTTAGTGACGGTCCAACTTGTCGCAGGCGAGGCAACGTGGCGGTGGCGCGCCGTCCCAGAACGATCGGCGGAACTTGAGATAGGCGTCGCTCCACCAGATTTCCGACAGCGATTGACGGGCGAGGTTGCCGAAGACAAAGGGCGCCGGGTCGAAACGGCTGAACATGCAAGGCGTCACGTCGCCGTCGACCGTGACGATCAGGGCCGCCTGGACGTTCTCGGCGCAGAGTCCGGGCCGGCCATCGGGCGGCGGGGGTATCCGATGGTCCAGCGCCATACCCATCGCGGCGGCCCGTTCCGCCACCTGATCGAGGCGGCGATGGAGCACCATGTATTCGGCCTCCGTGCGCGGAACGATGGCCTCGCGGCGGAGCGATTCGTCGGCAATGAAGCCCAAGGTGCTGACCACGATCTGTTGGACGCCGCGTCCGACGAAGGTCTCGGGAATGCGCTCCAGGTCGTCCAGGCCTGAGGTCAGCAACATATAGGCGATATGAAGCGACGGGGTGGCGCTTTGCCGTTCCGTCTTGCAGCGGTCGAGTGCGGCCAGGGCCTCGAACACCTGCTGCAATCGGGTGCCCCGGCGGATGGCGTCGTTGCGACCTTCGATGCCGGCGACCGACAGTGAAAGGATGTCGATCCCGGACTCGACCAGCTTGGCCGCCATTGTGGAATCAAGCGCCATCGCGTTTGACGTGGTGCCGATCCTAAGGCCTGCGTCCTTGGCGGCGGCCGCGATGGCCAGGAAATCGGGATTGGTCAGCGGCTCGCCCCACCCCTGCAGGTGAAGAAGCGGTTGGCGCCAGGACGACGGTTTGGTCGAACGCGCCACCATGGGCAGGATGCGCCGGAAATCGGCCAGGGACATGTGGCGCCGGGGCCAGGCCGTACCGGGTGTGGCGGTGGGGCAATAGATGCACCGTGCGTTGCACTCGGTGCTGATCTCGACCTGCACCCAATCCAGCCACGGCCGAAAGACCCAGTCGCGGACCCGTTGTCCAAGACCCTGCGCCATCGCTTCCCCCGCCGTGAGCGTAGCGGTGCCCAGTATTCCCGGTCAAGCGACGTGCGGGTTTGCCCGGCGAGGCGATTCGGGGCATAGTCGCCGCATGGTCAAGCAACCATCCGTTGACGACCTTGCGGCCCGGCCCGGCAAGACCGCGGCCGACCACCTGGAACTGCTTGCTCTGATGGGGGCGGATTTCGCGTCGAGCCGCAACCTGGCCGCGACGCTGGCCAAGGCGGTCGAGCGGATCACCCGCTATCTGGACGCCGAAGGCGGCGCCCTGTTTCTGCTGGACGAGGCCGCGGGCAGGTTGCGCTGCCATGCCTGTTGCGGGGCGACCGAGATTGTCGGCCTCGTGCTCGATGCCGATCAGGGGATCGTCGGCCGCTGCGTGGCGGCCAACGCCGGATGCATCGTTCGCGACGCCTCCCAGGACCCCGATTTTCACCGGGAAGTGGACAGAGAGACCGGGTTCTCCACCCGCTCGATCCTGTGCGCCCCGATGTCGGTGAGGGATGCTCGGATCGGCGCCATCGAACTGGTCAACAAGCGGGGCGGCGACGGACGGTTCGACGCGAGCGATCTGGCCATTCTCCAGGGCCTGAGCTCCTCGGCGGCGCTGGCCATCGTCAACGCCAAGCAGGCCGAGGCGCTGGTCGAGCAGGAGAGGGTCCGCCACGAGCTGGAACTGGCCACCGAGATCCAGCGCAGCCTGCTGCCCAAGGCGCGGCCCGAGCCCTTCCCGGTACACGGCGTCAACGTGCCGGCCCGCATGGTTTCGGGCGACTTCTTCGATTTCTTCGAGCGCGAGGACGGCGCCATCTGCTTCGCGTTGGGCGACGTTTCGGGCAAGGGTATGAACGCCGCCCTGATGATGGCCAAGACGGCCAGTCTGTTCCGTTGCCTGGGCAAGACGGAGCCGTCGCCGGGGCGGCTGCTTGGCGTCGTCAACCGCGAGATCTGCGAAACGGCGACCCTCGGCATGTTCGTGACCATGGTCGGCGGCGTGTTCGACCCCGGCACCGGCCGGGTGCGCCTGGTCAACGCCGGCCACGAGCCGCCGCTTTGGCGGCGCCGTGACGGCGAGTATCGGGCGTTGCCGGCCGAGGCGCCGCCATTGGGCATCCTGCCGCTGCCGGGACCCGATGGATATCCGGAAACCGAACTGTATCTGGATGGCGGCACCCTTTACGTCTTCAGTGACGGCGTGACCGAAGGCCACGTTGACGGCGAGCGTACACTGGGTGCCGACGGGCTGAAGGGGATATTGGACGCCTCTTCGCAGATGCCGGTGGCCGACCGCCTTCACGCGGTGATCGCCCGATTGCGCCAGTCGGGCCGCTTGCCCCGCGACGACCTGACGCTGCTGGCCGTCAATGACGCCGGCCCGGCCGCCCAGTCGGTCGGCGACGGGCTGTTGCGGCTGGCCTTCCCGTCGCGTCCGGCCGAGCTCAAGGGGGTCCGCGAGACGATCGCCGCGGTGCTGGACGAGACAGGCTGCCCCGAGGCGGCGGCGCGGGATTGCGTGCTGGCCATTGACGAGGCCTGCCAGAACATTATCCGCCATGCCTACGGGGGCGGTCCCGACGGCGAGATCACGCTCGACGTTCGCCGCGACGGCGACAGCCTGATCGTGCTGTTGCGCGATTTTGCCGAAACGGTTGATCCTCGGGAGATCAGGCCTCGCGACCTTGACGAGGTGCGACCGGGCGGTCTCGGCACCCATCTGATGCAGGAAATCATGGATGTCGTCGAATTCGCGCCGGCCACGGACGATGGCGGCAACCTGTTGAGGATGGTAAAGAAGTTGGGAAGGGGAGAGGCCGGATGAGACACGAGATCCGCGAGAGCGGCGGCCATATCGTGGTGGCTTTCGAGGGCGACGTCGACCTCGAAACCTCGCCGGCCGCGCGCAAGGTGCTGCTCGACTGCGTGGCCCGCAAGCGGCCGGTCGTCGTCGACATGTCCAGGGTTTCCTATATCGACAGTTCCGGCGTGGCGTCACTGGTCGAGGCCTTCCAGAAGGCCCGCAAGGCCGACCTCGGGTTCGCCTTGGCGGCGGTCAGCGACGCCGCCATGCGGGTGTTCAGGTTGGCAAGGCTGGATCGCGTCTTCACCATCCACGCCGCCGTCGAGGATGGAACCAAGGGCTAGACGGAACGCCATGCCGCTCAGCGTCCCCAACGGTCCGGTTTCGCGGGTGCTCGAACGGGTGGGTCAAGCCACCGTGCGCGGGCTTGAGGAGGCGGGTACCTGCGCCGTCCTGGCCGGTGAAAGCCTGTTCTGGCTCGCCTATGGACCGTTCATCGGCCAGCCCGTGCGGGCCGACGCGGTGCTTCGCCGAATGATGGAGGTGGGCATTCACGCCATCCCCATCATCGCCGTGCTGTCGGCCGCCATCGGCGCGGTCCTGGCGATGCAGGGCATCATCATGCTGAAACCGCTGGGGGCTGAATCGCGGGTCGTCTTCGGCATCGCCAAGGGCGCCGTCCGCGAATTCGCGCCGTTGATCACCGGCATCCTCATCGCCGGACGGTCGGGTTCGGCGTTGGCCGCCCGCATCGGCACGATGAAGATCAATCAGGAACTCGACGCCCTTGTGGTGATGGGCATCCGGCCCGAGCGTTTCCTGGTGGCGCCCGCACTGATTGCCATGCTGGTGATGGTGCCGGCGCTGACCATCTTCAGCGGACTGACGGCGATGTTTGCTGGCGGCATCTATGTCGGCATCGACCTCGGCATCTCGATGAAGGCCTTCGTTGCCGCCCTGTTGGAGGCGTTGAACGTGGGTGACGTGGCGCACGGCTTTTTCAAGAGCGTCGCCTTCGGCATCCTGATCGCCGTCATCGGCGTGATGAACGGCGCCCGGGTGGAAGGCGGCGCCGAAGGGGTGGGCCAGGCGACGACGCGCGCGGTGGTCCAGGCGATTTCGGCCATCATCGTCACCGACATGCTGTTTGTCCTCGTGGCCACGTTGACAAGATAGGGAGGGGAAGGGTGAGTGAGCCGCAGCTTCCCGTGGGACCGCGCCGCAAGGTCATCGAGGTTGAAAACCTGGTCGCCCACTACGGGTCCCGCCGGATCCTCAAGGGGGTCGGCCTGGACGTCTTCGAGGGCGAGATCCTGGTGATCATGGGCGGCTCCGGCTCGGGCAAGAGCACGCTCCTCCGCCATCTCATGGCGCTCGAAACGCCGAC
Source organism: Rhodospirillales bacterium (assembly GCA_034003665.1). GTDB lineage: Bacteria > Pseudomonadota > Alphaproteobacteria > Rhodospirillales > Shumkoniaceae > Shumkonia. The sequence goes on along the minus strand of JAVEYE010000006.1, from coordinate 11,047 downwards.
CTCGGGAACCGTCCGGGTCCTCGGCCAGAACGTGGCCCGCCTCGGCATGCGCGAGCTGCTTGCCCTGCGACGGAAGATGGGGGTCGCCTTCCAGGGGGGCGCGCTGTTCAGTTCGATGACGGTGGGCGACAACATCATGCTGCCGTTGCGCGAGCACACCAGCCTTGACCGGAGCACCATGGAGATCATGGCCCGGCTCAAGCTGGAAGTGGTCGGTTTGGCCGGGTTCGAGGATCTGATGCCGTCCGAGCTGTCGGGCGGGATGACCAAGCGTGCGGCGTTCGCGCGGGCCATCGTCATGGATCCCCGCATCCTTTTTTGCGACGAGCCGTCTGCCGGCCTTGATCCGGTGGTGTCCTCGGCGCTCGACGATCTGATCCTCAAGCTGCGCGATGCCATGGACATGGCCATCGTGGTGGTAACCCACGAACTGGCGAGCGCCTTCAAGATCGCCGATCGCATAGCCGTCCTCGATCATGGCGAGATCCTGTTCACCGGGACGGTGGACGAATTGCGCGATCATCCAAGCGAGCGCATCCAGAATTTATTGAACCGACGGATGGAGGACGAGCCCATCGATCCGGACGAATATCTCAGGCGGCTGACGGGCGAGCAGAAAAGCAGGGGGGCGGCGGCATGAAGGGCACCCGGATCAACTATGCCATGGTCGGCGGTTTCGTCATTGCAATGACGGCTGTCCTGGTGATCGCCGTGGTGATCCTGTCGGGTGGGGGTGGGGCGACCGACAATTACCACGCCGTCTATCGGAACGTCACCGGGGTCAAGTACGGCACCCAGGTGCTTTACGAAGGGTATCCCGTCGGACAGGTGGAGAGGGTGACGCCGGAGCCGGCGGGCGGCGGCATGCGGTTCCGTGTCGATGTCAGCGTCCGGCGGGGCTGGCGCATCCCGTCCGACAGCGTCGCCGCCATCCAGGCGCCGGGGCTGTTGTCAGCCATCGTCATCGCCATCTCCGAGGGGAGCGGATCGACGTCTCTGAAACCGGGAGAGCGCATCGAAAGCCGGGAGGCGGAGAACCTGTTCGCAGCGATGGCATCGGTGGTGGGCCAGCTTGGCGAGTTTGCCGAGGGCGACCTCAAGCCGCTGATCGTCACGCTCAACAGGGCGGTCGGCAACATCGATGAGATCGCCGGCAACCAGGGGCGCAAGCTGGTCGACGACCTGGGCGGTCTAGCCGCAGATCTGGCCGAGCGGTTGCCCGCCATCGTCGACGACGTGCAGATCCTGACCCATCAGATGCAGATTGCTTCGGGCGAATTCAGCAAGCTGTTCAGCCCGGCCAACCGCCGGACGCTGGAGGGCGTGCTCGCCAGGACGGAGGCGACGGTCGGCAATCTTTCCGAATTCTCCAGGGACATCAGCGTCACCCGGTCGCGCATCGACGGGGTATTGGAGACGCTTGATACGCTGCTCATCGACAACAAGCTGGACGTCGAGCGGGCCATCATCGACCTTCGCCATGTCGTCGAATCGGTGGCCCGGCACATCGACATCCTCAACCAGAACATGGAGGGTGCGTCGCGCAATATGTACGAGTTCAGCCGGCAGATCCGGGAAAATCCGGGGCTGCTTCTTGGAGGAACGCCGCCCCCCGATCAGGCGGCCGGCAGCCGTTGACTCAAGGCCGAAGGGAGGAAGCCCGGTGAACAGAACCCACGCGCTCGTCGTCGCCATTCTGGCCGTGCTGCTTGCCGCCTGCGCGCAGCCGCCGGTGACCCAGGATACCTTCTACCGCCTGCAGGTGGTGCCGCCGACGGTGGCACTGGAAAAGCCCAAGCTGCCGGGTACCCTCGAGGTGCCCCGTTTGTCGGCCGATGGCCTGGCGGCGGGACGGGCCATCGTCTTCAGCGAGGCGTCCGACCCGTTGCAGGTTAATGCCTACCACTATCACTTTTGGCTGGAACCACCCGGTACCATGCTTCGCGACGAGATGGTCGGCTATCTGCGGGCGGCGGGCGTGGCGAGAAGTGTCGTGACGCCGGAACTGCGGGTCGGGTCCCAATTTACGTTGATCGCCAAGATCAAGCGGTTCGAGCAGGTGCGCGGCGCCACGCCGAAGGTCGTGGTCGCCCTCGAGGTGGCGCTGAGCGGCGGCAAGGACGACCGTATGCTCCTGCTCAAGACCTATCAGATCGAAAAAGAGGCGACCGACAACACCGTCGGGGCGGCGGTCAAGGCGCTGAGCGATGCGATGTCGGCCGCCTGCGCAAGGATCGCGGCCGACCTGCCGGCACTTTAATGCCGTCTGCCGTCGGGGTCCGTCAGAGTTCAAGCACCCGCTTATAGAGATCGAGCAGGGCTTCCTGTTCGTCGCGGTCGGCGGCGTCCATCTTTCGCAGGCGGACGACTTGGCGCAGCGTCTTGACGTCGAAGCCCATTTCACCCTACCGACAATCATATTGTGAAGCATCAAAAGGTATCCGTTGACATATTGTCTGAATGGGACATAACTTCATATTCACCCTATTTGTATTTCGTATTTTGAAATTAGCAGGGGGGGAGAGGACGTGATCGGCATGACTGATCACACGGAGGAAGGACGAACGTCCGAGAGGCCCGGCGTTCATCCTTCCTCCGTGCATACTGTCGTGACGATCCGTGCGAGCGTTCCCGGAAACCTTATCCCAGTCCTTTTGATTGAATCACAGCGTGGCGGAGCTGGCGATGGAGCTTCTCCGCTGCGTGAACTGCTCGAATTGAGCTCCAGTTTGCTAGAGGGGCCGTTCGAGTTCAATGACGTCAGAGCACTCAATTCCACGATCGGGCGGTTCGCGGACCTCTATGCAGCTGTATACAATTGGGCCCCAATCAGCGCGGACGATCTGATTAATCTGGTTTACCTCTACGCTGACTACCGGCTCATCGGTTCGGCGGATTCTGATGGCAATGATCCGCTGGGTTTGGGTTGGAAGCCAGTGAAGTGGAGCACGTTCGAAAACGATCTTCGGCACCTCCGTACCTATTCCGAGTGGTGCAGTTCGCGCTACGGCTATCTCCCGATTCTCCCGATGTGCCGAGTTGACACCTCTGCGGGTAAGGCGCCTCGGACCTTGGCGGCGATGGAAAAGATGAGGCGACGCGACTTCTTTGCCCATCTCGCCAAGCGGCGGCGGACCTGGGCGGAAATCCTTCCGAAGCAGGATAGGCCAAAAATTTCCTTGCGCCGCCAAGAGCGTCGGCGTCGGGGAACCGACGAAGCGATCGATTTGGGCTTTATCAGAGATCTTATCGAGAGCGAGCGAAATCCCGTCTACAAAGCCATATGGACTCTTGGCGCCTGGGGAGGCGTGAGAATCTCGGAGCAACTCAACATGTGGGCGTGCGACGTCTTGCCGCCATCGCAACGTCCACGATTTTTTCCGGGGGATGACGATGATCGGACTCCTCTTGTCCTCATCGCCCATCCTTGGGAAAGCACTTGGTGTGGAACTTTAAAGAACACCAAAATGACACGCGCGCAGTTTCTCAGATCGGAATTTGGCTTGATTCCCAGACCCGACTTGGGACCACGAGGCAGCGGCGAGCAATCGAATTGGATGGGAGAGGCTGGATTTAAGGGGGTGGCCTTCCATAACAAGAGCCGGCTCGTTAGTCAGGTCTACTGGCTCGACGAAACAATGGCGGCACACTACTACGAACTCGTTCGCTTGGTGCTCGAGCGCCACCTTGAACGTAGGCAGACATTCTCTAACCGTCATCCATTCCTGTGGTGCGTCACCGATCCCCGTAAACCGGATATCATAGGCAATCCGCTTAGAATGAAGGCCGTCGAAAGTGCGTTCGATAGAGCCTGTAATCGGCTTGGGCTGAAAGCACACGAGGGGGGGCTAAACATTCACGGTCTGCGCCATTTCTTCCTTTCATACGCGAAGAACGTCTTGGGGCTGGGACGGGATGTGAGGCAGGTTCTCATGCATCATCGCTCCACGGAGTCGCAGGATGACTACGGATGGGAGGACAATCAGAGAATTCGAGTACATATCCAGAATGGGTACGACAGTTTGCGACAGCAGAAGGCATTGATTTCCGCATGAAGGACATGGAACTCAGAAACGACAGTAACGTAGTCGCGTTTGATCTCGACGATGGCGCGGATCCAACCCTAGTTTCCGCTTCACTCGACAAATTCGTGCTGTTGCGTGTGCCGGACTTGGATGAACTGAGGGCCCTCCTCGTTTCTTTCCGCGAAAAGTACATCGGGGGGCTCAGGGAAATCTTCCGGACTGTTAACGATGAAGACTACAGGACCAGTTTGCCGATGGTTTTCGCTCTCGGCGGGGCGGAGATGAGGGGCAACAAGTCCAGGATTGACGGCGAGAGAAAGAAGGCCTGGAGAACCAGTAGGTTTTCGGGCGGAGCGGTCAAGGAGGGAATCGAGGCGCTCGGCTTCGATAAAAAACATCCGATTGGCGATGATGAATTAACCTCCGCGCGCATTCCGCGACTGAGCATCGAGGATCAGGCGCGGTTGGCCGATTGGTTGACTGCAGACCCACTCGAAGAATGGGCGAACCGCATCCACCCAAATTTCGGCGAATGCAGGTTGTGGATTGACCCTGGCATCGAAAATGACCTTGAGCAAACGAACGACCCGCTTCAGTTCCTGGACGAGATCTCTGGGGCGTGCAACGACCTGTTTATCCGAGGAACTTGTCGGTCTCGGTTGAAGAACCGTCCCATCGCGCGTTACTGGTTTGCCAAGCATCTCCATCACGCCGGCGTTTGGCTGTTCCCACTAGATGTCTGGGGATTGCTGCTGCTGCAAGGCACGCCCGGCGCCCTCAAGCCATTAGCCAGGACCTGCTTGCTCCATGAAGGTACACTTGATTTCTGGGATGGTTGGATTCCATGGGTAAAGTCGAATTCTACCTCAAAAAATCTTGAGGACTATGACCCTTACATACGTGCCGTGCGTTGGATCGATCATACTTCAACCTTCTTTCCAAATATGCCGATCTGTTCCGATGTTTTCGAATATTACAATGAGCATTTTAGGAGGCTGACGAGTAAGCAGCATGGTCTAATCGGAAGCCGTTTTCTCTTCCGGTATCTCCACGAATATCATGGCGTGAGCTTGGCCGACGACCATGCTACATTGAAACTTGCCGGAAAGACCAAGTTATCAAGTAGGGAGGCATGGGCTTGGGTCGACGATCCGAAGGTCAACCTCCGCGAGGGGCATTACGAAAAGATTGTTGGAAGGCCGGAGCCGGACGTCCAACCGGCCCCAATCGTGGCTTGGGCACGTCAGATGCGCGACCTGTTGCCTCTGTTCGGCGTCAAGTCTGTTCAGGGGAAGATCAACAGCCTGACGAACTGGCTTCTTTACCTTCGCAAGCTCTACGATCTCGGCCTTCCCTTACCGACGGATTTATCGGCAATAGACCGGCTTCAACACATCAACGCGGCCGGAACCGGTCATTACACCTTTATGGAGTTCATGAAGGAGCGGGACATAGCGCTTGATCGGAAGAACCAAGCGATCAGCGATCTACGTCAGATGTGGATACATGATGCCACGCAGCGGAACCTCTCTCCCGCGGGATGTCCCATCCTACAAAGGACTGACCGAATAAAGGGGAAGCGATCTTCGACGCGACATTGGCGCACGGTTCGTGAGGCCATGGAACCCGAGATTTGGCAGATTATCGTGGAGGAAAATCGTAAGAACGACTTCGAGTTCAGCAAAGAACGCACCACGATTACAGGAAAACTTACGGATTGGTGCGGCATAAGAGATCCGGAAACTGGCCAACACAGACGGGAGTGGTTCCCCGGCCTAGCGGTAATTGTCGACCTGCTTCTGAACATCCCGTTTCGCAAGGCCCACGCTCGCTACCTCGATAGTGGTGAGGGCGACGAGATGGTTCTTGATATTGATATCCTTGAATACGGAAAAAATGTTCTGCCGACGGCGATTAAGGGCCGAAAACAGGGGTTCTTTATGCGGAGCAAACTAGGTATCGGAAGGCACCAAGTGGGGCTCGGCATGTTCATAAACACGAACAAGACCGGTCCGGAGTTTGAGGTGCCTTGGATCGACAAAGAGGTAGCAAAAAACGTTCACCGGGTTATCGAATGGCAGAAGAAATATAATCCAATAGATGGGCCCGTGAAGGCCACCAGAGTCACACAGGCACAGGAGAGGTATGGTGACCTCGATCTTTTCGATGACACATTTCCGATCTTCCGCGATCCTATTGATCCGCTTCACAAACCTCTGAGCGATGGGCGGATCGCATCATACTATTACGACCTCTTGGAGCATTGTGAGCCGATCCTGTCCGCAAAGTTGGGCTTTGAAGTCAGCCTGTTCGATGACGAAGGCGAGATGGATGACATCGATCAAGACGAAGGGGAAGAGGACGACATCCAACAAGAGGTAATTGAAGACGTTGACGCTGATGACCAAAAACCCCGCCGTCGCGGGCGTCCGATCTTTGATCTTCATTCCCTGCGGGTCACGGGTGTCACTAGTCTGTTGGCCCATGGCGTCCCGATTGAGATCGTTCAGCGTCTGGTCGGACATGCGAGCGAAGAGATGACGTGGTATTACAACGCCGTGTCGAACGCGCGCACCCGCGACGAACTGCAGAGGGCAATGGAGGCGCGGAAGATTACCGCCGAGGACCTGCGCAAGATGACGCAGGAAGACCTCAGACGCCTGAAAGCGAACGTGTTCAACACTCGCAGCGAAGACGACTTCGCTGCTTTCTCGATGTTCGAAAGACAGATTTTGTCGCGGACCTCGCAGTGGGAGTTGTTGCCCCATGGAATATGCTCCGGGGGCCGCTGCAGCGAGGGTGGTGCGAAAACCAAGACAGGGTATCTGAGCCTGCACCGAGAGCGAGCCTGCTCGCTCTGCCGCTTCCGGATCACAGGACCGATGTTCTTGGCCGGGCTCGTATTACATCAAAACACGCTACTGTGGGAGATCAAACAGAGTCTGCGCAACAAGGCCACTCTCGCGGAAAAAATGAATTGCGCCGAAGACGGAGGGCGCGATCCGGGACCCCTTCGGTCTGGGATGAGGCGTGAAGCGGAACATTGCGAAAAACTCTTTGAGGAGTGGTTCGCTGAGGCCGTTTATGTCCGGGAGGCTGAAGGCAGGCTTTCGAAGTGGATCAGCACCGGCTCGTTTGCTGGCAAGGGCGGCAATCTTCCGGCGCTCTTTGGGCAAGGGGAAACGCCAAATGTAAGTGTTGGCTTCTGCGAATCACATGAACTGCAGCTACTGCGAAATCTGTGCAAGGACGCTGAGATCGTAGGCGGCGCACAGTTGCCACGCGGCATTGAAGAAGACAGGAATGCGCTGCTTCTTCAGATCGCGAGGGCCAACAACCTCGAAGAGTTCTTTTACCGGCTGGACCCCGGCAAGGCGAGGGTCGCACTAGGCCTGTTCGCGGATGCAATCCTTGACTCGTTTGAGAGCGGGCCGGCAGGCATGGACGACATCGAGTCTCTGGTTACCGGGGAGACATCGATTCGCCATTTGCCTGCACTAGAGGAACGGATTGCTGAGGTGCTTCAGAAAATTGGACCGGACCGACTCCGAGTTACTTCTAGAGGACAGGCAGGACCGGCTGGTGTCGAGATGGAGGTGCGGTGATGAGTGGAGCGATCGTAGCGCCTGCGACAGCGCAGGGGGGGCTGCGGCCCACACAGGGCATCCATTCGAGCGACATCATGGTGCGCCTGAAGGCGGAGGCCGGTGAATTCAAGCGTCCAGAGCAACGCCTCTCAACCCTGAGGCGGCTCGAAGAGGCCTGTGACGACTTGGCATCCGGGGAGGGGGCAGAAATTATCAGGTCCGCTGCGAAGGACCACCCCGAACTCCAGGCCATCTTCGACGCTCATCACAGAGGTGGCACGATTGCGATCAAACCTCCGCGTATCGCAGAGTACGTCAAGGCTCGCCGGATCCTCGATCAAAGAAAAGGCATCAAGAGCGCATGGACCGGACCGACGGATGTGACGATTCGGGGAGATCGAGAAGGCCTGCTGGCGTATGTCCGTAGGCGCGAAATCGAACAGGAAAATGTAGTCAAGAGGCGCAAGAGGCCGGCGGGCCTCGAAGACGACATCGATCAGATCCCTGACATGAACGCACGACAGCGGATACGCTTTGAGTTGGATGACGGTCGAGAGGCCAAACGCCAGCTACGCCTGATCAAGTCAGGCTTGCTTAAGATCCCGGCCATCGACCTCGCCGGCGTTCTAGGGAACAGCGAGACGGTCTCTGTCCCCTCCGATGGAAAGACGTTGGCGATACCGTCGACTGGGCCTATCGATCCCGATTGGCATTTGTTGCTGGAAGGCCTCGTGACCCGTTTGGCCGACAAGGCCCTTTTGGCATCCTTCGATCTGGAAAACGACGGAAACCGCATTAAGAACAAGACAACAAAGGAAACGCTAATTCGGAAGCCGGAACTTGCGTTGCTGAAGCGCCTGGCCGCAGGAGGTGCATCATAACTCCTAGAGGCAAGTCGGGCCGCGAGGCCGGGGCTGAGAACGTCGATAGACTTCGATTATACCTCGACTCAGTCGATGCTATTCCGGCGCGAGGTGGCAAAGCCAATATCAGCGCAATTGCCGAAGCATGCGGTTTTGACCGCCAAGTGCTGTACAAGAATCCGACCGCAAAGAAACTCGTTGAAGAGTGCATTGCGGCAAAGGGCTTAAAAGGGATTGAGCCTCAAGATGAGCCAGAGGACGCGCAGCGCCTCGTTCTTGAGCGCAAGATTACATCTCTTGAACAGCGCAACGCTGCACTTGCAGCCGAGAATTATGAGCTGCGCCGGAAACTCAAACAATACGATGCGGTCGAAGCTCTCATGTGCCAAGGCAAACGGGTGATTCCTTGACCCGAGTGGTTATCCATTCCGTCCTGTGGAGTGGGAAGGGCGCCATTTTCAACGCGGTGGCCGTCGACAGTGGCGTCCGGCACCGCGTTGTTGCCGACCATCTTGTCATGCCGCGGGAGCCGGTTCCAGGCGAAGTATGGGATATCGTCGGCGCAACAAAACATCATCTCCGCTACGGAGATCAGGTTGAGGTTTCAAAGGCGACGTTGTTGCGGCCGTCGGGTCGTCTAGTTGTGGGTGCCATTGCGCGATCGCCGTTGTTCCGGGGAATCGGCGAAGTTCGAGCAAAACGCCTGTGGGAAGCCTTCAATGAAGAGCTGTATGCCTTGTTGGACAGTGGCGATCCAGAGCCATTCGTCGAGGTCCTCGGTGAGGATTTGGCGAGGACTCTCGTCGAGGGCTGGGCAGAGATGGAGGCCGAAACTTCGATCTACCGTTGGCTCGATAGTCACGGCGTCAACGCAGGACTGGCCCGAAGCATTACGACGGTATTTGGCAGAAATGCGATCGAGGCCTTGGAGGAAAATCCTTACCGGCTGCTGGCCTTTTCGACTTGGAACAAGGTAGATGCCTTGGCTCGCTCGATGGGCATATCGGTTGGCGACGAGCGTCGCCGGGTCGCTGCCGCCGATGCCGTTGTCTACCAGCGACTGCAGTTCAGCCATACTGTTTGTGAGGAGAAGGCCTTTATCGTTCTTTTGCGAAAAGCTCTCGGATGCGACGTACCAGGTTCCAAGGAAGCCCTACACGCTGCTTTGACCGCTCACGGCATCATTCGCGCGGGGCAGGGTATCCAAGGCCTCGGTCCGGCGTCCATGGAGCAATTCATTGCCCAGAGAGTCGCCGAAATGACGTCGCTAAGGTTTGAAGCGGCCCAGGGAAGGCTACGCGTTCCGGTGGATGTCGTCCGTATCGCGGACGAATTCAAACGCCTTGAAGGAATCAATCTCAACGCGGAGCAAAGGTTGGCCGTCGAGATGGCCGCAACGGAGCCCATGTGCTGTATCGTGGGAGGCGCTGGCGTTGGCAAGACAACGGTCTTGAAAGCAGTCCACATGGCGGTCGAACGGAGCGGTGGCGCGATCGTCCAAATGGCACTGGCCGGGCGGGCGGCGTTACGAATGCGGGAGGCAACAAAGCGGCCGGCGATGACGATTGCGCGCTTTCTTAAGGAAGTGGACGAAGGCCGTTTAACGCTGGATCAATGCCAGACAGTTGTTGTCGACGAGTCCTCGATGGTCGATTTGCCGACCCTATACCGAGTCCTACGGCGCATGGAGGCAGGTTGCCGGCTTGTATTGGTCGGCGACTCTGCTCAGTTGCCGCCAATCGGCTTCGGTCTATGCTTTCATGCCCTTGCCAAAACTGACTCGATCCCTCGCGTTGAATTGGCCGAAATTCATCGGGCGGCTGCGGAGACTGGAATCCCTCAGGCTTCCGTGACCATTCGCGAGGGCTTCGTTCCCAACCTTCCAGCCTACAGTGGCCTTCGCCCTGGCGTGACGTTCATTGACGCCGCGCCTGACGATGTCGCTGGGTCTGTTCTTGATGTTGTAAACGACCTGGGCGGCGTTTTTTCGGCCCAGATCATCACCGCGACGAAGGCTGGAAAGGCAGGAACACGTCCAATCAATTCGATGTTCCATATGTTGCTGACTCCAGGGCGCCTCAGCAATGGGGGATTCGCTGAAGGCGAGCCGGTCATATGGACTGTCAACAACTACGAATTGGGATTAATGAACGGCTCTCTGGGTACCGTGGTCTCCGCCGTCGATCCGGAGGTGCTCGTCGTCGATTGGGATGGCGTCAAGATTCCAATCCCATTCGAGAGTTGGCGGGACATGGAGCACGCGTACGCCATTACCTGCCACAAAGCGCAAGGCTCGCAATTCCACCGCGTCATTGTACCGGTACTACCTTCACGCCTTTTGGACCGTACGCTGCTTTACACGGCCGTCACACGAGCTCAGCAGCAAGTGGTCTTGATCGGCAATCGCCAAGCTTTCGAGGCCGCCATTATAGGAACACCAAACCCGAGTCGCCGTGAGTCGGGTATGGAACATCACCTTGCTGAGGCCCGCGAAAGAGCAGGGGACTAAACCGCTGACGCGGTAGTGGGTGGCGATCTTTGGGCTGACCGGTCTGGCGGCTCCTGTGTTGAG
>JAVEYE010000005.1:0-35121 GCA_034003665.1 Rhodospirillales bacterium | reverse complement strand
GTCCTGGGTGGTGACGTCGAACCGGCGAGGAGTTGGCCTGCTATCGCAAGATCCACCTGTTCGACGTCACCACCCAGGACGGCAGGGAATACAAGGAATCCGCCGTCTATTCGCGGGGCGACGCCGTCGTCGCCTACGACGCCCAAGGATTCAGGATCGGCTGTTCTATCTGCTATGACCTGCGATTCCCCGAACTCTACCAAGCCCTGGCCCGGGCCGCCTGCCAGGTGCTGATGGTGCCCGCCGCCTTCACGCTCTTGACCGGCAAGGACCATTGGGAAGTGCTGCTCAGGGCGAGGGCCATCGAGACCGAATGCTACGTGGTGGCGCCGGCCCAGTGGGGGCCATACCCAAACGACAAGGGATCTAGCTACGGCCACTCGATGATCGTCGACCCCTGGGGGCAGGTTCTTTGTCGGATTCCCGAGGGTGACGGTTTCGCGACGGCACGTCTCGATCCCGCCTACGTCGAAACCGTAAGGCGGCGCATCCCGGTCGCGCACCACAAGATGCTTTAGCAGGAGCCGGCGGAGGGCCTCAGCGTTCGGCCCGTTCGGCCGGCACCACACTTTCGGGGTCGGCGTGAATCAGGATGTCGGCGTTGGGATAGACCTGGGCCAGGGCCCGCTCAACCTCTTCGACGACGGCGTGGGCTTCCCTGAGCGACAGTTCGTCATCCAACTCGACATGCAGCTGCACGAACAGATGGAGCCCGGACGACCGGGTGCGGATGGCGTGCACGCCTCGAACGCCGTCGCAATCGCAGGCAAGGCGGCGGATCCGATTGCGGTCGTCATCCGGCAGTTCGCGGTCCATCAGAATGTCGAGCGCCCGCCGCCCGATGCGCCACGCCCCCCACATGATGTAAGCGGCAATGCCGATGGCGAAAAGCGGATCGGCGGCCGGCCACCCATACCCGGTTGTGATGGCCAGCGATACGATGACGCTGGCGTTGACAAGGATGTCGTTCTGGTAGTTCAGCGACTCCGCGCCGATCGCCACCGACCCCGTCTTGCGCACGACGTAGCGCTGAAAGAGGACGAGCACGGTGCTGAGCAGCATGCCGAGCGCCATGACCGCGTAACCAACCTCGGTGTTGGCGAGTTCCACCGGAAACAGTAACCGGTGGACAGCCTGGGCGAGGACGAAGACACCCGAGCCGAACACGAAGGCGGACTGGCCAAGGCCGCCCAGCGACTCTGCCTTGCCGTGCCCAAAGCGGTGTTCGCGGTCGGCCGGCTGGGTCGCATGGCGCACGGCCAGGAAACTCAAGCCCGAGGCACCGACATCGAGCATCGAATCGACCAGGGTGGAAAGCAGGCTGACCGAGTCGGTGGCCAGCCACGCCCCCAGCTTGGCGATCACCAGGATACCGGCCACCGACAGCGAGGCATAGGTCGCCCCACGCATCAGACGGCCCGGATCGCGTGTCACCGGCGATCCGTCGGGGCCATTACTGGCTGATGCGTTCATCGGCACCCCTCATGGATACAGGGTGTGTGTCCGCCACGTCCCCTCGGTCCGCTCGAACACCAGGCGGTTGTGCAGGCGGAACGGCCGATCCTCCCAAAATTCGATGCGCTCGGGCACCACTCGGAAACCCGACCAGAACTCCGGACGCGGCACCGTGCCGACATTGAATCGGGCGGCATACTTGGCCACGCGTCGCTCAAGGTCGAACCGGCCGGCCAGCGGATGCGATTGTTTCGAGGCCCAGGCGCCGATCTGGCTGCCGCGATCACGCGATGCGAAATAGGCGTCGGCCTCTGCGGTGTCGACCGACGACACCGGCCCCTCGATGTTGACCTGCCTGCGCAAGGTTTTCCAGTGAAAGCAGAGGCCGGCTCGGGGGTTGGCGGCAAGTTGCCGACCCTTGCGACTGGTCAGGTTGGTGTAAAAAACGAAGCCGCGTTCGTCGACGCCCTTCAGAAGGACCATACGCACGCTGGGCCGGCCCTCGGCGTCGGCGGTGGCCACGGCCATGGCGTTGGGGTCGTTGGGCTCGCTTTTTTCGGCGTCGGCCAGCCATTGCCTGAATACGGCGAAGGGATCGTTCGTCACGGTGGGTTGCGTCTCCATCAACAGGGCGATGCGCGCCACCATAATGCTGCCATGATGGCGTGCCAATGGAAGTATGCCCGCAAACATATTTTGCAGGCATCGGCCCCTGACCTATCTATAGGAGAGCGGCGGGAGTCGGAAAAGTTTCTGGCGATGCCAAAGTGGTAAATGGTTGACCGGAGGAAAGGCATGACGTCGAAAAAGCTCATCGTTCTGGCCCTTGCCACCGCAATGGTGGCGGTTTCGGCATGCGCCGACTACCAGAACCGCCCCAAACAGACCGGCGGCGCGCTGATCGGCGCCGCGGCGGGAGGCTTGGCCGGATCGCAGATCGGCGGCGGTTCGGGTCAACTGGCGGCGACGGCGGTCGGCGTTCTGCTCGGCGGCCTGGTCGGCAGCGAAGTGGGCCGCAGCATGGATGAGGTGGACCGTCTTCGCGCACAGCAGGCGGGGGTGCAGGCCCTCGAGACCGGGCAGCCGATCCGCTGGGAGAACGCGGAATCCGGCAACTACGGTACGGTGACGCCGGTGCGCACCGGCACCGACACCCAGACCGGGGCTCTGTGCCGAGAATATCAGTCGACGGTCACCGTCGGCGGCAAGCAGGAACAGGCCTACGGCACCGCCTGCCAGCAGGCTGACGGCTCCTGGAAGATCGTCAATTGAGCCGCCGGGAGATGCGACGCATCATTCAGCCTTCGGCCTGATCAACCTAGGAGGACCGGCTAGCGCCCCCCTTGCGTGATCGGGTCGGCACCAGGACTTCCCGCGGCAACCGCGCCCTGCCGTCCGTCGGGGAAGCGAAGTCGTGCGAGAGCGGAGAGGCGCCCCACCTCGCGGGCTCTCGCCCGGACGCAATCTGACGCGCGTTTTGCAACGTTGGGCGGGGTCGCTCGCTCCCTTGCCGCCCCCATCCCCCCGGCATCGCGGGCGGGCCGTTCCGCGTTGCGTCACATTCGGATCAGACGTTCACCTCTTCCAGGAACTTGACGGTCCTGTCGCGCAGAGTCGCCGTCTGGGCATTCACCGACTGGGCGGCCTTGAGGACCTCGGCGGATTCAACGCCCGTCCGGTTCGCCGCCGACGTCACCTCGACGATGTTGCCGGACACTTCCTGCGCGGCCAGCGAAGTCTGCGTGATGTTGTGGGCGATTTCCTGGGTCGCGGCGCTCTGTTGCTCGACGGCGGAAGCAATGCCGCTGGTGATCCCGTTGATGTTGTGGATGGTCTTCTGAATCCCCTCGATGGATTCGACGGCCAGCGCCGTAGCCGATTGGATATCGGTGATCTGGGCGCCGATCTCCTCAGTGGCCCGGCCGGTCTGGTTCGCCAGATTCTTGACCTCCGAAGCCACCACTGCAAATCCCTTGCCCGCCTCGCCGGCCCTGGCCGCCTCGATGGTGGCATTCAGCGCCAGAAGATTGGTCTGATCGGCAATGTCGTTGATCAACTCGACCACCTTGCCGATCTTCTCGACAGCCGCCGCCAAACCATCGACCATGCCGCTGACCCGCTGCGCCTCCTCGACGGCTTCGGTGGCGATCTGGGCGGAATGGTTGACTTGACGACCGATCTCGTTGACCGAACTCGACAATTCCTCGGTGGCGGCGGCGACCGTCTCGACGCTGGCCGACATCTCTTCGGCGGCGGCGGCAACGGCGCTTGCCTTCTGGATGGTGTCCGTCGCGTTCGTGCTCATGACCTTGGAGGAACCCTCCATCTGGTCGGCGGCGGAGGCCACGCTCTGCAACAGGCTCGACGCCACCGGGCTGAACTCGCCGATCAGGACGGCGCGGCGCTTGAATTCCGTTTCCCGCTCCTGCTGGACCAGGTCGTGATAGACCGAGAGGGCCAGGTCCATGTCAAGGAAGACCGCCCGCTGGATGACGTTGATGGCGGTCGCCTGGCGTGCCGGCCGCAGCCGGTATTTCTGCACCACCACCTCGGACAAGCGGCCCAGGATGTAGGCGTAGCCGCCCATGTACCATTGCTGTTCGAGGCCGATACGATGATGGGCGTGGCCGATGGCTTTCGATTCCTCGAAAAAGACGTCCTCGGTCAGGCCGTTGAACAGGTGGGACCAATGCTTGCGCTGACTTTCGATGATGCCGGGAACCCGTTTGCGGTCCCCGATGATCGTCGCCAAGTGCTGGACCTTGAAAAGGTGGCTGTAAAACCCTTCAAGAATCGAGACGAGATGGGGCTCGACAATGGGCCAGAGCTCTCGAAGCTCTTCACGCGCCGCCTCGTCCAGCCGCAGAAAGGCGAGACGCTCCCGGAAGGCTGCGTTGTCGCGCTCGACGACCGACGCCTGCGAGGGCCTGCGCCCCCCACTCATCTGACTCACGATCTGGATACTCCTCCGCAAGGATCAGTCGGCCCTTTTCCGCCCCGACAGGACGGATGGGACGCACGGCATTTCGCGAAGCAAGAACGGTGCCACACGCACGAACGGATTCTGGCTCTTCCCCATCCCCGCGACAATCTAGTAATAACTCCCGGTCGCGCCACATGCCGGGTCCGAAGCCGACACCGCGGCCGGCATCGTCGTCTTTTGCTTTTTTTCCAATGCATCGTGTAGGATGCCGATGCCGCGAGGGGCGTGACGTGACGCGTTATCCGATCTTTAGGGGGGTTCATGACTGATTACGCACCGTTGATGGCCGGCAAGAAGGGACTGGTCATGGGAGTCGCAAACGACCGGTCCATCGCCTGGGCGATCGCACGGTCTGCCCATGCCCAGGGAGCCGACCTGGCATTCACCTATCAAGGCGATGCGTTGCAGAAGCGGGTACAGCCGCTAGCCACATCCGTTGGCTCCGACATCGTCCTGCCGTGCGACGTTATGGACATGGCTTCGGTCGATGCGGTGTTCGAATCCCTGAAGAAGACCTGGGGCAAGCTGGATTTCGTGGTCCACGCCATCGCCTATTCCGACAAGGAGGAACTCAAGGGGCGCTACCTCAACACGACGCTCGAAAATTTCACCCGGACGATGCACATCTCGTGCTTCTCGTTCACCGCCGTCTGCCAGCGGGCCGCCGCCATGATGCCCGACGGCGGCAGCCTGCTGACCCTGACCTACCTAGGGGCCGAGCGGGTGACGCCGCATTACAACGTGATGGGCGTGGCCAAGGCGGCCCTCGAAGCTTCCGTGCGCTACCTTGCCGAAGACCTCGGCAAGCACAAGATCCGCGTCAACGCGCTGTCGGCCGGGCCGATGAAGACGCTGGCCGCCTCGGGGATCGGCGACTTCCGTTATATCCTCAAATGGAACGAGCTGAACTCGCCCCTGCGCCGCAACGTGACGCTGGAAGACATCGGCGGCTCCGGCCTCTATCTGCTGAGCGACCTGTCAAGCGGCGTCACCGGCGAAACCCATCATGTCGACTGCGGGTATCACATCGTCGGCATGAAGGCGGTCGACGCCCCCGACATCGCGACGGTCTGACGGAACACGATACCGACCAGGGAATCCGCATGCCCGGCAACACCTTCGGCCAGCTCTTTCGGGTGACGACCTTCGGCGAAAGCCACGGCCCGGCCATCGGCGGCGTCGTCGACGGGGTGCCGCCGGGCATCCCGCTCGCCGAGGACGACATCCAACAGGACCTGGATCGGCGGCGCACCGGGCAGACGCGCCACACCAGCCAGCGCCGCGAGCCGGACCGTGTCGAGATCCTCTCGGGTGTCTTCGAGGGCAAGACCACCGGCACGCCGATCGGCCTGCTCATCCGCAACGAGGATGCCCGCTCGAAGGACTATTCCGAAATCAAAGACCGGTTCCGTCCGGGGCACGCCGACTTCACCTACATGCAAAAGTACGGCCTGCGCGACTACCGGGGCGGCGGCCGATCAAGTGCGCGCGAAACCGCCGTGAGGGTGGCGGCCGGCGCCGTCGCCAGGAAGGTGCTGGGATCCACCATCACTGTGCGAGGCGCTCTCGTGCAGATGGGACCGCACGCCATCGACCGGTCCCGCTGGGACTGGGCGGCGGCTTCGGACAACCCTTTCGCGTGTCCCGATCCGGCGGCGGCGAAAATCTGGGAGGCCTTCCTGGATGCCGTGCGCAAGCAGGGCTCCAGCGTCGGCGCCGTGGTCGAGGTGGTCGCCTCGGGTGTGCCGGCCGGCCTGGGCGAGCCCGTCTTCGACAAACTCGACGCCGACATCGCCAAGGCGATGATGAGCATCCCCGCCGTCAAGGCCGTGGAAATCGGCGCCGGCGCGGCGGCCTCCGAGTTGACGGGTCCCGAGAACGCCGACGAGATGCGGATGGGCGCGGACGGCCGCCCGGCCTTTCTATCCAACAATGCCGGCGGCATTCTTGGCGGCATCTCCTCCGGCCAGGACATCGTGGTCCGCTTCACGGTGAAGCCGACCAGTTCGATCCTGACACCACGCCGCACCGTCACCGTCGACGGCCACGACGCCGAGATCGTCACCAAAGGCCGACACGATCCTTGCGTCGGCATCCGCGCGGTTCCGGTCGGCGAGGCGATGCTCGCACTCGTCTTGGCCGACCACCTCCTGCGCCAGCGGGGGCAGTGCGGCTCTTAATTCCGTGGCGGGGCGGCATGGCCCCGCCCTACCCTTCTTTCTTCGCGGCGATCAGAAATTCCTTGTTGCCCTCGGGCCCCAGGATGGGGCTTTCGGCAAGGCCGACGACCGCCCAGCCGGGCAATCCTTCGAGCCAGGCCGAGATGCGGGCGCACACCTCGTCATGCAGGGTGGGATCGCGCACCACACCGCCCTTGCCGACATTGCCGCGGCCGACCTCGAACTGCGGTTTCACGAGTGTGATCAACCGGCCGCCCGATTTGACCAGCGACAACGGTGCCGGCAGCACGACCTCGAGGCCGATGAAGCTGGCGTCGCAGACCACCAGATCGATCGGGTCGGGCACCTGTCCGACCGTCAGGAAGCGGGCGTTGGTCTTTTCCAAAACGACGACGCGGGCATCCTGGCGCAGCTTCCAGGCCAACTGGCCTTGGCCCACGTCGACGGCATAGACCTTGGCGGCCCCGCGGGTCAGCAGCACGTCGGTGAAGCCGCCCGTCGAGGCCCCAACGTCGAGGCACACCCAGCCGGTCGGATCGACGGCAAAATTGTCCAAGGCGTGAGCCAGCTTGACGCCACCGCGCGACACCCACGGATGGTCGCGCCCGCGCAACTCGACCGCCAAATCGGCCGCAACCGCCAGGCCCGGCTTGTCGAGCCGGCGCCCTCCGGAAAAGACCAGACCGGCCATGACCAGGGCCTGGGCGCGGCTGCGGCTTTCGGCCAAACCGCGTTCGACGAGCAGTTGATCGAGGCGTGTCTTCTTGTGCATGGCGCCTTTGCCTTCGGGACCGCCGCGATGGTGGGGCAAGCGACGCCCTTGCGCAACCCTTGCCGATCAACCACTCACCTCCCGAGGAAGATGACCGATCCTCACCAGCCAAGCAAAGCGAACAACATGGCCGGCGGCGACGCCGAACAAGGCAATGGCCATTCCGAGCCAGATCCCGACGGCACCCAGGTTCCCCGGAAAGGCCAGAAGGTAGGCCGCCGGAATCCCGATGACGATGTAGCCGATGGCCGCAAAAGCCATGGGAAGCGCCGTATCGCTGAGCCCCCTCAGAACGCCAGCGCCGATGGTCTGGGCGCCGTCCGCCACCTGGAAGACGGCGGCCACCAGGACCAGGGCGACAGCCAGGACGGCCACGTCGGCGTTGCCCGGCTGGGCCGGGTCGAGAAAAACGGCGACCAGGACATCCGGCCACATCCACATGGCGCCACTGGCCAGTGCCATGAAGGTCACGCCCATGCCCAACGCCGTCCAGCCCGCGCGCATCACCCCGCCGGCATCGCCTCGCCCCGAAGCGCGACCCACCCGAACGGTGGCGGCCTGGGCAATGCCCATCGGAACCCTGAAGGTCAGCGTCGACAGGGTCATGGCGATCTGGTGGGCGGCCAGGGCGGTCAAGCCCATCCAGCCGATCATCACCGACGACACGAGGAACAGGGCGAATTCCAACATCACAATTCCCGAGATCGGCAGCCCCAGACGAAGGATCCGCAGGAAGACCGCCCAATCGGGCCGCCAAAAGCGGACGAGGATTTGGTAACGCGAGAGCGGCCGCACGGTAAGGACCAGGGCAATCATGGCGCCGAACATGCTTGCCTGCACGATGACGCTGGCTATGCCGGCACCGGCCAGTTCCAGACGCGGCATCCCCAGACGGCCGAAGATCAGTCCGTAGTCCAACAAGGCATTGAGAGGAATACCTGCGGCAATGATCCACAACCCCAACCGCGGGCGGCCGAGCACTGCGGCGAAGTTGCGCAGAACCACAAGGCCGACGGCCCAGGGCAACGACCATCCGAAGAAATCCAGGTAGTCATCGGCCAGCCGCGCCGCCTCGTGCGGCTGACCCAGGACCTTGAGAACCGGTTCCATTCCCATCAAGGCGGCGCTCGACGGCACGCCGAGCAGAATGGAGATCCAAAGGCCCTGGCGCACGACCCGGCGGACCTGTCGTGGAAGCCTGGCGCCCATCGCCTGGGCGGCCAGAGGCGCGGTGGCGACGACGATCCCGACGGCGATCAGGTAAAAGACAAGATAGGCCGTCGCCGCCAACGAGGCCCCGGCCAGCGATTCTCGACCCAACCGTCCGATGAAGGCGACATCGACCGCCGAAATCGCCGACTCGCATATGAACGTCAGAGCCAACGGCCAAGAAAGTCCGGCCATCGCGCCGGCTTCGCGGCGCCAGGAAGCGGCGGCGCAACGTTGCGTGGATACGTGCCTCATGGGGGCGCGGTTATACGTCGGCCCACCCCGGACCGCACGAACAAAATCCGGGACGCAACAACCAGTGGCGCGACGATGTCTGGGTCGGTCAGGCTCTTTTGGCGGCGCCGGCGGCTTCGTTGCCACGGCCCAGGGCCGTCAGCGCGACATCGACGATAGAACGGGCGCTCAGGCCGGCCCTCTCGTACTGGTTGGCGACCGTATCCTGTTCGAGGAACAGGTCGGGCATGGTCATGGTGCGGAACTTGAGCCCGCCGTCCAACAGCCCTTCCCCGGCCAGATAATGGGCGACGTGCGAGCCAAAGCCGCCGGCAGCCCCTTCCTCGATACTGATGAGGACCTCGTGCTCGCGGGCCAGCCGGCAAACCAAGTCGGCATCGAACGGCTTGGCGAAACGCGCGTCGGCGACGGTGGTCGACAGCCCCCGGGTGGCCAGTTCCTCGGCCGCCTTGACGGCTTCGGCGAGGCGGGTGCCCAGGCTGAGGACGGCAACCTTGGTTCCCTCGCGGACGATCCGTCCCTTGCCGATCTCAAGCGGAACGCCCGCCGCGGGCAACTCGACGCCGACCCCCTCGCCGCGCGGATAGCGCAAGGCGCACGGCCGATCGTCGATGGCCGCGGCGGTCGCAACCATGTGGATCAACTCCGCCTCATCGGCCGCCGCCATGACGACGAAGCCCGGCAGGCAACACAGATAGGCCAAGTCGAAGGCCCCGCAATGGGTGGCGCCGTCGGCCCCGACGTACCCCGCCCGGTCGATGGCGAAGCGGACCGGCAAGCTTTGGATCGCCACGTCGTGGACCACCTGGTCGTAGGCCCGCTGCAGAAAAGTCGAATAGAGGGCGGCAAAGGGCTTCAACCCGTCGCAGGCCATGCCCGCGGCAAAAGTCACGGCGTGTTGTTCGGCGATGCCGACGTCGAAAAAGCGCTGCGGGAAGCGGTCGGCAAAGGCATCCAGCCCTGTGCCCGTCGGCATCGCGGCCGTCACCGCGACGATCCTGTCGTCCTTCTCGGCTTCCTGGACCAGCGCCCGCGAGAAGATCTTGGTGTAGCTCGGCGCATTGCTCTTGGTCTTGTAGAGCTCGCCGGTCACCACATCGAACTTGCCGACCCCGTGGTACTTTTCGGGCTCGGCCTCGGCAGGCGCATAGCCATGACCCTTGCGCGTCACCACGTGGATGAGCACCGGTCCCTCTTCGCGGTGATCGCGAATGTTCTTGAGGATCGGAAGCAGGTGATCGAGGTTATGGCCGTCGATGGGTCCGACGTAGAAGAAGCCCAGCTCCTCGAACAAGGTGCCGCCGGTGACCAAACCGCGGGCATATTCCTCGGCCTTGAGCACCGCCTTTTCCAGGCTGCGCGGAAACTTCTTGGCCACCTCCATGCCGAACTGGCGGAACGAGCGATACGAACGCGATGAAATCAGCCGGGACAGATAGGCGCTCATGGCGCCGACCGGCGGCGCAATCGACATATCGTTGTCGTTCAGAATGACGATCAGGCGGGCGTCGGAGGAGCCGGCGTTGTTCATCGCCTCGTAGGCCATGCCGGCACTCATGGCGCCGTCGCCGATGACGGCGATCACGTTGCGTTTGGCGCCGGTCAGGTCGCGGGCCACCGCCATGCCCAACCCGGCCGAGATCGACGTCGAACTGTGGCCGGCCCCGAAGGGGTCGAAAGGGCTTTCCGAGCGCTTGGTGAACCCTGAAACGCCCTCGCCCTGGCGGAGCGTACGCATCCGCTCGCGCCGGCCGGTCAGGATCTTGTGCGGGTAGCACTGGTGGCCGACGTCCCAGATCAGGCGATCCTCGGGCGTCTCGAAGACATGATGCAGCGCGACGGCCAGTTCCACCACGCCCAGGCTGGCCCCCAAGTGGCCGCCGGCGATCGATACCACGCGGATGGTCTCTTCCCTGACCTCGTCGGCGAGCCGTTTCAACGCATCCGCGCTGAAACCCCGGATGTCCGAGGGATGGTCGACCCCGTCGAGAAGTGTCGTTGGTTTGTCTTCCACCAGTTTTCCTTCTGAGTCTTCCAAGGAAACAAAGGACCCGGCCTATGCGCGCCGGTCAACCACGAAGCGCGCGAGAGCCCTTAAAGGGTCGGCCTTCTCCTCGAACAATTCAAGGTGTCGCGCCGCCTGTTCGGCCAGCATGTTGGCCTGCGCGCGGGCCCGCTCGATGCCCATCAGCGACACGAACGTCGCCTTGCCGGCGGTATCGTCCTTGTGGGTCTTCTTGCCGACCTCGTCCGCGTTCCCCTCGACGTCCAGCAGGTCGTCGATGATCTGGAATGACAGCCCAAGGTCGTGCGCATAGGCGCGCAGCGCCGACCGCGCCGGTTCGGGCGCCTTGCCGAGAATGGCGCCCGACTCGCACGAGAAACCGATCAGCTTGCCGGTCTTCAGGCGCTGCAGGCGGGTGATTTCGGGAAGGGTCAATGCTTCGTGCTCGGCCATCAGGTCAAGAACCTGGCCGCCGACCATGCCGTCGACGCCGACGGCCCGGGCCAGTTCGGTCACCAGGTCGCAGCGCACCTGGGGATCGGAATGGGTGGCCGGCTGTCCGAGCACCTCGAAGGCGCGGGTCAGGAGGGCGTCGCCGGCCAGGATTGCCGTCGCCTCGTCATATTCCACATGGCAGGTCGGTCGGCCGCGACGAAGATCGTCGTTGTCCATGGCCGGCAGGTCGTCGTGAATAAGCGAATAGCAATGCACCATTTCGACGGCCGAGGCCACCCGAAGCGCGCAGTTGCGGGCGACATTGAACAATTGGGAACTGGCCATCACCAGGAAGGGCCGCACGCGCTTGCCGCCGCCCAGAGTCGAATAACGCATGGCCTCGATCAGCCGGGATTCCGGCCGGTCGTCCATCATCAACAGGTGGTCCAGTTCCTCTTCGACCGCTTGGGCGTTGTCCGCCAGTTCCGTTTTGAAATCCGCCAAAGAATGCCTCAATCGATGTCCATGGGATCGGTTCCCGCCTGCCCGTCGGGCCCGAGCACGACCTTGTCGACCCGCGCCTGGGCTTCCTGCAGTTTCTTCTCGCAGTGCCGCTTCAGGACGGCCCCCCGCTCGTAAGCCGTGATGGCGTCATCCAGCTTGCCGGTCCCCGCCTCGAGTTGGCGCACGATGCCCTCAAGTTCGGCCAGCGCCTCCTCGAAACTCATCCGCGCCACATCCGCGGGAATGCGACTTTCAACCATGCCGATCCTCGTTCCGGGTCCGGCAGTCTAAGCGGCGGCGCCATCCAGGGCAAGGGAAACGGCCATAAATCGACGCCGTCAGATACCCATCAACTCGCGGATATGAACCGCCACGCTGGCCCCCAATGCCGGCAGGTCGTAGCCGCCCTCCAACACCGAAACCACCCGGCCCCGGCAACAAGCGTCGGCCACGGCCAGCAGCTCGCGGGTCACCCAGGCGAAGTCTTCCGTCTGCAGCCGGAGTTGGGCCAGCGGATCGCGGGCGTGGGCGTCGAAACCGGCCGAGATGATCAGCAGGTCCGGCTTGAATTCCCTCAGCCGAGGCAGGATCCGCCCGGTGTAGCCCTCGCGGAATGCCTCGCTGCCCGAGCCCGGCGCCAGCGGCACGTTGACGATGTTGCCGACCCCCGTCTCGTGCTCCATGCCGGTTCCCGGATAGGCCGGCCACTGATGGCTTGAGGCATAGAAAAGGGTCGGATCGTCCTCGAAGGCCGATTGCGTGCCGTTGCCGTGATGGACGTCGAAGTCGACCACCGCCACCCGGTCGAGACCGCATTCGACGCGGGCGTGCCTGGCCGCCACCGCGGCGTTGTTGAACAGGCAGAAGCCCATGGCCTGCGTCGCTTCGGCATGGTGGCCGGGTGGCCGGATGGCGCAGAAGGCGTTGCGGGCCTCGCCGCCGACAACCGCATCGACCGCCGCACAGGCGGCACCCACCGCCCTCAGCGCCGCCTGCCCGGAAGCCGGCGACAGGCCGGTGTCGGGATCGAGGGCGACGTAACCTTCCTTCGGCACACTCTCGAAAATGGCCTCGACGTGATAGGGTGCATGGACCCTTTTGATGTCCTTTATGCTGCCTTCCGGCGCTTCGCGGCGGTCAAGCAGAAAGAACGCCGGATCCTCCAGCGCGCCGTCAATCGCCCGCAACCGTTCCGGCTGTTCGGGATGCCCCGGGAAGTTCTCGTGCTCGAGACAAATCGGATGCGAAAACAGCAGGGTGGTCATGGCAGGGGAGTGACCGGCTTTTTCCGTTTTTTCGCGAGTGAGGCCATTGTCACCAAATCCATGCGGCGTGACCAGGATTCTTTCGCGACGCGGCGACGCGGCCGCGGCCGGCGCTGCGATTCGGCCGCCGCCATCGGCAACCGGTTTTCCCGGAGAGGGAAAAATTGTCTGGCCCGGCTTTCGGCCAGGCGATATATTAAACTTTACGAATAAAGAGCCTTCCTTGATTGGATTGGGGCCGCGTCGAAGTGGGATCCCGTGGTGGCGTTCAACGCCGCCATCCCAAGCGGAACCCCGGTCGCCGGGATGATGTCATGGACATGGATTTCGATACGCTGGAGCAGAACGCGCTTCGTGCCAGCACGCTGCTGAAGGCGATGAGCAACCCGCACCGTCTGATGATCCTCTGCCAGTTGGCCACCGGCGAAATGCGGGTCGGTGAACTGGAAGAGATCATCGGCCTGAGCCAGTCCGCCCTATCGCAGCACTTGGCCCGGTTGCGGCGCGACAACCTGGTGAAGACCCGCCGCGAAGCGCAAACCATCTTCTACTCGTTGGTCGGCCCCGAGGCGCGCTCCGTCATCGAGACGCTATACGGCCTCTATTGCGGCAACGGCGTCGCGACCAAACCGGAAGGCACCAAGATCGCAGCCGGATTTTGAGCGGCGCGCGGGTGCGCAGTCTCCGCGCCCTTGCCGGCGGCCCCGCGTGATCGGCGCGGCGGCGATCAGTGGGTTTCGGGCGACTGCCTTTGCTGGCTGACGATCCAGCGCAGTTCCTCTTTGATGACCTCGGTATGACGCGTCGGCTCGGCCTGGAGAACCCCCGAGATGATGGCGAGGCGCACCGCATGGGGCAGTCGGTGAAAATTTTCCAGGACCAGGAACTTGATGCTGGGCCGGATGGTCGGTGACACCAGCAGGCTGAGAATCAGCTTCTTGCGGATGTCGTGACGGACGTTGCCGGCCTCGGTCAGTTCGAAGAATTCATGGACGAACTCGCGCGGCGCGATGGCGCCCTCGATCAGCGCCGCCAGGTTCTGGCGCAGCGCCGTGGTGTACTGCGAGCGCGTCCGCAGGACGAACCGCGAGGCATGACGCTGCACGTGGGCGATGGCCTGGGGATCGAAGGCGTTTTCCGTGATCAGTTCGACGGCGCGGCGGACCAGTTGGTGCTTCGACGTGTGGCCGACCAGGTCGAACAGTTCGGCCACCAGGCGGGTCTTGTTGGCGACCGGGCCGAACCGGGCCGCCGCCGCAATCGCCATCGGCGATTCGGGATCGCGGGTGGCCAGCATGGCCAGGGCCAACGGGTCGTCCAGGTCCTGGAGGTCGATGCTGCGGTTCAACAGGTATTCGGGTATGAGGATGCGGTCGGCCTCGCCGGGCACGCAGATGGGGGTGTTGTCGCGATAGTGTTGCTTGATGCGCAGCGCGACCCTGAGACCGTCGTGACTGATGCCTAGTCCGTCTTCGGACGGCGACCCGGCCCTTTCCCTTGCGGCCCGCATCGCCGCCTTGCGCAATGCGCCGCGATTGGCCGATCCTGTGCGTTCCCAACCCAAGGCCGCTGCCCCCCCCGATACGGTTTGCCGATGATCTCTTGTGGCGTGCGCATCGCCCGAATCCGCTGTCACGGACTCTGCCCGCAAACGCTTAACGGCGGCTTAATGGGCGGAAGCTTCCGCTTTCGGGAATAGAGGCGCGGTCTGGGCGGTCTATCGCATTGGGCCATCGGCGGGTCGTCGTGCCCGCCGCGGGCCGGGTGTCGCCGGTGGCGCATCGCCGTGTGGCGGAAACGCCGACCGCGGCGGTGCCACGCCCCCCCGTCATCGGCCTAGGGAATCGCTTGCCGCTTCGCCCCCGGCCCGGGTCGCGGCGTTCTCAAGCCTTTTCGAACAGGACGTCCTGGGCCCCTTCCCACAGGGTCTTCTTGCCCAGTTCCTCCAACCGTTCCTGGCCGGACACGATGGTCAGGAAATGGTTGCCGGCCAATTGGCCGAGCTTGCTGGCGAAATGCACGCCGCCATAGGCCAGCAGGATCTCGGTCTCGCTGATGCCGCCGGGATAGAGGATGAACTGGCCGGGCGCCGGATAGCTGGTGTGGTTTTCGTAGCCCAGCCCGAAGTCGCGGTCGGCCAGCGGGATCCACACCCCCTCGCCGCTCCAGCGCACATGGATGATGCGCTCGCGATAGGGCAGCAGCCCGGCAAAGACCGCACAGGTCTTGGGCGCCTTCTCCTGCTCCAGCCGGGCCGTGAACACGAAATCGCCGGATGTGACGCGCACCATGGACATGAAAACCTCCCTTGCTGTTCGGATGCGACCTATAAGGCGACCCGCAGCGGAGGTGTCAATGGGAGGAGAAGGTTTTGACCGTTTGGAACAAACTTACGTGCAACCAACCGCTGCCACGACCGATCATTGAATGCTAACATCACCCAATGACCAGGGCCGTGTTCACGACGAAGGTGGATTCGTCCTACGACGACCTGCCGGAGATCCGATATCATTTCCCCCGAACCTACTTGCGGGCGGCGGAACGTGCGGTGGGCGATTGGATCGTCTATTACGAACCCCGGCGCACCAGCGGCGACCTCAGCAGTCGCGGCGGCCGCCAAGCCTATTTCGCGACGGCGCGCGTCACCACCATCGAGCCGGACTCCATAAGGCCTGACCATTTCTATGCCCTAGTGACGGACTACCTGGAGCTGGACCACCCCGTACCGTTCAAGGAAGGCGAGCACTACTATGAAAGCAGCCTCAGGCGCGTCGACGGCGGGACGAGCAAGGGTGCCTTCGGTCGTGCCGTACGCCTGCTCGCAGACCATGAATACGATCTGATCTTGCAGGCCGGTTTTGCCACCCTGCTCGCTCAAACCATAGAAGCGGAGAGTAACTACAGCATTCCTGGCGTTGCAGAGGAACCGGCAACATTCGAGCGCCCCATCATCGAAAGCGTCGTCGCTCGTCCTTTCCGCGAAGCGGCCTTCGCTCGACACGTCAAGGCCGCCTACGACAACACTTGCGCGATTACCGGGATCAAGCTGATCAACGGCGGCGGGCGGGCAGAAGTCCAGGCGGCCCACATTCGGCCGGTCCATGCGAAAGGTCCGGACTCGATCCGCAACGGCATCGCCTTAAGCGGAACGGTTCATTGGATGTTCGACAGGGGCCTGATCTCGATAGATGACGACTACACGATCCTGGTGGCGCGGGACCGGGTCCCGGACACCGTGCTAAGGCTGATCAACAGCGAGGGATGCTTGTCCGTACCGCCAAGGCCCGATCGGAGACCGCACCCGCAGTTCTTACGCTACCACCGCCACGAGGTCTTCAAGGGTTAGAGTGTCTTGGTATGAACCAGATCGTACGGCGGGCAAAGCGACCGATGAGGAAGATCAGCAAATAGGCTGCCCAATTCACACCACAATTCTTGGGCATCCTTCTCCGCGGACCTGAATGGACCGATTGGGCCCAAGCCGGGCGGGAAGCGGCGTTCCCTAACCCTTCCTTAACCCTTTCCGGTTAGAACTTCCCCCGGCGGGGGTGTCGCCTCGTCGCCATTCCCTTGTCCGTTTCCACCCCCACGCCCGCGCCGGGCAAAGCAAGGCAGGCGGATTGTGAACCAACAGCGTCAACGGCCCCTCGTTCAACCTTCCCTTTCCAGCGCCGCGCGGCCGGCGGCGCCCAGGGGCCTGACGGCCGATCCGCGCTATCGCCTTTCGGTTTCCGAGCCGCCGCGCGAGAGGTCCCTGCCCTCGCCCAGGCTTTTGATCTCGCTGATCGGGCTCACCGGCGGGCTCGTCATCCTCTATGTGGCGCTCAAGCTCGCGGGCGTCATCGGCTAGCCCGCCTCGGCGGCCTGTCCCGCTCAGTTGTAGGAAATCAGCACGAAAACCAGTTTGGCCGACGGATCCGGCGGCCCGAACGGATTGGGGCGGCGGGCCTCGACGCGGCGCGGCCCGGCGGGCTCGTCCTCATCCCCGGCGACCGCGATGCCCTGGGCGGCGATGGCGTCGGCCGGTATCTCCAGAAAGATCGTGCCCTCCTCGGCCGAGGCCAGAGCGACGCCCCGAAGGATGTCCAACTGGTCGCGGTTGACGTCGGCGGTGAAGGCGATGCGCGCCGTCCCGTCGGGTCCGGTGCGGGGGGTCGTTCCCCCGCTATGACGGAAGTCGCGGAGTTCCAGCAGGATGCCGTTGACGTCGAGGATGACCCGTTCCGGCAGCAAAATCGAAAAGGCCTGGAGGCGGTCGCCGCTGACCAGGAAGGATCCCGGCATGCTGCCTCCGCCGGCCGCCAGTTCGCCCTGCGACAACTCGAGGCCTCCGATGCCGGCCGGGGCCGCGGCATCCGGGCCTGACGACAAGCCGCCCGGCATCGCCCCAGGCAGGCCAATGGTCGAGAATCGGATGCCGGTGGCGAGCGAGATGGCGCTGACCGGGCCGCTGATGGTGACCGACACCGTGCTTGATGCCTGCGCCTGCGCGGCCGAGGGCGATGGCGGCGCCGCCAATAGCGCGCCAAGGAGGATGCCCAGGACATAACGCCGCGGGGATCGGGTGCTGTGCGCCGTGCCCTCCATCGCCCCGTCGCCTAGCAGTCGGTGAAGACGGCGGTGACGGTGAGCGTGCCGGTGTAAACGCCGGCCGGCGCCCCCGCCGGCACGGTCAGGCGCCCCCCCACCTGGAAGGAAAAGGTCGGGTTGGATGCAATTATCGAGACGGAGGCCGGTGACAGCGTGAAGTGGCTGAGGGTGGCGGAGCCGGCGCCTGCGACCGGCACGCTGGCCGGAAAGGTCAGGGTGACGGTGCACTTGTTGGCCGCCCTGGTCCGGCCGGAAAAGCGGGCAGGCTGCACGGTGCCGCCGAAAAAGCTGATGCCGCCGGTGGTGGTCGTCCCGCCGCTTTGAGGGTCGATGGTGACGGTCCCCGACGCCTGGCCGGTGGCGACGATCCCGAAGACGATGTCCTGCGTCGATTGGAAGCTCGTGAAGACCTGCGCCTCGGCCACGGCAGATCCCGCCGCCACGAACGCCGCAGCCAAGACACACGCGGCCCATCGACGCCATCCGCGGCCCACCGTCGGCCAGGACATCTCTTTCGTTTCCATGATCGAAGCGGGAACCGGCGGGATCCACCGGACCCCGCCGGCCGATTTCAGTTGTAGTCGACGATGACGTCAAAGGACCCCGTATAGGCCCCGGCCGCCTGGTTGGCGCCGACGTTCAACGTGGCGCCGACGGTGAAGGAGCCGGTGCCGCCGGTGAGCGACCCCGATCCGCCGACACTGCTGACGAAGGAACTTGCGGTCATCGGAGTGCTGCCGGAAGGCCCGGTCAGGGACACCGAGGCGGGCAGCGCGATGCCGTAGGCGCTGTTGCCGTAACCGGTGACGGTGTAGGCCGCCGAGGTCACGGTACCTCCCAGGTCGATGGATACGCCGCCGGTGGCGGTGCGGTCGTTGGCGGTGCCGACCGTCACGGTACCGGCCGACGCCGACGCCACTACGGTGCCGAAGGCCAGATCGGCCGTCTTGGTGATGGTGATCGGATCGGCGATGGTGACGCTGGCGGTGGCCGAGGCGGTGGCGCTCGCCTGCGCCTGGGCCGCGGTGGCCACCATCGAGGCAAGGGCAATGCCGGCGACGGCGGCGGCAACTCGACCGGCAAGACGCGACCAACTTCTATTCTTGGCAATGTTGTTCATATAGGACTCCACTGGACGAGCAAAAAACCCTGGGCTTGCGCCCGCAAACCCGCACCTGATGGCCCCAAACCGGGCCGAACGAAAGAAGCACCCCTCCGGTGCTCGCCCAACAATATAAGGGCAATTTGGATAAATTTTTAGTTAATTCGTGTTCATCCAAGTAAAAAATTTTCAACCCGCACATTCCACCGCCTTTTGCGGCGTTGCCGGCCCGGGCCAGTGACCACTTTTGCGCATAGTGCCAGAGTGGATTGCATCTTTTAGTACCCTTCGCGGAAATTAGATCGATTATTACCTGCAACAGCCGCGCCGCAACTGAAAATCTTATACTAAATTTCTTTTTTCCCGCTAAACTTGCATTTTTTGTTCAGTCATCGCCCGCTTCCCCCACACACCGAGCCAAGAGGACGCGGGGGGCGACACCCGACGAAAGCAGGGAAACCGGCGGTCTCCGGCCAGTCTTTCGTTTCACCAAACGGCCGCCTTCGCGCTACCGACTTGACGAACCGCCGGCCGCCGCCGCACCATCGCGTCGTCTCGACCAACAGCGGACATTCACCGGCATGCGTATCGGCATCGACCTCGGCGGCACCAAGATCGAGGGGATCGTGCTGGACGGCGGCGGACGCGAGCGAGCCCGACTTCGCGTCCCCACGCCGGCCGGCGACTATGCGGCCACCGTCGCCGCCATCGCCGGAATGGTCGCCGCGTTGGAAGCGGAAACGAGCCGGGGCGCCTCGGTCGGCGTCGGCATGCCGGGCGCCCTGTCGCCGGCCAGCGGGCTGGTCAAAAACGCCAACTCGACGTGGCTGATCGGTCGGCCGCTCGACCGCGACCTGGAAGCCGCGCTGGGCCGGCCGGTCCGGGTCGAGAACGACGCCAACTGCTTTGCAGTCTCCGAGGCGGCGGATGGCGCGGCGGCCGGCGACACCGTCGTCTTCGGCGCCATCCTGGGAACCGGCGTCGGCGGCGGCATGGTGATCGACGGCCGCCCGTTGCGGGGACGCAACGCCATCGCCGGCGAATGGGGCCACAACCCCCTGCCCTGGGCGGAGGAAGACGAGCGGCCCGGACCGGCCTGCTATTGCGGGCTTGCCGGCTGCATTGAGACCTTCCTGTCGGGGCCGGGGCTGGCCCGCGATTTCGTCGCCGCCACCGGCGAGGCCGCGACGGCCGCCGATATCGCCGCGCGGGCGGTGGCGGGAGACGCGGCGGCGGAGGCCGCGCTGGCGCGCTACGAGCGACGTCTGGCCCGCGCACTCGCCTCCATCATCAACGTGCTCGACCCCGACGCCATCGTGCTGGGCGGCGGGCTGTCGAACCTGACCCGCCTGTACGACAACGTCCCCCGACTATGGGGCCGCTGGGTCTTTTCGGATCGCGTCGACACGCCGCTTCGGCGCAACCGTCACGGCGATTCCAGCGGGGTGCGGGGCGCCGCGTGGCTGTGGCCGGCCTCTCCGCAATGGGGGAACCCGGCATGGCCGCGGTGACGGCATTCCTCGACTTGGCGGTCGACGTCATCTGGGGTCCCGTCATGCTGGTCTTCCTCTTCGGCACCGGCATCTTCCTGACCCTCGGCCTGCGCGGCATCACGGTTTCGCGCATCGCCTACGGCTTTCGCGCCCTATGGCGCGGCCGCACCGCCGAACCGGGCGCCGTCGGACAGATTGCCCCCTTCAACGCGGTGTCGATCGCCCTGGCCGCCGCCATCGGCACCGGCAACATCACAGGCGTCGCGACGGCGATCCATCTGGGTGGACCCGGCGCCGTGTTCTGGATGTGGCTGACCGCCGTGGTCGGCATGGCCATGAACTTCGCCGAAACCGTGCTGGCCGTCCATTACCGCGAGGTCGACGCCGTCGGCAACCACGTCGGCGGCCCGATGTACTACATCCGGAACGGGCTCGGCAAAAACTGGACGTGGCTCGCCATGCTATTCGCCTTCTTCGGCATGGTGTCGGCCTTCGGCGGCGGCAACGCCATCCAGGC
The DNA here is from genome assembly GCA_034003665.1 of Rhodospirillales bacterium. GTDB lineage: Bacteria > Pseudomonadota > Alphaproteobacteria > Rhodospirillales > Shumkoniaceae > Shumkonia. The sequence continues at coordinate 14,356 of JAVEYE010000005.1, read as the reverse complement.
CCACTCGCTGGCCCAAGTGGCGGGGGGCTATTTCGGCCTGCCCTTCTGGCTGACCGCCAGCCTGCTGGCGGCGCTCACCCTCGCCGTGGTCTCCGGCGGCGTGCGGCGCTTGGCGCGCGTGGCCGGCATCCTGGTTCCGGTCATGATCGTCGGCTACGTCGTCGGCGCGCTGGCCATCATCCTCGTGCATTTCGATCGGCTTCCCGGCGCCTTCGCCCTCATCGTCGGTGACGCCTTCACCGGCAGCGCGGCGGCCGGAGGCTTCGCCGGCTCGACGGTGATGGCGGCCATCCATTTCGGCGTCGCCCGCGGCATCTTTTCCAACGAGGCCGGGATGGGCACCATGCCCATAGCCCACGCCACCGCCCAGACCCGTCATCCGGTCCGCCAGGGCACCATCGGCATGCTCGGCCCCTTCATCGACACCCTCGTCGTCTGCACGATGACCGCGTTGGTCATCGTCATGACCGGCGCCTGGATCGACGGCCAGACCGGCGTCCCGCTGGCGACCGCGGCCTTTGAATCCGGCTTGCCCGGCTTCGGACAACCGATCGTCGTCTTCGGGCTTCTGGTCTTTTCGTTCACAACGCTGTTGGGCTGGAGCTTTTTCGGCGAGCGGCTGGCCGAGTTCCTCTTCGGCGTGCGGGCGATCACGCCCTACCGCGTTCTGTGGATCGTCATGATCTTCGTCGGCGCCCTGGCCCAAGAGCAGCTCGATCTTCTGTGGCTGGTCGCCACCGCGCTGAACGGGCTGATGGCCATCCCCAACCTGATCGGGTTGCTGTTGCTGAGCCCGGTCGTCTTCCGCATGACCATCGACTTTTTCGGCGAAGGGGAAGGCGACGCCCCCGAGACGCCGTCAACGCATGGGACCGAGGCCCCCCGTCCGCACTGACCCACCGCATTGCGGATCATTGCCCCTTTTTTCGGGCATTCCACGCCACGCGCCCCTCGGTCGCGCGCATTTAAACTTGATTATTTGTCGCAATTGCACCTCTCTTAGGGGTCCATGCGATCGTGCGTGCTTGACTGGAGCCAGGGGAAGCGATCGTACGGCGGATCTACAATGGGGGACTTCCAATGGACGAAGTGCAAAGTTTCGTCGGTGCCGTCGTCGGTTTCATTTGGGGGCCGTATCTGCTCATTCCGCTGCTGCTGCTGACCGGCCTTTATCTGACGGTCGGCCTGCGTTTCATGACGCTCCGGCGGATCGGCTACGGGTTCCGCATGCTGTGGCGGGGCCGCACCGCCGAGGCCGGCAGCGAAGGGCAGATCACGCCGTTCAACGCGCTGTCCACCGCGCTCGCCGCGACGGTGGGCACCGGCAACATCGCCGGCGTGGCGACGGCCATCTACCTGGGCGGCCCCGGCGCCATCTTCTGGATGTGGATGACCGCGCTGGTCGGCATGGCCAGCAAGTACGGCGAGGCCGTGCTGGCCGTGAAGTACCGGGAGGTCGACGAGTTGGGCAACCACGTCGGCGGCCCCATGTACTACATCAAGAACGGCTTGGGCGAGAACTGGAAGTGGTTGGGTTTCCTGTTCGCCTTCTTCGGCACTTTCGCCGCCTTCGGCATCGGCAACGCCATCCAGGCCAACTCGGTGGCCCAGGCGGCCAACGATCATTTCGGCGTTCCCTTGCCGGTGACCGCCGTCGTGCTCGCCGTCCTCACCTTTCTGGTGATCATCGGCGGCATCAAGCGCCTCGGCGAGGTGGCCGGCAAGCTGGTGCCTCTGATGGCACTGCTTTACATCGCGGGCTCGCTGGCCATCATCGTCCTCCACATCGACCAACTCCCCGCGGCAATTGGGCTGATCTTCGCCGACGCCTTCACCGGCACCGCCGCGACCGGCGGCTTCGCGGGCTCGACCATCATGATGGCCATCCGCTTCGGCGTGGCCCGCGGCATCTTTTCGAACGAGGCCGGCCTCGGCTCGGCCCCCATCGCCCACGCCGCGGCGCAAACCGACAACCCGGTTCGCCAGGGCACCGTCGGCATGCTGGGCACCTTCATCGACACCATCGTCATCTGCTCGATGACGGCGCTGGTCATCATCATGACCGGCGTCTGGAACAGCGGCGAAACCAGCGCCACGCTATCGACGCTGGCCTACGACACCGGCCTGCCCGGCTTCGGCAAGGTGGTGGTGGTGTTCGGCCTGCTGATCTTCGCCTACACGACGCTGCTGGGCTGGAGCTACTATGGCGAGCGTTGCGCCGAGTACATCTTCGGCGTCCGGGTGATTCAGCCTTACCGCTATGCCTGGATCGCCATGATCTTCATCGGCGCCTTGGCCAAGGACCAACTGGCCCTTCTGTGGAACATCGCCGACGCGCTGAACGGGCTGATGGCGCTGCCCAACATCGTGGCGCTGCTGCTGCTCAGTCCCGTCATCTTCCGGATCACCCAGGAGTATTTCGCCAAGGAATAGGGACATTTGGGTGTCCGCGCCAATTCACGCCGCCGGGCCGACAGGACCGGCGGCGTTTTCTTGGCCGCGCGACGGTTCAGCAATCCGGTTTCGGCAGCAATTCCACGTTCTGGAGGGTCAGCAACAGGACGAAATCGCCGAAGTCCTGAACGATGGAATCGGCGATCCCATCTCCGCGCAGGGTGATGCCGACCTCGAATTTCGGGGTCGCCTCGCGGCCACCGACCGGAAAAAAGGCCAGTCTCAAGGCCCACGCCGGCGTTTCGACGAGGTTCGCCCGTCGGGCCAGGGCGCGGCGGATTTCATCCGCGGCCTCGCTGACGACGGCACCGACCTTATAGGGGCTGTCCGGACTCGACCCGTCGAAAACGGTGCTGCTGTCGTGGCGCCGCCCCGATCGGGCCGCGTCCAGCAGCGCCATCAGATGGCGGGTGGGAAACAGCGTGCCCGGCGGCAACCCCAGATCGCGCTCCTCGGGCAGGGAAAAGCGGGCGACGCCCGATCCGCCCGGCCCGGTCAGGGATGCGTGTCCTTCCAGTTCCTCGACCAACTGGCCGTCACGGATGTCACGGACGTGGAAACGGAAACTCAGTCCGTCCTTCGCCTCCCAACTCACGTGGCTCCATTCGGTCTCGCTTTCTTCCGCCTCGCCATATCCCAGACGCATCAGGGTGCGGTTTTCCGCGGTCCATCCGTCGCAGACATCGGCGAACCGATACAACACGGCGCCCCGCACCGAGACGACTCCGGACTTCGTCTCGGCCGAGCGGAGCGAAACGCGGTAAAGGGCCTGGTGGCCGAGGAAATCGTCGGCATCCGCCACGCCGGGCCAAGCCAGCCCGCCGATCGCGGCGACCACGAGGCCGACTGCCGCCAACCGCGGGGACATCATCGAGGACAGGACGGTATCGAAAAGGGCGATCATGGCGCGACCATACGTCCGCTCGGTCCGCCCTGTCCACAGGATGGTGGAAAAGGCCCAACGCGGCAAATTTTTACCGGCACGCCCGGCAGAAATTGCCGCATACCGCCGCGGATCCAATCGTCGAACTTGGAAAAAGTCGTGCTTCGCCCCCGTCGACCGGTGGCACGAAGGTTGCGTGATATTTGGCAAGCCCAACCGCGCGTCGATCACTGAAACCAACCGCGAAGGTCCAATCGTGAGCGTCCATAAGACCATCTGTCGAATCCAGTCGGCGCCAGCCAGACGTGACAGCAGCCTGGTGGCGACCGTCGCCCTGCTGGCCGATCTTGCGGAAAAACCGCATGGCCATCCCGTTTCCGAGGCGTCGCCCCTTCGCCGCGAGGTCGCCGAGCTTGCGGTCGCCGCCGCCGTCGACACCGAAACCAAGCTCCGCGAGTTGGAACGGCGGGTCGCCTCCCTTGAACGCATGGCCGTGACCGACCCGCTGACCGGCCTGCTCAATCGCCGCGGAATCAAGCGTGCGCTCCACACCGCCCTTTCGGCGGCCAGACGCTACGGTGAACAGGGAATCCTCATTTCCATAGACCTCGACGGTTTCAAGTTCGTCAACGACACCTACGGTCACGCGGCCGGCGACAAGGTATTGAAGCAGGTTGCCCGGCTCCTCAGCGAAGGCGTCCGCGAGACCGACAGCGTCGGACGCGTGGGCGGCGACGAGTTCGTTGTCATCCTGACCCGGGCGCCGTGGGAAGACGGCCTCAAACGGGCGCAGGCCCTTGAAAGCCAGTTGAACGGCACCGTCGTCAACATCGACGGTCGGAGCATCATGGTGCGGGCCAGTTGCGGCACCCAGAGTTATGGCGGCGAAGACGACGCGCCCAGCCTGCTCGATCGTGCCGACAGCGAGATGTACCGCCGGAAACGGACCAAGTCGAACCAGGCAGACGGGACGCCGGCCAACAACTGACGGGAGACCGCGCCCGGGCCGAAAGTGCGGGACATGAGGATCGATCCGACCACTGCCATCGACAGTCTTCCGCCCGCTGCGGCGCCAGCCCTCCGGGCCGATGCGCGGCTTCGGCTGGAATCCACATCCTCCCCCACCGCATCGACCGAGACCCAGGCCGCTTCGCCGCCGTCCGTCCCGGGCGGCGGCGTTTCGGTCCACCGGTTGATCGGCGACGTCGACATTCGCCGGTTGTCGCCTCGCCAGATGGCGGAAACCAGCATGGATCTCTACGTCGCCGGAATCCTGCCGTGGGACGAGTACGCCATGCTGGCCTTTCAGGCCGAGCTCCACCCCGACTACGACAAGACGATCGGCGTGCTGACCGGCGAGAAGGCGGAGCCCGACCGCCCGCGCGACTTCCTCGGGATATGGGAGGAACGCTTGGCCTTCGAAGAAAAATACAACGCCGGGCGCCCGAAACTCGTCGAACGCACCCGCCATATCGTCCAAACCTTCCGCCAGATTTGCCGACCGACGAATCTGATGGCGTAACCCGACGCGGACACGCCGCTCGAGTCATTGCCACCCGACCTTCGCGTCGGCCGGTGCGTTTTTCACGCGTATGGTCTTGCCGACGGAGGCGGGCTGGCCGATGATTGCGCCATCCAGGAAACGGAGCCTTCAGTCATGCCCCTTGATCCCATCAAGATCGCCCTGCCGGGCGGCGACACCCTGCCCCTGCCGCGCATGCTGCCGGTCGAGCAGCGCTTTCCCGAAGACGATGTCGGTGACGTCGGGGAAGCCGTGAGGAAGGCCCTGGCCGCCCTGCCCAGACGGCCGGACGTGGCCGGCAAGCGCATCGCCATCACGGCGGGAAGCCGCGGCATCCCTGATGGCGTCGCGCTTTACCGCGCGCTGATCGACCATCTCAAGGCCTGGGGTGCCGAGCCCTTCATCTTCCCGGCGATGGGCAGCCACGGCGGCGGCACCGCGGAAGGCCAGCTGGAGATGGTGAGGGGCTACGGCCTTACCGAGGAGGCCCTGGGCGTGCCGATCCTCTCCTCCATGGAGGTGGTCGAGTCGAGCAAACTCGGCGACATCCCCCTCTATTGCGACAAGAACGCGCACGGCGCCGACGGCATCGTCGTGGTCAACAAGATCAAGCCACACACCAGCTACAAGGGCGACTACGAAAGCGGCCTCTGCAAGATGATGATCATTGGCATGGGCAAGCACCACGGCGCCACGGTCTTCCATTCCCTGGGCTTCGCCCGCTTCGCCGAGATGATGCCGAAGGCGGCGGCCGAGCAACTGAAGGTTCTGCCCGTGACGTTCGGGCTGGGCCTCGTCGAGAACGCCTACGACGGCCTGGCCGTGATCGAGGCGATTGCGCCCGAGCGCATCGTCGCCCGCGAGAAGGAATTGCTGGTCTCCGCCAAGGACGTCATGGGCAAGCTCTTGATGGGGTCCATTGACGTGCTGATCGTCGACGAGGTCGGCAAGAACATCAGCGGCACCGGCATGGACCCCACCGTCACCGGCCGCGCCGCTTCGCGCCTGCCGGGCTTCGTGGCGCCGCCGATCACCCGCGTCGTGCTGCTCGACATCACCGAGGAATCGCACGGCAACGCCACCGGCTGGGGTGTCGCCGACATGATCACGTTGCGCATGTTCAACAAAACCGACTTGGGCGCCACCTACACCAACACCATCACGTCGCGCAATACCGACGCCACCCGCATCCCGATGATCCTGAACGACGACAGGCAGGCCATAACGGTCGCGGTGCAGACCTGCCTGGGGGTCGATCCGGCCAAGGCCCGGATCGTGCGCATCAGGAACACCAAGAAGCTGCACAAAATCTGGATGTCGGAACCCTACCGCGAGGAGATCGAGGCCAACCCCGACAAGTTCGCGGTGCTGGGCGAGGCCAAGCCGTTCATGTACGACAACACGGGCGCGCTGACTGACTGATTGCGGCGGCCCGGCGGCACCAAGCCGCCGCCTGATATTCCCTAAGACGCCGCCTTCGGGGTCTTCGCCTTGGCCTTGGGCTGCTTGATCTCGATGTGCAGCTCGCGGAGTTGTTCGGGACGCACTTCCGAGGGAGCCCCCATCAACAGATCCTGGGCCTGCTGGTTCATCGGGAACATGATGACCTCGCGGAGATTCGCCTCGTCGGCGATCAGCATGACGATGCGGTCGATGCCCGGCGCCGAGCCGCCATGCGGCGGCGCCCCGAACTGGAAGGCGCGCAGCATGCCGCCGAACTTGCTTTCCACAACCTCGGGTCCGTAGCCGGCGATCTCGAAGGCCTTGTACATGATCTCGGGCCGGTGGTTCCGGATGGCGCCTGACGACAGCTCGATGCCGTTGCAGACGATGTCGTACTGGAAGGCCAGGATGTCGAGCGGATCCTTGGTGTTCAAGGCCTCCAGCCCGCCCTGCGGCATCGAGAACGGGTTGTGGGAAAATTCGATCTGGCCCGTTTCCTCGTTCTTCTCGTACATCGGAAAGTCGACCACCCAGCAGAACTTGAAGGTGTTCTTCTCGCGCAGGCCCATCTCGTCGCAGATCCGCTCGCGCACCTGGCCGGCAAACTTCTCGGCCACTTTCTTCTCCGCGCATACGAAGAAAACGGCGTCGCCGTCGCCCACGCCGGCCTTCTCGCGCACCCGCGCCAGGCGGTCGGCCTCCAGGTTGTTGGCAATGGCGCCCTTGGCGCCGCCGTCGGCGAAGACGGCATAGCCGAGGCCGCCATGCCCTTCCTCGCGGGCCCACTCGTTCAGCTTGTCGAAGAAGCTGCGCGGCTTGGCCGCCGCCCCGGGGCCAGGGATGGCGCGCACGATCGAACCCGTCTCGATGTTGCGCGAGAATAGGCCGAAGCCGCCGCCCCGGAACTCCTCGGTGACGTCGGCGATGACGATGGGATTGCGCAGGTCCGGCTTGTCGACACCATACTTCAGCAATGCGTCGGCATAGGTGATGCGGGGAAACGGCGGCTTGGTGACGGTGCGGCCGGCCGAGAACTCGTCGAACACGCCGCCCAGCACCGGTTCGATGGCGGCGAAGACGTCATCCTGGGTGACGTAGGCCATCTCGAAGTCGAGCTGATAGAACTCGCCCGGCGTGCGGTCGGCCCGCGCGTCCTCGTCGCGGAAGCACGGCGCGATCTGGAAATAGCGATCGAAGCCCGACACCATGATCAGCTGTTTGAACTGCTGGGGCGCCTGCGGCAGGGCGTAGAACTTGCCGGGATGGATGCGCGAGGGCACCAGGAAGTCCCGCGCGCCCTCGGGCGAGCTGGCCGTCAGGATCGGCGTCTGGAATTCCATGAAGCCCTGCTCGATCATCCGCCGACGGATGGAGGAAATGATCTGGTTGCGCAGGATGATGTTGTTGTGCAGCCGTTCGCGGCGCAGATCGAGGAATCGGTAGCGCAGGCGGATCTCGTCGGGATACTCGGTATCGCCGTACACCTGCATCGGCAACTGTTCGGCCGCCGATTCCACGTTGAAGTCCTCGACCACCAGTTCGACCTCGCCGGTCGGCAGGTTGGGGTTGATGGTGTCGTCGGAACGCTTGACGACACGGCCGGTCACGGTCACCACCGACTCCGGGCGCACTTTTTCGACCTCGGCGAACAGCGGGCTCGACACGTCGATGACACACTGGGTCAGCCCGTAATGGTCGCGCAGGTCGACGAACAGCAGGTTCCCATGATCGCGCTTGCGATTGATCCATCCCGACAGGCGGGCCTGCTGACCGGCATGGTCCAACCTGAGTTCGCCACAGGTGTGGGTGCGATAGGGATGCATGGGGACTTGCTCCTGTCGTCGTTGATGGTTTCCGCGCGCGGGCGGTTCGGCGCGACAAAGCACAACGAAGCGCGCGGTTTGTCAAGCGGTGTCATGCTGCAATCCACGGCCGCCCTCCAAAATTGGCGCCGCTTGGGTCATCGGTGCCCGCCGGGGTCGGTTCGGCCGCTTCACGCCCTTTGCCGACGCGGAAAAAGTGTGTATAGCTGCGGTTCATGACCCTGATATCAGACAGTTCCCAACTTGCCGCGTTTTGCGAGCGCATCGCCAAATCCGGCTTCATCACCGTCGACACCGAGTTCATGCGCGAGCGGACCTACTGGCCGAAGCTTTGCGTCATCCAGTTGGCCGGCGCCGAGGAGGCGGCCGCCATCGACGCCTTGGCCGAGGGCATCGACCTCGGGCCGGTGTTCGGGCTGATGGACAATCCCCAGATCCTCAAGGTCTTCCACGCGGGGCGCCAGGATCTGGAGATTTTCCATCACCTGACCGGAAAGCTCCCCCAGCCCATTTTCGACACCCAGATCGCCGCCATGGTGTGCGGGTTCGGCGACGCCGCCGGCTACGAGACGTTGGTAAGCAAGTTGACGCGCGCCCGGCTCGACAAGGCCTCGCGGTTCACAGACTGGTCCGCCCGGCCGCTGACGGAACGCCAGATCGCCTATGCGCTCGATGACGTCACCCATCTGCGCAAGGTATATGAAAAGCTGCTGAAGAAGCTCTCCCAGAACGGCCGCGCCGACTGGCTGGCCGAAGAAATCGGTACGCTGACGTCCACCGAGACCTACGCCCCCAACCCCGAAGAGGTTTTCCGCCGCATCAAGACCCGCTCGGCCAGCCCGCGCTACCTGGCCGTCCTGCGCGAGATCGCCGCTTGGCGGGAACTCGAGGCGCAGCGGCTTGATCTGCCGCGCAGCCATGTCCTGCGCGACGAATCCCTGGTCGAGATCGCCCATCACATGCCGACGACCCCGACTGATCTGGCGCGCACCCGTGGCGTTGGACGCAGGCTCGCCGAGGGACCGGCCGGCGCCGCCCTGCTGGCGGCGCTGGCGCGCGGCAAGGCAGTGGCGGAAAAGGACTGCCCGCCGCCCGTCAACCGGCCGCTAATGCCGAACGGCCTCGGTCCGGTGATCGAACTGCTTAAGGTGCTTCTGAAGATGAAGGCCGAGGAATCGGGCGCCGCCCAGAAACTGGTGGCCTCGTCAGACGATCTCGACCTGATCGCGGCGTTCGGCGAGGAAGCGGCGGTTCCCGCGATGCACGGCTGGCGCCGCGAGGTTTTCGGGGACGACGCGCTCAAGCTATGCCGCGGCGAGATCGCGCTGGCCATCCAGGGTCGCCGTCTGGCGGTCATCCCGGTCAAGCCGGAGTAGGCGCCCGCCCGTTAAGCGGGATAATCGAGACGCTTCCGACGGTCGGTTCGGATGAGTAAAACGAAGTCGTCCGTACCATCCTCCGGAATTCGGTTTGACCGAGCCGGTCCGGTTGCCCATATGCCAGGGATGACTGCGGAATCATCGAAGCGAGGGGACGATGCCGGTACCGGTTGACGCCCTGGAGGTGGAGAGCCTGACGTTCGCGGACGACGGGCGGATCCCCAACAACCCGGCCCTGCCGGCCCTGCTCTATCGCGGCGCGCTGGTCCCTGACGCAGTCGACGCCGCGGCCTGCGCCGCCCTGTTTGCTGCCAACGGCTGGCCCGGCGCCTGGCGCAACGGGATTTATGCGGACCACCACTTCCATTCGACCGGCCACGAGGTGCTGGGCATCGTCGCCGGCCGGGCGACCGTCACCTTGGGCGGGCCCGAAGGCGCCACGGTCGACTTGGCCGCCGGCGATGTCGTGGTGCTACCGGCCGGCACCGGGCACAAGCGCGAGCGGGCCAGCCCCGACCTTGTGGTCGTCGGCGCCTACCCCGGCGGCATCAGCCCCGACCTGCTGTGGGGAGACCCGGCCGAGCACGACCGCGCGGCGGCCGCCATCGCGCGGGTGGCGCCGCCCGCCACCTGCCCCGTCTATGGCGCCGCCGGCCCGCTACTCCGCCACTGGCGCAACGGTGAGGAACGCACATGACCCACATCCTTGGACTCTCCGGCAGCCTGCGCAGGGCCTCTTACAACACGGCGCTGCTGCGGGCCGCCGCCGACGCGGCGCCGCCCGGCGTCACGATCGACGCCCGGACGCTTCACGGCGTGCCGCTCTATGACGCCGACGTCGAGGCCGCCGAAGGCGTGCCCGAGTCGGTGGCCACCCTCAAGGACGCCTTGAAAGCGGCCGACGGGCTGCTGATGGTGACGCCGGAATACAACAACGGCATTCCCGGCGTCTTCAAAAACGCCCTCGACTGGATGAGCCGGCCGCCCGGCGAAGGCGAGCTTTTCAAGGGCAAGCCGGTGGCGCTGATGGGTGCGTCGCCAGGCAACTTCGGTACGACGCTCGCCCAGGCCCACTGGCTGCCGGTGCTGCGCACCCTGGGGACGCGGCCGTGGTTCGAGGGCCGCCTGCTGGTGGCCAGGGCCGGCACCCTGTTCGACAGGGACGGCAACCTGACCGACGAGGACACGCGGAAACGATTGGCAGACTTCATCGAAGGGTTCGCAAGGTTCGTCGGCAGGGACGGCTGACGTTCTGCCGCCTTCCTGCCAGCGGCCGTTGACTCACCCGGCCTTTGATCCCAGATGAACGGCGCGACGACCACGTTCTCGCCCCGCCAAGGGTATCAAGACCGGGACGGCCCGGCAGGTCAATCGATGGGGGCTGCCGTGGCTTGGATTGCGTTGATCATCGCCGGTCTGTTCGAAATTGCCTGGGCCACTGCCATGAAGCAGTCGGCGGGTTTCACCCGCCCCTGGCCAAGCGTTTTCACGGTCCTCACCATGGTCGTAAGCTTCGTGCTGCTTGCCTGGGCGATGCGTTCGCTGCCGCTGGGCACCGCCTACGCGGTGTGGACGGGGATCGGCACGGTCGGCGCCTTCGTCGTCGGCATCGTCCTCCTGGGCGGAGCGGCCAGCGGGATGCGGATCATCGCCGCCCTTCTGATTGTCGGCGGCCTCGTGCTCATGAACGTATCGAGCCAGGCGTAGGGAACGACGCCCTTCCCTTCACGGTGCCGGCGACTGAAGGCTTGCCCAGCTTGGCCGCTCCAGGAAGCTGCCTTCGACATTGTCTTCCATTTCCAGGAAGAGCGACCAGGGCATCGCGAAAGTCAGGACGTCGGCGCCGAGCGTCTTGCGGACGTATTTGCGGGCGGAAATATCGGTGAGGCCGACCACCGCCCGGGGATGGTCCGACTGGCCTTCGCGCAATGGCAGCAGGCCGATGTTCTGGCAACCCGCCGCCCACGGGATGGTCACATTGTCCCGCCCCGGCCCAGCGTAGTTGGCAAGGATCACCAGTGCCGAGATCTGGTCCGCATTGGCCACCATCACCACGGTGGCCGGCACCTCTTGTGCCGGGTCGATCTCGGCCAGCGGCTTGAACACCGCGTAACGCGACGCCGGCTCCTCGATGGGCAGTTCGTCGATCCATCGTTTCACCAACGCGGGGCTCTTTACATAGCGTTCGCCAACGCGAAAATCGTCGGCGAACCGCGCGCCGGCGGCCTGCTCGACGCCGACCGCCACTTTCCGGCCTTTTTCCCAGGCGTCGTTGCCAATCGACAGGAAGTGGGCGAAGCAATCCACGCCGCCCGGAAAATCCTCATACGCGTTGCCGAATCCCAGCCCGACGCCGCCGCCCCAGCATCCATAGGTCTTCGCATCGAAGACGGCGGTCTTGCCCCGGGCGGCGCCGGCGAACATGGCCATCACGCAGCCCCACTTGCCTTCCTTGAACTGCGTGGCGCTTTCGGGTTTAACGTCGGCAAAGATGACGGCCACGGGATGATGTTTGAGGTTCAAGGCGGCGGCGATTTTCGAGTCCATTTGGTCATTCCTTCTTTTTTCTTCGTTCCGTTCGGCAGCTACTTTCCCGTCATGACCCGCGCCTTCAGGCCCGCCGTCTTGGCAAGTTGGGCCAAGCGACGCTCGACCGCTTCGCTTTGGAAGATGGCGTCATCCTTCGGCAGGTCGAGGACAAGATCATCGGGCGTGCGCCGAAGGCTCGTCGCCCCCAACAGGCCCGGGGCGCCGCCCGACAGCGTGTGGGCGAGCAGAAGGGCAAGACCGGTCTTGACGGCCGACGCCCTCGCCGCCTCATCGACGAGGGGCAGAACGGGCGCGGCCAGCGAATCGCCGACGTCGCCGCCGTAGCGGGAATAGATCGCCAATGCCAGCCATGCCCGGTCGCGATGGGTCAGTCCGGCGAACGGCAAGCGCAGGACCCGATGGAAGGCGTTTTCAGGCCGGTAGTCGGGATGGACGCTCCAGGCGATGTCGCTGACAAGGCAGGCCGCCAGGCGCAACCGGGCGTGGACGGGCGGGTCGTCATCGAACAGCGGCGCCATCCAGGCCAGGATTTCCTCTCCATGGGCGCTGAACCGGCCGTTGCGCTCGGCATGGCCGAGGCAGCCGGCGATCAGTGGATCCTGGAGCCGCATGTCCTCCGGCAGACATTCCAACATACGGCCCTCGCGCATGCCAAATCCCGAAAAGACCAGGCGGGCCGGGCGCACCACGGCGATCAGTTTCTCGAGAACCAGGGCGGCGAGCGGCAGCGCCTCCAATCGGCGACGCGACACGAACGGCATCCGGCGGATCGAACTCGGGCCGAGCCGGGCCAGCACGTCCAGCAACCGCCCCGCCTCGGCGCCGTCGACCGCGAAGTTGTCGATGACGCGGAGCGGCCAGTCGAGTTGATGGAGGAACACCTTGGCGATGCTTCGCCAGGCGCCGCCGCCGGCATAGAGATCCCTCCCCCTTCCGTCCGTCAGCCAGGGCGCCGTCGCCAAGTGGGCCTCCACCAAGTCGACGGTCTTGCCGCGCCCGCCGGGAGCCCGCGCCAGACGCAAATGGCCAAGCGGCAAGGTCGCCGTGTGGCCGAAGGAGCCCCCATCGAGGGCCACCAGGTCGAGGCTGCCGCCCCCGAGATCCCCGAGAATGCCGTCGGCATCCGGGACGCCGCTGAGCACGCCAAGCGCCGTCAGTTGAGCCTCCTTGGCGCCGTCGATGACGTCGACCCGGTGACCGAAGCGCCGCTCGATCTCGGCGGCGAATGCGGCACCGTCAGACGCCTCGCGGACCGCCGCCGTCGCCACCAGCTCGAGGCGGTCGACGCCCATGACGTGGGCCAGCGGCACGAACCGCCCGAGCGCCCGGAACGCCGCCTCGACACCTTCGGGATTAAGCCGCCCGCTGTCGCCGAGCCCGCGCCCAAGTTCGCACTGGGCCTTCTCGTTGAAGAGCGGAAACGGCAGCCTGGCCGGCACCTCGTAAACAACCAAACGGACGGTGTTGGAGCCGATGTCGACGACACCGATCCGCCCTGCTGCGCCGGCCATTTCGATGGTCGCCGCCTTGCCCCGTACCTTCCGCGCTGTCGTCACATTCCGTCCTTTGCACGTGTCGCAAAATCACCCTATGGTGTACGCGGCCTGGGGGTTGATGTCGACCCTGTCGCGGGCGTCTGCGTCGCGAAACCGGGCAGGGCCGGAGATGTTCCGGCAGGTTTAGGCCACGACCCGCCGGGATTCCGAGATGGCGCAGCCGACCACCCTAAGATTGGAAATCAGTCCCGAGGATTCGGCGCGGCTGCTGCGTCTTGCCGCCGTCGCCGGGCCTTCCCCCCGTCGTCCGACCACCCGCCGGCTGGCCGTCACCTATTTCGACACCCCTGATCGCCAACTGCGGTCGGCCGGCGTCGTCCTCGAAATCAGGCGGAGCGGGCGGCGCCATGTCCAGATCGTACGGGTGGCGGGCACGATGGTCGATGGCGAGCGCATCAACCGGGACTGGGAGAACCCGCTGGCCACAGCCGAACCCGATCCGTCGGCTGTCGATGATATCGACCTGCGCCGCTTGATCACGCCGCTGCCGGGTCTGCGCCTGGAACCGGTACTGCGCCTCGACCTTCGCCGCATCAGCCGCCGCCTGATGCCGGCGGAAGACCAGGAAATCCTTGTGACCGTCCACACCGGCGAAGCGGAGGACGGAACGGCCGTTCCTGCCTTCTGCGAGGTCGTCCTCACATTGCGGGCCGGCCCCCCGGTTCTTCTCTTCGACCTGGCCCGGGCCATCCACACCGAGATTCCGCTGCGGGTCGCGACCGAACCCTTCGAACGGCGGGCCCTGC
>JAVEYE010000004.1:0-36393 GCA_034003665.1 Rhodospirillales bacterium | reverse complement strand
GTGGAGGTGGAGAAATTCGTCTTGCGGACCTGGACCAGTATCCGCTAGGCGGCGCCCGGAAAGCGGAAAAGAAACTGGTGCCGGCGGAGGGATTCGAACCCCCGACATCCTGATTACAAATCAGGCGCTCTACCAACTGAGCTACGCCGGCCTTGATCTCGAGTGGCCTTGCCGCTGATCGGCTTCGGCCGGTGTCCCGGTGGGGCGGAAAACGCCAAGACGATAGCGCGGGCGATGGTCGGCCGCAAGTCACGGCGTCCGGCGGGCGACCTCGTAAAGGGCGATGGCCGCCGCGGTCGCCAAATTGAGACTTTCGATCCGCGGGCTGATGGGGATGCGGACCACCAGGTCGCAGTGCTCGCGGGTCAGCCTTCTGAGGCCGGTCCCCTCGGCCCCCAGCACCAGGGCGAGGCGTCCCGCAAGGTCGGCCTCGGCGATCATTGTGGCGCCGTCGCCATCCAGGCCGATGCACCAGAAACCGGCTTCCTTGAGGCGTTCCAATGTGCGCGCCAAGTTGGTCACGCGGATCAGCGGCACGGTTTCCAGGGCCCCCGACGCCGCCTTGGCCAAGACCCCGCTGGCGCCCGGAGCATGACGTTCCGGCATGATCACAGCACTGGCGTCGAAGGCGGCGGCGGCGCGGAGCACGGCGCCGATGTTGCGCGGGTCCGTCGCCTGGTCCAGCACCACCAGGGTCGCCCGCTCGGGGGCGGCGGCCAGGACGTCCTCGATGTCGGCTTCCGGGGGTGGATCGGCCAGCAGGGCCACCCCCTGGTGAACGGCGCCGGCCGGCAGCAGGCGCTCGATCTCCCGCCTGTCGACGATCTGGACCTTGAGGTCGAGTCCGGCCGCGACGTCGCCCAGCCCTTCCTCCCCTTGTCGGGTTGCCAGCAGACGATGGTGCCGCCTGCCTGGGTTGGCCAGGGCCGCGCCGACGGCATGGAGGCCGAACAGCCAGGCGGCATCGCCCGATGGCGCGGGGCGGGGCGACTCGCCCGGCGACGCCGGCTGTCGGGAGCATTGACGGGCGGTGTGTCGCGGACCGTGGGTTGGTGGCTTGCGCTTGCTCATGATGCTCTATACGATATCGACAAACGTGGTGTGTTCAATCGTTTCCGTCGGGGCGATCGACGCGGCGGGAAAGGGTGGATGCGCCCTGTTGGTGTTTTTGCGTTGACAAAAGACGGCAAATCCTCGTATTTCCGGCGCTCGTTATGCCGCTTTGCCGGCGGTCGCGGCGCACTTGGGAGGGGTGCCCGAGTGGCTAAAGGGGACGGGCTGTAAACCCGTTGGCGTACGCCTACGCTGGTTCGAATCCAGCCCCCTCCACCAAGTGTGCTGTGGATCGAGCCGTCTCGGTCGGATGTCTGGGGTCGCGGGTGTAGCTCAATGGTAGAGCAACAGCCTTCCAAGCTGATGACGAGGGTTCGATTCCCTTCACCCGCTCCAGACCCCGGTCGAAGGGCGGTCGGAAGGCTTTTTCGTTTTTGGGATTCCTGGGTAGAAGAAAGACAGAGCCATGGGCAAGCAGAAGTTTGAGCGGACGAAGCCGCATTGCAACGTTGGGACGATTGGTCACGTTGACCATGGGAAGACGACGTTGACGGCGGCGATCACGAAGGTTCTGGCTGAGGCTGGTGGGGCGGAGTTCACGCCGTTTGACCAGATTGACAAGGCGCCGGAGGAGAAGGCGCGCGGGATCACGATTGCGACGGCGCATGTTGAGTATCAGACGGCGAAGCGTCATTACGCGCACGTGGACTGCCCTGGTCACGCGGACTACATCAAGAACATGATCACGGGCGCGGCGCAGATGGACGGGGCGATTTTGGTTGTTTCGGCTGCGGACGGAGCGATGCCGCAGACTCGCGAGCACATTCTTTTGGCCCGTCAGGTTGGTGTTCCGGCGCTTGTGGTTTACATGAACAAGGTTGATCAGGTTGACGACCCTGAGTTGTTGGAGCTTGTTGAGATGGAGCTCCGGGAGCTTTTGTCGAGCTACGAGTTTCCGGGGGACGACATTCCGATCATCAAGGGTTCGGCGTTGGCGGCGCTTGAGGGGCGGGACGATGAGATTGGCAAGTCGTCGATTTTGGCGTTGATGGATGCGGTTGACGCGTATGTTCCGCAGCCGGATCGCCCGAAGGACCAGCCGTTTTTGATGCCGATTGAGGATGTTTTCTCGATTTCGGGTCGTGGGACGGTTGTTACGGGCCGAGTTGAGCGCGGTATCGTGAAGGTTGGCGAGGAAGTTGAGCTTGTAGGGATCCGGGCGACGCAGAAGACGGTTTGCACGGGTGTTGAGATGTTCCGGAAGCTTTTGGACCAGGGTGAGGCTGGGGACAACATTGGTGTCCTGCTTCGCGGGACGAAGCGAG
This sequence comes from Rhodospirillales bacterium, assembly GCA_034003665.1. GTDB lineage: Bacteria > Pseudomonadota > Alphaproteobacteria > Rhodospirillales > Shumkoniaceae > Shumkonia. Next base: position 34,015 of record JAVEYE010000004.1, on the reverse strand, counting down.
ACGATGTTGAGCGGGGTCAGGTTGTTGCGAAGCCTGGTTCGATTACGCCGCACACGAAGTTCAAGGCTGAGGCGTACATTCTGACGAAGGAAGAGGGTGGCCGCCACACGCCGTTTTTTGGGAACTACCGTCCGCAGTTTTACTTCCGGACGACGGATGTGACGGGGACGGTTGTTTTGCCGGAAGGGACCGAGATGGTCATGCCGGGCGACAACGTGACGATGGAGATCGACCTGATTGCGCCGATCGCCATGGAGGAAGGTCTTCGGTTTGCCATCCGCGAGGGTGGCCGCACCGTGGGCGCCGGCGTCGTCGCATCGATCATCGAGTAATTGGAAGAAATACCGGCGCCGCAGGTTTTGGCCTTGGGCCATGCCGCCGCGGCGCCGGTTTCACCATGGCCGGCACGGCCGGCGACCCTGAAAGGCAAGACGCATCGGCATAGGAGTGTAGCTCAATTGGCTAGAGCACCGGTCTCCAAAACCGGGGGTTGGGGGTTCGAGCCCCTCCACTCCTGCCATTGCATTTAGACGACGCATAGCTTAAATCCCGACCCGAACCCCCTTGTAGGCGATTATGGCAAAAACCAATCCAGCGCAGTTCGTCCAGGAAGTACGCCAGGAAGTCGCCAAGGTCACATGGCCGACGCGCAAGGAAACCATGGTGTCGACCGCGATGGTTTTTTTGATGGTCATTCTGGCGGCGCTGTTCTTTTTCCTGGTCGATGAGATCCTGGCGATTGGCATGCGTGCGATTTTTGGGTTCGGGGGGTGATGATGGCTGCCAACTGGTACGTGATTCACGTCTATTCCGGATTCGAGAAGAAGGTCGCCCAGTCGATCGAGGAACAGGCCAAGCAGACCGGCATGGCCGAACTGATCCTGAAGGTTCTGGTGCCGATGGAGGAAGTGGTCGAGGTGCGCCGCGGCACCAAGGTCAATTCTGAGCGCAAGTTCTTTCCGGGCTATGTTCTCGTGCAGATGGAAATGACCGACGAAACCTGGCACTTGGTGAAGAACACCCCGAAAGTGACGGGATTCCTCGGTGGGCGCGGTCGGCCGACGCCGATTTCGGAGGCCGAGGCGCAGCGGATCATGCATCAGGTCGAGGAAGGACTCGATCGGCCCAAGATGTCGGTGTCCTTCGAGATCGGCGATCAGGTGCGGGTTAGCGACGGGCCGTTCACCTCGTTCAACGGCAACGTCGAGGAAGTGGATGAGGAGCGGGCCCGCCTTAAGGTGTCGGTTTCGATCTTCGGTCGGGCCACGCCGGTGGAACTGGAGTACTCGCAGGTCGAGAAGCTGTAGACGCATTCCGCCGTTCCATGGGGGGCGGCGGTTCCGATGCGGGAGGCCCGCCATGGCCGCACCGCATCCCCGATGAAGACTGATGACAGAGGGAAAAAATGGCAAAGAAGATTCAAGGTTACATCAGGCTGCAGGTGCCTGCCGGGCAAGCCAACCCGTCGCCGCCCATCGGGCCGGCGCTGGGCCAGGCCGGCCTCAACATCATGGAATTCTGCAAGACGTTCAACGCCCAGACCTCCAAGCTTGAGCCGGGCATGCCGATCCCCGTGGTGATCACCGCGTATCGCGACCGGACGTTCTCGTTCGTCACCAAGACGCCGCCCGTCGGCTACTTCCTCAAGAAGGCGGCCGGCATCACCAAGGCGGCGGCGACAACCGGCAAGGAGACGGTGGCTTCCGTCACCATGGCGCAGGTTCGCGAGATCGCCGAAAAGAAGTTGCCGGACCTCAACACCAAGGACATCGAGGCTGCCTCCCAGATGATCATTGGTTCGGCGCGTTCCATGGGCATCGAAGTCGTGGGGGAATAGGCCATGGCGAGCAAAGGAAAACGGCTGCGTGTGGCCTATGAAGGCGTCGACCGCCAAGCCCAATACGATCTGGCCGAGGCGATCAAGCTGATCAAGACCGGCGCCAAGGCCAAGTTCGACGAGACCGTGGAGATCGCCATCAATCTGGGCGTCGATCCCCGGCACGCCGATCAGATGGTGCGGGGCGTGGTGTTGCTTCCCAACGGTACCGGCAAGTCGCTGCGTGTCGCCGTTTTTGCCAAAGGCGACAAGGCGAAGGCCGCCGAGGCGGCGGGAGCCGACATCGTCGGCGCCGACGACTTGGCCGAGAAGGTGTCGGCCGGCGATATCGCGTTCGACCGCTGCATCGCGACGCCTGACATGATGGCGGTGGTCGGCCGGCTGGGCAAGATTCTCGGTCCGCGCGGCCTGATGCCGAACCCCAAGCTGGGCACGGTCACCAACGACGTCGCCGAAGCGGTGAAGGCCGCCAAAGGCGGGCAGATCGAGTTCCGCGTCGAGAAGGCCGGCATCATCCATGCGGGGGTGGGCAAGGCCAGCTTCACCGACGATGCGATTGCCGAGAACATCAAGGCGTTTGTTGATGCCATCAACAAGGCCAAGCCGAGCGGGGCCAAGGGAACGTATCTCAAGGCCATCAGCCTGAGCTCCACCATGGGGCCGGGCGTGAAATTGAACGTGGCGAACCTGGTCGGCGGCTGAGCCGGCCTCGCCTGAAGAGCTACCTTCCGGCCCCGCAAGGGGGCGGAAGGCGGCCGGGGTTGAAGTTGCCCCGGACCTGTCCAAGACTGTAGGTGCCCAAGGCTGATTTCGATCTGCCGGCGGCCTAAAGGGGCGACCCGCCTGCACAGACAGTGTCGAGAACCGTTTTTCGGGCGTTTCGCCGAAACGCCCGCAGACGGCTTGAACTGACGCAGCGGACAGGAGAACCGGTTCCCTCGCGACGTCGAGGGGGCCAGAAGTCCATCGGCGTCAGGCTCCGGCCCCAAGGGACCGGGACTTGAGCCAAAAACTGGAGACGATCTGTGGACCGATCGCAAAAGGAAGCCCTGGTCGCCTCGATGCATCAGACGTTCGAGGAGACGGAGGCCATGGTCGTTACCCACTACTCGGGTATGACCGTTGCCGAAATCACCAAGCTCCGCGGACAGATGCGCGAAGGCGGTGCCAGCTTCAAGATCACCAAAAATCGGCTCACGCGTCTTGCCCTGGCGGGCACGAAGTACGAGGGGCTGAGCGACCTTTTCACCGGACCGACGGCGATTGCCTTTTCGGCCGATCCGGTGGCGGCCGCGAAGGTCACCGCGAACTTTGCCAAGGATAACGAGAAGCTGATCATCCTTGGCGGAGCGGTTGGCGAGGCCCTGTTTGACGCCGAAGGCGTCAAGGCCTTGGCAAGCCTTCCGTCGCTGGATCAGTCGAGGGCCAGGATCATTGGCCTGCTGACCGCGCCGGCAGCCCGCATTGCCAGCCTGCTTCAGGCGCCTGGCGGGCAGATTGCCCGCGTCCTTGGCGCGTATGCCCAAAAAGGGGAAGCCGCGTAAGCGTGGCGACCATCCGTTACTGACAGTTCAAGCCTAGGAGAAAGTTAGAAATGGCCAATCTGCAACAAATCGTCGAGGATCTGTCGAGCCTCACCGTCATGGAGGCCGCCGAACTCAGCAAGATGCTCGAGGAAAAGTGGGGCGTCTCCGCCGCCGCTCCGGTCGCGGTCGCTGCCGCGGCTCCCGGCGCTGCCGCCGCCCCGGTCGAGGAGAAGGACGAGTTCACCGTCGTTCTCGCCTCTTTCGGCGATCAGAAGATCAACGTCATCAAGGAAGTCCGCGCCATCACCGGCCTCGGACTGAAGGAAGCCAAGGATCTCGTCGAAGGCGCGCCGAAGCCGGTCAAGGAAGGCGTGAAGAAGGACGAGGCCGAGGAGATCAAGAAGAAGCTGGAAGCCGCCGGCGCGACGGTGGAACTGAAGTAGGGTGCCGCGGTTGGCGCAAGACGCCAGCTTCGCCTAATGCCGGCCTGGGGCCGGATGGGGGAGCCCTTTTGGGGTTTTCCGCCATCCGGCCCGACCGGTCTTCTAACACATCCGCCCGTATTGGCCTTGCCGCGGCCGGGAAAAGTGGATGTGGCGACGTTACAGGCGCCGAGCCTCTTCGGGTGAAGCCGGCGCCGAGGCCCTGAAAGGGGCCATTTCACGGTCTCGTTTCCGGCGGCGGCGGTGGTCGAACGGATAGCGGGCGGAAAACGGATAGCACACTGCGGGGAATTGTAATGGCTATGTCCTTTACCGGTCGCAAGCGTATTCGCAAGGATTTTGGCAGGCTGTCGACGATTGCGCCGATGCCCAACCTCATCGAGGTCCAGAAGACCTCGTATGAACAGTTCCTGCAAAGGGATACGCGGCCAGAAGAGCGTACCGACACCGGCCTCCAGGAAGTCTTCAAGTCCGTGTTCCCGATCACGGATTTTTCCGAACGGGGCACGCTGGAGTTTGTTCGGTACCAGTTCGAGGAGCCGAAGTACGACGTCGAGGAGTGCCAGCAGCGGGGCATGACCTATGCGGCGCCCCTGAAGGTGACGCTTCGCCTCGTGGTCTGGGATGTCGACGAGGACACCGGGTCGCGTTCCGTGCGCGACATCAAGGAGCAGGACGTCTACATGGGCGACATGCCGCTGATGACGGCGAACGGCACGTTCGTCATCAACGGCACCGAGCGCGTCATCGTTTCGCAGATGCATCGCTCGCCCGGCGTCTTCTTCGACCACGACAAGGGCAAGACCCATTCGTCGGGCAAGTTCCTGTTTGCCGCGCGCGTCATTCCCTATCGCGGTTCGTGGCTGGACTTCGAGTTCGACGCCAAGGATCTGATCTACGTCCGCATAGACCGCCGGCGCAAGCTGCCGGTGACGACCATGCTGATGGCGCTTGATGGCGCCGCCACAGAAGCGCTCCGGGCAGAGAGGGCGAAGGACGGCAAGTCGCTCGACTCGACCGAGATCGCCGGGATGAGCCCCGAGGAGATTCTCAACTATTTCTACGACCAGGTGGTCTTCAGCCGCACCGACAAGGGATGGCGCACGCCTTTCCTGCCGCAGCGCATGAAGGGTGCCAAGCTTGCCGTCGACCTGGTCGACGCCAAGACCGGTAAGGTGGTGGCCGAGGCCGGCACCAAGCTGACCGCGCGCATGCTCCGCCAGATCCAGGAGCAGGGGCTGGAGGAGCAACTGGTTCCCAAGAACGACCTCATCGGCCATTACGTTGCCGAGGACCTCATCAACGAGGCGACTGGCGAGGTCTACGTCGAGGCCGGCGAGGAGATCACCGAGTCGGTTCTGGAAGTGCTTGAGGCCGCAAACGTCGAGACGATCCCCACGTTGGCGATCGACCACATCAACGTCGGCCCGTATATCCGCAATACCCTGGCGATCGACAAGAACGCGTCGCGCGAAGAGGCGTTGATCGACATCTATCGTGTGATGCGCCCGGGCGAGCCGCCCACCCTGGAAACGGCGGAAGCCCTGTTCCACGGCCTGTTCTTCGATAACGAGCGTTACGACCTGTCGGCTGTCGGCCGCGTCAAGATGAACTCACGCCTGGGCTTCAAGACCGAAGACACCCTGCGCACGCTGCGTAAGGAGGACATCCTGGCGGTGGTCAAGGTCATGGTCGAGCTCAAGGACGGGCGCGGCGAAATCGACGACATCGACCACTTGGGCAACCGGCGCGTCCGCTCGGTCGGCGAACTCATGGAGAATCAGTACCGCATCGGGCTGTTGCGCATGGAACGGGCCATCCGCGAGCGGATGAGCTCGGTCGACATCGATACCGTGATGCCGCACGATCTAATCAACGCCAAGCCGGCGGCCGGCGCCGTGCGCGAGTTCTTCGGATCATCGCAGCTCAGCCAATTCATGGATCAGACCAATCCGCTGTCGGAAATCACCCACAAGCGGCGCCTGTCGGCGCTTGGGCCGGGTGGTCTGACCCGCGAACGGGCCGGCTTCGAGGTGCGCGACGTCCACCCCACCCATTACGGCCGGATCTGCCCGATCGAAACGCCGGAAGGTCCCAACATCGGCCTCATCAACAGTCTGGCGACCTTTGCGCGGGTCAACAAGTACGGGTTTATCGAAACGCCGTACCGCAAGGTCGAGAACGGCGTTCTGACCGACGAAGTTCAATACCTGTCGGCGATGGAGGAGGGCAAGTTCACCATCGCTCAGGCGAATGCCGAGGTCGACGAGAACGGCCGCTTCGCTACGGATTTGGTGAGCTGCCGACGGGGTGGCGACTATCTGATGGTCCGTCCCGACGACATCGACTACATCGACGTTTCGCCGAAGCAACTGGTGTCGGTGGCGGCCGCGCTCATCCCGTTCCTCGAAAACGATGACGCCAACCGCGCTCTGATGGGCTCGAACATGCAGCGTCAGGCGGTGCCGCTGGTTCGCGCCGAGGCCCCGATCGTCGGGACCGGCATGGAAGGCGCGGTGGCGCGCGATTCGGGGGCCACCATCGTTGCCCGCCGCTCGGGCGTGGTCAACCAAGTGGACGCCACCCGCATCGTCGTCCAGGCGACCGAGGAAACGTCGCATTCGGCGCCGGGCGTCGACATTTACACCCTGCTCAAGTTCCAGCGCTCCAACCAGAATACCTGCATCAACCAGCGGCCGCTGGTCCGGGTGGGCGACCGGGTGGAGGCGGGCGACATCATCGCCGACGGCCCTTCGACGGAATTGGGCGAGTTGGCCCTCGGGCGCAACGTCCTCGTCGCCTTCATGCCTTGGAACGGCTACAACTTCGAGGACTCCATCCTCATCTCGGAACGCATCGTCAGCGATGACGTGTTCACCTCTATCCATATCGAGGAGTTCGAGGTGATGGCGCGCGACACCAAGCTCGGGCAGGAGGAAATCACCCGCGACATTCCCAATGTCGGCGAGGAAGCGCTGCGCAACCTCGACGAGGCCGGCATCGTCTACATCGGCGCCGAGGTCCAGGCGGGTGACATCCTGGTCGGCAAGGTTACGCCGAAGGGCGAGTCGCCGATGACGCCGGAGGAGAAACTGCTTCGGGCCATTTTCGGCGAAAAGGCGCATGACGTGCGCGACACGTCGCTGCGGCTGCCGCCGGGAGTGACCGGCACCATCGTCGAGGTTCGCGTCTTCTCGCGGCGCGGCGTCGACAAGGACGAGCGCGCGTTGGCCATCGAGCGGGCCGAGATCGAACATCTGGCCAAGGACCGGGACGATGAGCGCGCCATCCTGGAGCGCAATTTCAACCAGCGTCTGCGGTCTCTCCTGCTGAACCGCAAGGCGGTGGGCGGTCCCAAGGGCCTGGAGCCGGGCGTCAAGCTGACCGAGGAGATCCTCGATCGGTTCACTCCCGGACAGTGCGCCCAGATCGTCGTCGGCACCGACAAGGTGATGCAGGACGTCGAGGCGCTGAAGAAGCAATTCGAGGAGAGCATCGCCAAGCTGCAGGGTCGGTTCGAGAATAAGGTAGAGAAGCTGCAGCGCGGCGACGAACTGCCGCCAGGCGTCATGAAGATGGTCAAGGTCTTCGTCGCGGTGAAGCGCAAGCTGCAGCCGGGAGACAAGATGGCCGGTCGTCACGGCAACAAGGGCGTCGTTTCCAAGATCGTTCCCATCGAAGACATGCCCTATCTGGAGGACGGCACCCAGGTCGATATCGTGCTCAATCCGCTGGGCGTGCCATCGCGCATGAATGTCGGGCAGATCCTCGAAACCCATCTCGGCTTCGCCTGCGCGGGGTTGGGCAGGCAGATCGGCGAGATGCTTGACACGGTGCGCGGCGACGGCGACGCGAAGAAACTGCGTAATACTTTGAAGGGCGTTTACGGCCCGACCATCTTTAAGCAGCAGGTGGCGGATCTCGACGACCAGGAGACCCTGGTGCTTGCCGAGAACCTGCGGAACGGCGTGCCGATTGCCTCGCCGGTGTTCGACGGAGCGCGCGAGAGCGACATCATCGACATGCTCAAGCAGGCCGGTCTTGACGCGTCCGGCCAAGTGACGCTGATCGACGGCCGCACCGGCGAAACCTTCGACCGGAAGGTTACGGTGGGCTACATCTACATGCTCAAGCTCCACCATCTGGTCGACGACAAGATTCACGCGCGCTCCATCGGGCCTTACAGCCTGGTGACCCAGCAGCCGCTGGGGGGCAAGGCGCAGTTCGGCGGACAGCGGTTTGGCGAAATGGAGGTTTGGGCGCTCGAAGCCTACGGCGCCGCCTATACCCTCCAGGAGATGCTGACCGTGAAGTCTGACGACCAGGCCGGCCGGACGAAGGTTTACGAATCCATCGTCCGCGGCGAGGACAATTTCGAAGCCGGTATTCCGGAGTCCTTCAACGTGCTGGTCAAGGAACTGCACTCGCTCGGCCTCAATGTCGAGCTGAACCAGCGCAAGTTTTAGCCGCTGAATCGAAGCGAGGAGGACGGCATATGAATGAACTCATGAAGGTATTCGGGCAGGTCGGCGGCACCCAGCGCTTCGATCAGATCCGTATTTCCATCGCCAGCCCGGAGCGCATCCGGTCTTGGTCGTTCGGCGAAATCAAGAAGCCCGAGACCATCAACTATCGGACTTTCAAGCCGGAACGGGACGGGCTGTTCTGCGCCCGCATCTTCGGTCCCATCAAGGACTACGAATGCTTGTGCGGAAAGTACAAGCGCATGAAATACAAGGGCATCACCTGCGAGAAATGCGGCGTCGAGGTGACGCTCCAGAAGGTGCGGCGCGAACGCATGGGCCACATCGAACTGGCTTCCCCGGTGGCCCACATTTGGTTCCTGAAGTCGCTGCCCAGCCGCATCGGGCTTCTTCTCGACATGACGCTCAAGGATCTCGAGCGGGTTCTCTATTTCGAGAACTATGTCGTCGTCGAGCCCGGTTTGACGCCGCTGAAGCTCAAGGAAATGTTGACGGAGGACCAGTACCAGAACGCCGTCGAGGAATACGGCGAGGATGCCTTCACCGTCGGTATCGGGGCCGAGGCCATCCGCGACATGCTGGCCACGATCGACCTTGACGAGGAGTGCGAGACCCTTCGCGGCGAACTGATCGAGACCAACTCCGAGGCCAAGCGCAAGAAGTTGGTCAAGCGTCTGAAGCTGGTCGAGGCGTTTCTGGAGTCGGGGTCGCGGCCGGAATGGATGATCCTCGAGGTCATCCCGGTTATTCCGCCGGAACTGCGCCCGCTGGTTCCGCTGGACGGAGGCCGCTTCGCGACGTCCGATCTCAACGACCTTTACCGTCGCGTGATCAACCGCAACAACCGGCTGAAGCGGCTGATCGAACTGCACGCCCCCGACATCATCGTGCGCAACGAGAAGCGCATGCTTCAGGAAGCGGTCGACGCCCTGTTCGACAATGGCCGCCGCGGCCGCGCCATCACGGGCGCCAACAAGCGGCCGCTCAAGTCGCTGGCCGACATGCTGAAGGGCAAACAGGGCCGTTTCCGGCAGAACCTGCTGGGCAAGCGGGTCGACTATTCAGGTCGTTCGGTGATCGTGGTCGGGCCCGAATTGATGCTGCACCAGTGCGGCCTGCCCAAGAAGATGGCGGTGGAGCTGTTCAAGCCGTTCATTTATTCGAAACTCGAACTCTACGGCATGGCCACCACCATCAAGGCCGCCAAGCGGATGGTCGAGAAGGAACGGCCGGAGGTGTGGGACATCCTCGAGGAGGTCATCCGCGAGCACCCGGTCCTCTTGAACCGGGCGCCGACGCTGCACCGACTGGGGATTCAGGCGTTCGAGCCGAAGCTCATCGAGGGCAAGGCCATCCAGCTTCATCCGCTGGTCTGTGCGGCCTTCAACGCCGACTTCGACGGCGACCAGATGGCGGTTCACGTGCCGCTGTCCCTGGAGGCTCGTCTCGAGGCGCGCGTGTTGATGATGTCGACCAACAACATCCTCAGCCCGGCCAACGGCAAGCCGATCATCGTGCCGTCGCAGGATATCGTGCTCGGCCTCTATTACATTTCGATGGAGCGAGAGGGCGAGCCGGGCGAGGGCATGGCCTTCACCGGCATCGCGGAAATTCTGCAGGCGCTGGATTCGCGCGTCGTGTCGTTGCACACCAAGATCACGGCGCGCTACCGCACCGTCGATGCCGACGGCAGGCCCACGGTTCTGCGTATTCAGACGACTCCGGGCCGCATGTTGCTGTCCGAGATTCTGCCGCGTCATCCGCACGTGCCGCTCGATCTCGTCAACCGCCTGCTGACCAAGCGCGAGATCTCGGAAGCCATCGACATGGTGTATCGCCACTGCGGTCAGAAGGAGACGGTCATTTTCGCCGACCGGATGATGTCGCTGGGGTTCGAATACGCGTGCAAGGCCGGCATTTCGTTCGGCAAGGACGACTTGGTCGTTCCCAAGAGCAAGGTGACCCTGGTCCGCAAGACCGAGGAACAGATCAAGCAGTACGAGCAGCAATACCAGGACGGCCTGATCACCCAGGGCGAGAAATACAACAAGGTGGTCGATGCCTGGTCCCACTGCACGGATCAGGTCGCCGACGAGATGATGAAGGAAATCTCGACGACCAAGCCGGGCGAGCAGGTGAACTCGGTCTACATGATGGCCCATTCCGGTGCCCGCGGTTCGGCCGCCCAGATGAAGCAGTTGGCCGGTATGCGCGGCCTGATGGCCAAGCCGTCGGGTGAAATCATCGAGACTCCGATCATCTCCAACTTCAAGGAAGGCCTCACCGTTCTCGAGTACTTCAACTCGACTCACGGCGCCCGCAAGGGATTGGCCGATACCGCCTTGAAGACGGCCAACTCGGGCTACCTCACACGCCGACTGGTCGACGTGGCACAGGATTGCATCATCACCGAGGAGGACTGCGGGACTCACGACGGCATCACGCTCAGGGCCGTGGTCCAGGGCGGCGAGGTCATCGCCTCGCTGGCCGAGCGGATCCTTGGCCGCGGCGCCGCAGAGGATGTGGTCGATCCGGTGTCGGGTGAGGTGCTGGTCAAGGCCGGCGACCTGATCGACGAAGAGGCGGTTGCCCGCATCGAAGAGTCGGGCGGCATCGAGGCGGTCAAGATTCGCTCGGCCTTGACCTGCGCGACCCGTTTGGGCATTTGCGCCACCTGCTACGGCCGCGACTTGGCTCGCGGGACCCGGGTCAACATCGGCGAGGCGGTGGGCGTCATCGCCGCCCAGTCGATTGGCGAGCCCGGCACCCAGCTGACCATGCGGACCTTCCACATCGGCGGCGCCGTGCAGCGTGGGGCCGAACAGTCCAAGGTCGAGGCGGCGTTCGACGCCAAGGTGGCGCTGCACAACGTATCGACGGTGAAGAACAGCGAAGGCGTTCAGGTCGTCATGAGCCGCAACGCCGAAGTGGTGTTGAGCGACGGCAAGGGTCGCGAGCGGGCCCGCCACCGGATTCCCTATGGTGCCAAGCTGGCGGTCAAGGACAACGCCAAGGTCAGCCGCGGCGACGCCCTGGCCGAGTGGGATCCCTACACCCTGCCGATCATCACCGAAAAACCCGGCATCGCTCACTATGTCGACCTGGTCGAAGGAACGACCATGGTTGAGCGCGTCGACGAAGCCACCGGCATCGCCTCGAAGGTGGTCATCGACTGGAAGCAGCAACCCAAGGGCGCCGAACTTAGGCCCCGAATCACCCTTCGCGACGAGAACGGTGAACTGGTGACGCTGGCCAAGGGCATCGAGGCCCGCTACTACCTTACGGTCGACGCCATTCTGTCGGTCGAGCCGGGCCAGAAGGTCCACGCCGGCGATGTGCTGGCCCGTGTGCCGCGCGAGTCGGCGAAGACCCGCGACATCACCGGCGGTCTGCCGCGGGTGGCCGAACTGTTCGAGGCCCGCAAGCCCAAGGACCATTCGATCATCAGCGACATCGACGGCACCGTCGAATTCGGCAAGGACTACAAGTCGAAGCGCCGAATCATCGTCAATCCGTCGGCCAAGGACGAGGAACCGCGCGAGTACCTCATCCCCAAGGGCAAGCACGTCAGCATCCAGGAGGGTGACTTCGTGCGCAAGGGCGACTCGCTGATGGACGGCAGCCCGGTGCCGCACGACATCCTGCGGGTGATGGGGGTTGAGGCGTTGGCCGACTACCTGGTCGCCGAGATCCAGGACGTCTATCGTCTGCAGGGCGTGAAGATCAACGACCGCCACATCGAGGTGATCGTTCGCCAGATGCTCCAGAAGGTCGAGATCACCCAGCCCGGCGACACCACGTTCCTTGTCGGTGAGCAGGTCGACCGCATTGAGTTTGACGTGGTCAACACCAAGGCAGTTGAACGCAATCTGCGGCCGGCGGCGGCGGTTCCGGTGTTGCAGGGCATCACCAAGGCCAGCCTGCAGACGCAGTCGTTCATCTCGGCTGCGTCCTTCCAGGAAACCACCCGGGTCCTTACCGAGGCCGCGGTTTCCGGAAAGACCGACGATCTCGAAGGTCTCAAGGAGAACGTCATCGTCGGTCGGCTTATCCCGGCCGGCACGGGCAGCGTGATGAATCGTTTGCGGGCCATTGCCGCCCAGCGCGATCGCGAGATGGCGGAGGTCGAGGGCGACCGGCCCGAAGTCGTGGAAGACGGTGCCGCTGCGGCTCATCTGGCGGCCGAGACGAAGCGCAACGCGCCGGCCACCGATGGCGGAGCGGCGGGTGGCGACGAGGTCTAGGCCGCCTCTTGCGGCCGGAAATTCCGCGGAATCCCTGGGGATATTGGGCATTGCCCGATATCCCCGTCGGGATCCTCGGATGACCCGGCGAGAGCCGCGGGAATTAAGGATTGTTTTGCTTGACTGGGTAGGGCGGCGAAACTAGTATTCGCCCCTCTTCGCAAGGGGCCGGTGGTGGACCGTTCGGTTCAGACGCGGTCTTGGATGTGAAAAAACAAAACTGGGTCAACGCCCTCCGGGCGGTAGAGGATAGCCGTCGGGAGTGGTTTTTTGCCTCGTTTTCGGGGTGCGCGCCACGGTCTTGACCAACAGGGCCGGGCGCACGTGTGAAGTGGAACGACGCAATGCCAACCGTTAACCAATTGATCCGGAAGCCGCGCCAGGCGCCGGATATCCGCAATAAGGTTCCTGCGCTGGAAAGCTGCCCGCAGAAGCGGGGCGTCTGCACGCGCGTCTATACCACCACTCCGAAGAAGCCGAACTCGGCGTTGCGGAAAGTGGCGCGCGTCCGCCTGACCAACGGCTTCGAGGTCACCAGCTACATTCCCGGCGAAGGGCACAATCTCCAGGAGCACTCGGTGGTGATGATCCGCGGCGGTCGCGTCAAGGACCTTCCCGGCGTTCGCTACCACATCATTCGTGGCACCCTTGACACCCAAGGCGTTTCGGATCGCCGTCAGCGTCGTTCGAAATACGGCGCGAAGCGGCCGAAGTAGGATTGGAAGAAGAGCATGTCCCGTCGACACGCTGCCGATAAACGTGAAGTCCTGCCCGATCCCAAGTTCGGGGATGGGGTGATCACCAAGTTCACAAATGGCTTGATGCTGGATGGCAAGCGCTCGGTGGCCGAGCACATTATCTATGGCGCCCTCGACATCATTCAGCAGAAGACCGGGCAGGATCCGCTCAAGGTCTTCCATGACGCCATCGAGAACGTGAAGCCGGCCGTCGAGGTGCGCTCCCGACGTGTCGGCGGCGCAACCTATCAGGTGCCGGTGGAAGTGCGCTCGGCCCGCCGCCAGACTCTGGCAATCCGCTGGATCGTCGATCTGGCGCGCAAGCGGTCCGAGAACACCATGACCGAGCGTCTTTCGGGCGAGTTGCTGGATGCCGCCAACAACCGCGGATCCGCCGTCAAGAAGCGCGAGGATACGCACCGCATGGCGGACGCCAACAAGGCGTTCTCGCACTACCGCTGGTAGATATTCGGAGCTGATCCTACATGGCCCGCACGACGCCCCTCGCCCGTTATCGTAACATCGGCATCATGGCCCACATTGATGCCGGCAAGACGACGACGACCGAACGAGTCCTGTACTACACTGGCCGGTCCTACAAGATCGGCGAAACCCATGACGGCAATGCCGTGATGGACTGGATGGAACAGGAACAGGAACGCGGCATCACCATCACCTCGGCCGCGACGACCTGCATGTGGCGCGACCACCGTATCAACATCATCGATACGCCGGGCCACGTCGATTTCACCATCGAAGTCGAGCGGTCCCTCCGGGTTTTGGATGGGGCCGTTGCCGTATTCGACAGCGTCGGCGGGGTCGAGCCGCAGTCCGAGACGGTATGGCGACAGGCCGACCGCTACAAGGTGCCGCGCATCTGTTTCGTCAACAAGATGGATCGCATCGGGTCCGACTACTACCGCTGCATCAAGCAGATCGGGGAACGCCTCGGGGCCAATCCGCTGGTCTGCCAGTTGCCGATCGGCGCCGAGTCCGAATTCGTCGGCATCGTCGATCTGGTCGCCATGGAATCGGTGATCTGGAAGGACGAGACCCTGGGCGCCGAGTTCGTGCGCGGGCCGATCCCGGCCGCGCTGGCCGACGACGCGACGATGTATCGCGAGCGGCTGGTCGAGATGGCGGTCGATCAGGACGACGCGGCGATGGAAGCCTATCTGGAAGGCAAGGAACCCGACGTCGAGACACTGAAGAAGTGCATCCGGCGCGGCACCGTGAGCGGCGCCTTCGTTCCGGTGCTTTGCGGGTCGGCCTTCAAGAACAAGGGTGTGCAGCCGCTTCTTGACGCCGTCGTCGAATACCTTCCGGCGCCGACCGACGTGCCGCCGGTGAAGGGCGTCAAGGCGGGCACCGAAGAGCCGATTGTTCGTCAGAATTCGGACGAGGAACCGTTGGCCGCGCTGGCCTTCAAGGTGATGAACGACCCCTTCGTCGGTTCGTTGACCTTCGCGCGCATCTATTCGGGCGTGCTGACCAATGGCCAGCAGGTTCGCAACACCACGAAGGAAACGCGCGAACGGGTCGGCCGCATGCTGCTGATGCATGCCAACTCGCGCGAAGACATCACCGAGGCGCGGGCCGGCGACATCGTGGCGTTGGCGGGCCTCAAGCAGACCACCACCGGCGACACGCTGTCGGATCCGCAGCATCCGGTCGTTCTGGAAAAGATGAACTTCCCCGATCCGGTGATCGAGATCGCCGTCGAGCCAAAGTCGAAGGCGGACCAGGAGAAGATGGGCCAGGCCCTGTCACGTCTGGCGGCCGAGGATCCGTCCTTCCGGGTGGCGTCCGATCCAGAGAGCGGCCAGACCGTGATCAAGGGAATGGGCGAGCTGCACCTCGAGATCATCGTCGATCGCATGCGGCGCGAGTTCAAGGTCGACGCCAACATCGGTCAGCCCCAGGTGGCCTATCGCGAAACCATCCGCCAGATGGCCGACGTGGACTACACCCACAAGAAGCAGACCGGTGGATCGGGCCAGTACGCGCGTGTCAAGTTCCGGTTCGAGCCGCTTCCGGCGGGCTCCGGCTTCTTGTTCGAGAACGAGGTTGTCGGCGGCAACGTCCCGAAGGAGTTCATTCCGGGCGTGCAGAAGGGTCTGCAGGCGGCCATTCAGACCGGCGTCATGTGCGGGTTCCCGGTGACCGACCTCAAGGCGGTCCTTTATGACGGCGCGTCGCACGACGTCGATTCCAGCGTGATGGCCTTCGAAGTGGCCACGCGGGCGGCCTTCCGGGAAGGCATGGGGAAAGCCAAGCCGGTCCTGCTGGAGCCGATCATGCGGGTCGAGGTGGTGACGCCGGACGAATACATGGGCGACATCATCGGCGATCTGAATTCGCGTCGGGGCAGCATCTCGGGGATGGATCAGCGGGGCAACGCCAGGGTGATCAACGCCCAGGTGCCGCTCGCGATGATGTTCGGGTACGTCAGCACGCTCCGCTCCATGAGCCAGGGGCGGGCGCAGTTCACCATGCATTTCGATCACTACGCAGATGTGCCGCAGCAGGTCTCGGACGAGGTCAAGGCCAAGCTAGCAGGCTAACCACGAAACTCGGCGAGAACGGAGAATAGATCATGGGCAAGCAGAAGTTTGAGCGGACGAAGCCGCATTGCAACGTTGGGACGATTGGTCACGTTGACCATGGGAAGACGACGTTGACGGCGGCGATCACGAAGGTTCTGGCTGAGGCTGGTGGGGCGGAGTTCACGCCGTTTGACCAGATTGACAAGGCGCCGGAGGAGAAGGCGCGCGGGATCACGATTGCGACGGCGCATGTTGAGTATCAGACGGCGAAGCGTCATTACGCGCACGTGGACTGCCCTGGTCACGCGGACTACATCAAGAACATGATCACGGGCGCGGCGCAGATGGACGGGGCGATTTTGGTTGTTTCGGCTGCGGACGGAGCGATGCCGCAGACTCGCGAGCACATTCTTTTGGCCCGTCAGGTTGGTGTTCCGGCGCTTGTGGTTTACATGAACAAGGTTGATCAGGTTGACGACCCTGAGTTGTTGGAGCTTGTTGAGATGGAGCTCCGGGAGCTTTTGTCGAGCTACGAGTTTCCGGGGGACGACATTCCGATCATCAAGGGTTCGGCGTTGGCGGCGCTTGAGGGGCGGGACGATGAGATTGGCAAGTCGTCGATTTTGGCGTTGATGGATGCGGTTGACGCGTATGTTCCGCAGCCGGATCGCCCGAAGGACCAGCCGTTTTTGATGCCGATTGAGGATGTTTTCTCGATTTCGGGTCGTGGGACGGTTGTTACGGGCCGAGTTGAGCGCGGTATCGTGAAGGTTGGCGAGGAAGTTGAGCTTGTAGGGATCCGGGCGACGCAGAAGACGGTTTGCACGGGTGTTGAGATGTTCCGGAAGCTTTTGGACCAGGGTGAGGCTGGGGACAACATTGGTGTCCTGCTTCGCGGGACGAAGCGAGACGATGTTGAGCGGGGTCAGGTTGTTGCGAAGCCTGGTTCGATTACGCCGCACACGAAGTTCAAGGCTGAGGCGTACATTCTGACGAAGGAAGAGGGTGGCCGCCACACGCCGTTTTTTGGGAACTACCGTCCGCAGTTTTACTTCCGGACGACGGATGTGACGGGGACGGTTGTTTTGCCGGAAGGGACCGAGATGGTCATGCCGGGCGACAACGTGACGATGGAGATCGACCTGATTGCGCCGATCGCCATGGAGGAAGGTCTTCGGTTTGCCATCCGCGAGGGTGGCCGCACCGTGGGCGCCGGCGTCGTCGCATCGATCATCGAGTAATTGGAAGAAATACCGGCGCCTGAGCCGGTGAGATGGACTGAGCCATGGAAAGTCAAAACATACGAATCCGGCTTAAGGCGTTTGACCACCGCGTCCTCGATCAATCGGCGCGCGAGATCGTCAACACCGCCCGGCGCACCGGTGCCGAAGTGCGTGGCCCGATTCCGCTGCCGACGCGGTTGGAACGGTTCACGGTGCTGCGGTCTCCACACATCGACAAGAAGTCGCGCGAGCAGTTCGAGATCCGTACCCACAAGCGGGTGCTCGACATCATCGATCCGACGCCTCAGACGGTGGACGCGCTGATGAAGCTCGACTTGGCGGCCGGCGTCAACGTCGAGATCAAGCTGTAAGGGTGAGCGCGATGCGAACCGGTTTGATTACACGCAAGATGGGGATGACCCGCGTGTTTGCCGAGGACGGCAGCCACGTTCCGGTGACCGTGCTCAAGGTCGACGATTGCCAGGTCATTGCCCATCGCACCGAAGACAAGGACGGCTACAACGCGCTGCAGCTCGGCTGCACGGCGGCCAAGGTCAAGAAGGTGACCAAGGCGCAGCGCGGCCATTTTGCGAAGGCCAAGGTTGGACCCAAGCGTCACGTCGTCGAGTTCCGGATTTCGGAAGATGCTTTCGTCGATGTGGGTGCCCAGCTGTCGGCCGATCACTTTTCGGTCGGGCAGTATGTCGACGTCACCGGGACCTCGATCGGCAAGGGGTTCGCCGGCGGCATGAAGCGTCACGGTTTCGGCGGCCTGCTTACGACCCACGGCGTTTCCATCAGCCACCGCAGCCTTGGCTCGACCGGCCAGAACCAGAACCCCGGGCGGGTTTTCAAGGGCAAGAAGATGCCCGGCCACCTGGGTGATCGGCGGGTGACCACCCAGAACCTTCAGATCGTCGCCACCGACGCGGAGCGCGGGCTGATCCTGGTGAAGGGAGGCGTTCCCGGTTCCGACGGCGGGTTCCTGCTGGTTCGTGACGCCGCAAAGCGTCCGCTGCCCGAAGGCGCGCCGTTCCCGGCGGCCGTGCTGGCGTCGCAGGCGCCGCAGGAAGCCGTTCCGGCGGACGCACCGGCCGCGGGCGAAGCCGACGAGAAAAAGGAATAGGCGGCCATGAAGTGCGACGTGATCAGCCTGCAAAACGAGACGGTCGGCAGCATCGATCTGGATGAGACGGTGTTCGGCGTGCCGGTGCGGGGCGACATCCTGGCCCGTATGGTGAACTGGCAGTTGGCCAAACGCCGGGCCGGCACCCACAAGACCAAGGACATCGCCGAGGTCAGCGGCACCACGAAGAAGCCGTTCCGCCAGAAAGGCACCGGTCGGGCCCGGCAGGGTTCGACCCGGGCGACGCAAATGCGGGGCGGCGGCATCGTGTTCGGTCCGGTCGTGCGCGACCATGCCCACACGCTGACCAAAAAGGTTCGCAAGTTGGCTCTGAAGACGGCGCTGTCGGCCAAGCAGGCGGACGGCAAGCTGGTGGTCCTTGAGAGCACCCAGTTGAAGGAGGCGAAGACCCGCGATCTTGCCAAGACCCTTGAGAAACTGGGCTGGACGTCGGCCCTGGTTATCGACGGGGCCGAGGTGGACGCCAATTTCGCCAAGGCGGCGCGCAATATCCTGGCGCTGGATGTGCTGCCCAGCCAGGGTGCGAACGTTCACGACATCCTGCGTCGCGAGACGCTGGTTCTGACCAAGGACGCGGTCGCGAATTTGGTGGAGCGCTTGAAATGAAGACCTATACGGGCAAAGGCGGTCGTGGCGTGAAGCCCAGCCAAGGCCGCATCTACGAACTGATCCGTAGGCCGATCATCACCGAGAAGGCGACCCTGCTGTCTGAGTTCAATCAGGTCAGCTTCGACGTCCCGCTCGATGCGACCAAGCCGGAGATCAAGGCGGCCATTGAAAACCTGTTCAAGGTCAAGGTGACTGCGGTCAACACCCTTCGCCAGAAGGGCAAGGTGAAGCGGTTCCGCGGACGGCTTGGGCAGCGGAGTGAGTCCAAGAAGGCGATCGTGACGCTGGCCGAGGGCCAGTCCATCGACGTCTCGACGGGGGTTTGATCCATGGCGCTGAAACAATTCAAGCCGGTAACGCCGGGACGCCGCAGCCTTGTGCTGGTCGATCGCGCCCAGCTTTGGAAGGGCGACCCAGAGCGGTCGCTGACCGAAGGGTTGCGCGGCGGCGGCGGCCGCAACAACATGGGCCGCATAACGGCGCGCCGGCGTGGCGGTGGGCACAAGCGACGCTATCGCATCGTCGACTTCAAGCGAAACAAGCTGAATGTCGTGGCGACGGTCGAGCGTTTGGAATATGACCCCAACCGGACGGCTTTCATCGCCCTTATCCGTTACGAGGATGGCGAGCTTGACTACATCCTGGCGCCGCAGCGACTGAAGGCCGGCGACACGGTGGTGTCGGGCAACGACGTCGACATCCGTCCGGGTAATGCGATGCCGCTGCAGAATATTCCGGTCGGCACCATCATTCACAACGTCGAGATGAAGCCGGGCAAGGGTGGCCAAATCGCCCGTTCGGCCGGCACCTATGTGCAGCTGATCGGCAAGGACCGCGGCTACGCGCAGTTGCGCCTGAGCTCGGGCGAGTTGCGGCTGGTGCGGGCCGAGTGCATGGCGACGATCGGCGCAGTGTCCAACGCGGATCAGCAGAACATCAAGTTGGGCAAGGCGGGTCGCAGTCGTTGGTTGGGCCGGCGGCCCAGCGTTCGCGGTGTGGCCATGAACCCCATTGACCATCCGCATGGCGGCGGTGAAGGCCGCACGTCGGGCGGCCGTCACCCGGTGACCCCGTGGGGCAAGCCCACCAAGGGCAAGCGCACCCGCAACAACAAGCGGACGGACGCGTTCATCATGCGTCGCCGTCCCAAGAAGTAGAGGAGGGCGGTCGTGGCACGTTCCGTTTGGAAAGGCCCCTTCGTGGACGGCTACCTTTTCAAGAAGGTGGAGCAGGTCCGCGGGTCGGGGCGCAACGAGATCATCAAGACGTGGTCGCGCCGTTCGACGATCATTCCCCAGTTCGTGGGGCTGACGTTCGGCGTTTACAACGGCAAGAAATTTGTGCCGGTACTGGTGACCGAGGACATGATCGGCCACAAGTTCGGGGAATTCTCGCCGACCCGCGTTTTTTATGGCCATGCGGCCGATAAACGGGCGAAGAGGGCGTAACTATGGGCAAGAAGACAGCCCCCCGGCAGCTTGCAGACAACGAGGCGATGGCTTACGCCAAGTTTCTGAGGACGAGTCCCCAGAAACTCAACATCGTGGCGGCATCCATTCGCGGAAAATCCTGCGAGTCGGCGCTGGCGGAGTTGACCTTTTCGAAGAGGCGCATCGCCGGTGAGGTAAAGAAGGTTTTGCAATCGGCGATTGCCAACGCGGAGAACAACCACCAACTCGACGTCGATCAGTTGATCGTCTCTGAGGCGACGGTGGGGCGCACCCTGGTCATGAAGCGCTGGCGGGCCCGGGCCCGCGGCCGGGTGGGGCGCATTGAGAAGCCGTTCAGCAATATCCGGCTGGTGGTTCGCGAACGCGAGGAGACGGCATAATGGGTCAGAAGGTCAACCCGATTGGATTGCGGCTCGGCATCAACCGGACGTGGGATTCGCGCTGGTATGCCGACGAGAGCTACGCGAACCTGCTGCACGAGGATCTGCGCATCCGCGCCTTCCTTCAGGACAAGCTGAGTCAGGCGGGTGTGTCGCGGATCATCATCGAGCGTCCAGCCAAGATGGCGCGTGTCACCATCCACACGGCCCGTCCGGGTGTCGTCATCGGAAAGAAGGGCCAGGATATCGAGAAGCTGCGCGCCGAGCTGTCGAAGATGACCGGCTCCGACGTTCACCTGAACATCGTCGAGATCCGGAAGCCGGAAATCGACGCCCAGTTGGTTGCCGAAAACATCGCCCATCAACTGGAGCGGCGGGTTGCGTTCCGCCGGGCCATGAAGCGGGCCGTACAGTCAGCCATGCGGCTGGGAGCCGAGGGCATCCGCATCAACTGCGGCGGCCGGCTTGGCGGCGCCGAAATCGCCCGCATGGAATGGTACCGCGACGGGCGGGTGCCGTTGCATACCCTGCGTGCCGACGTCGATTTCGGGCTCGGTACAGCGAAGACGACATATGGCACCTGCGGCATCAAGGTCTGGATTTTCAAGGGCGAGATTTTGGCCCATGACCCCATGGCCGTCGAGAAGCGGGCGGCGGAACAGCAGCCGAGCCGATAAGGTGCGGCTGAATCAAGGTTAGGAAAGACGGGAAGATGCTTAGTCCCAAACGTACAAAATTCCGCAAGGCGCATAAGGGCCGAATTCACGGCCTGGCGACGCGTGGAAGCCGTCTCACTTTCGGGACCTACGGCCTGAAGGCCATGTCGGCTGAACGGATCACCGCCCGCCAGATCGAAGCGGCGCGGCGTGCCCTGACCCGCCACATGAAGCGTGCCGGCCGGGTGTGGATCCGGATTTTCCCGGACGTTCCGGTCAGCAGCAAGCCGGCCGAGGTTCGTCAGGGCAAGGGCAAGGGATCGCCGGAGTTCTGGGTCTGCCGGGTCAAGGCTGGCCGCATCATGTTCGAGGTCGATGGCGTTCCGCGCGACATCGCCCAGCGGGCCTTCGAGCTGGCGGCGGCCAAGCTGCCGGTCAAGACCCGCTTCGTGGCGCGTTTGGGTGAGGAGGGCTGATCCCATGAAGGCAAGCGATCTTCGCACCAAGACCGTCGACGAGCTCAAGGATCAGCTGATCGGGCTCAGGAAAGAAGCGTTCAATCTGCGTTTTCAGGCGGCCAGCGGCCAGCTCGAGAACACGGCCCGGGTCGGTCAGGTGCGCCGCGACATCGCGCGCATCAAGACCGTTCTGGATGAGCGCACGCGGGCCGCATCGTAAGGAAGGACCGGGACAATGCCGAGGCGAGTTCTGCAAGGGGTCGTGGTCAGCGACAAAATGGACAAGACCGTGGTGGTCAGCGTCGAACGTCGACTGATGCATCCGATCTATAAGAAATTCATCCGCCGCAGCAAGAATTACGCGGCGCATGACGAAAGCAATGCGGCGAAAGTGGGCGACGTGGTGAAAATCCGCGAATGCCGCCCGATTTCGAAGCGCAAGCGTTGGGAAGTGGTCGGCGAAGGCGCCTGATTCGGCGCCGGCGGACTGGAAAGGAATGAGACAATGATCCAAGCCCAGACCAATATGGACATTGCCGACAACTCGGGTGCTCGCCGGGTGCAATGCATCAAGGTGCTTGGCGGTTCGAAGCGCAAGTATGCCTCGGTCGGTGACGTCGTCGTCGTCTCCGTCAAGGAGGCGATCCCGCGCGGACGCGTCAAGAAGGGCGATGTGCTGAAGGCGGTGATCGTGCGCACGGCGAAGGACATTCGGCGGGCGGACGGAACATCGATCCGGTTCGACCGCAATGCCGCCGTGCTGATCAACAATCAGGGCGAGCCGATCGGAACGCGTATCTTCGGGCCGGTCACTCGTGAACTGCGCGCCAAGCACTACATGAAAATCGTCTCTCTGGCGCCCGAGGTGCTGTGATGCCGAAAGTGAAGATCAAGAAGGGCGATCAGGTGGTCGTCCTTGCCGGGAAGGACAAGGGCAAGAAGGGCGAGGTCCTGAAGGTCCTGCCCAAGGACAACCGCGCTTTCGTTCAGGGCGTCAACATGATCAAGCGCCACACGCGGCCGACCCAGACCCAGGCCGGCGGTATCGTCGAGCGTGAGGCGTCCATTCACATTTCGAACCTGGCCTTCGTCGATCCGAAGACGGGCGAGCCGACCCGCATTGGTTACAAGTTCCTTGACGACAATCGCAAGGTGCGCGTGGCCAGGCGGTCCGGTGAGGTCATTGACGCGTAAAAGGGCCCGACACTATGACACCACGCCTGCAAGAGATTTACGAAAAGACGGTCCGGTCGGCCATGGTCGAGGAATTCGGCTACAAGAATCCGATGGAAGTTCCGCGGCTGGAAAAGATCGTCGTCAACATGGGGGTCGGCGAGGCCGCCCTGGACGGCAAGAAGATGGACGTGGCGGCGCAAGAGCTCGCCCGCATCACCGGTCAGCGGCCCGTCATCATCAAGGCCCGCAAGTCGGTGGCCGCGTTCAAGCTTCGTGAGGGGCAGACGGTTGGGTGCAAGGTCACCCTGCGGCGCGCCCACATGTACGAGTTCCTGGACCGGCTGATCAACATCGCCTTGCCGCGCGTACGCGACTTCCGGGGGGTTTCCGGAAAGAGCTTTGACGGGCGCGGCAACTACGCGATGGGTCTCAAGGAACAGATCATTTTCCCCGAGATCGATTACGACAAGGTCGACCAAATTCGCGGCATGGATGTGATCATCTGCACGACGGCCAAAACCGACGCCGAAGCAAAGGCGTTGTTGAAGGCCTTCGACATGCCGTTCAACAGTTAGAAGGCCGACGGAGATATTCGGAATGGCTAAGACAAGCGCCATCGAACGGAACATGAAGCGCATGCGACTGGCGAAGAAGTATGCGGCGAAACGGGCTCTCCTCAAGGAAACGGCGAAAGACGACTCGCTGTCGCCCGAAGAGCGGTTTACGGCACGCCTCAAGCTGGCGCAGCTTCCCCGGAATTCCGCGCCTACGCGGGTCCGTCTGCGGTGCGAGCTTTCGGGCCGGCCGCGCGGGAATTACCGCAAATTCAAGTTGTCGCGGATCGCATTGCGTGACCTCGCGTCTCGGGGGCAGATCCCCGGTATGGTTAAGTCGAGTTGGTAGGAGGGCACGGTAGATGTCCATGAGCGATCCCCTTGGCGATATGCTCACGCGCATTCGGAACGGGCAGCGCGCGCGAAAAGACAGCATCGTCGCGCCGGCATCGAAGTTGCGCGCCAACGTGCTCGAAGTTTTCAAGCGCGAGGGGTATATCCGGGGTTACAGCCAGTACGAAGTGCGGCCCGGCATCAGCGAGCTGAAAATCGAACTGAAGTACCATGAGGGCGACCCAGTCATCCGTGAGATCCACCGGGTGTCGAAGCCGGGACGGCGCGTCTATTCCGGCATCAAGGATCTGTCGCGGGTGTACAACGGTTTGGGCATCTCGGTGCTATCGACCCCGCGCGGGGTGATGTCCGACGCCGAAGCGCGTGCGGCCAACGTCGGTGGCGAAGTCCTGTGCCAGGTCTTCTAGAAATTCGAGGGTAGGAGACGGTCATGTCGCGCGTCGGCAAACATGCGGTAACGGTTCCCCAGGGCGTCAATGTGGCGATCTCGGGAAACATCCTGAGTGCCAAGGGAAAACTTGGCGAGTTGTCCGTCAGGCTGACGGATGATGTGGAGATCAAGCAGGAAGGCGATCTCGTTTGGGTCAAGCCCCGAAACGAGACCCTGGTCGCCCGGAAGATGTGGGGGACCGCGCGCAACGTGATCCACAACGTCGTTTCCGGTGTCAGCGAAGGGTTCACGCGTCGGCTCGAGATCAACGGCGTCGGCTACCGCGCCCAGGTGCAGGGCCAGGAGTTGGTGCTGCAGCTTGGCTTCAGCCACGACATCCGCTATCCGATTCCGGCCGGCATCGACATTCAATGCCCCGACCAGACCCACATCAACATCCACGGGGCGAACAAACAGCAGGTTGGACAGATTGCGGCTGAAATCCGCGCTTTTCGGCCGCCGGAACCCTATAAGGGCAAAGGCGTGAAGTATGCCGAAGAGACCATTCTCCGCAAGGAAGGCAAGAAGAAGTAAGCCATGACCGATCCAAAACAACTGTTCGAGCGGCGCAAGCAGCGCGTGCGGCACAAGATTCAGCTTCGTGCGGGGGGCCAACCGCGTTTGTCGGTGTTCCGGTCCAACAAGCACATCTACGCCCAGGTCATCGACGACAAGCAGGGCAAGACGGTGGTTTCCGCGTCGAGCCTTGAAAAGGACCTGCGCGGGAAGCTCAAGACCGGAGGCGACTTGTCGGCGGCGGCCGAGATCGGCAAGCTGGTGGCGGCGCGTGCGGTGGCGGCCGGCGTCACCAACGTCGTTTTCGATCGCAGCGGCTACCGTTTCCACGGCCGGATCAAGGCCCTTGCCGAAGCCGCCCGCGAAAGCGGCCTGTCCTTCTAGGGAGTTGTAGATATGGCAAGAACACCCACTGCGGCACCTGAAGGGTTCGGGCGGGATCGCGGCGGCCAGGAAGAATCCGAATTCCTGGACAAGCTGGTCCACATCAATCGCGTCGCCAAGGTCGTCAAGGGCGGCCGTCGGTTCTCGTTCGCCGCGCTGGTCGTGGTGGGCGACGGCCGCGGCCGGGTCGGTTACGGCACCGGCAAGGCCCGCGAGGTTCCCGAGGCCATCCGCAAGGCCACCGAATCGGCCAAGCGCGGTATGATCCGCGTGCCGCTGCGCGAAGGGCGGACCCTGCATCACGACGTCTACGGCCATTTCGGGGCCGGCAAGGTGGTGGTGCGTGCGGCGCCTCCGGGTACCGGTATCATCTGTGGCGGCCCGATGCGCGCCATTTTCGAAACCATGGGTGTCCAGGACGTGGTCGCCAAGTCGGTGGGCACGGCCAATCCGCACAACATGATCAAGGCGACGTTCGACGCGCTGGGCAATTGCCTGTCGCCGCGCGGCGTTGCCGCCAAGCGCGGCCTCAAGGTCGGCGAGATCGTGTCCAGGCGCACCGACACCGCGGCCGGCAAGGAGTAGGACGATGGCCGACAAAAAGAAGTCGACCGTGAAGGTCACCCAGATCGGCAGCCCGATCGGCCGCCATAAGGATCAGCGCGCCACCCTGGTTGGTCTGGGATTGAACAAGATGCACCGGACCCGTGAGCTGGAGGATACGCCCGCCGTGCGCGGGATGATCGCCAAGGTTCAGCACTTGGTTCGTGTGGACGAGGCGGGCTGAGGCCCGGTGGCCAGGCTCAGCGGATAAGGACGGACGCGAGATGAGACTCAACGAACTTCGGGACAATCCTGGCTCCCACCGGCCTCGCAAGCGCGTCGGCCGTGGCATTGGATCCGGCACCGGCAAGACCTCGGGCAAGGGCCAGAAGGGCCAGAAGTCGCGCACCGGCGTGTCGCTTGTCGGTTTCGAGGGGGGGCAGATGCCGTTGTATCGGCGCCTGCCCAAGCGCGGTTTCACCAACATTTTCCGCAAGGAATTCCAAGTGATCAATCTTGGTGACCTGCAGAAGGCGGTGGACGCCGGCAAGCTGGACGCCAAGGCGACGGTCAACGCCGACGCCCTGCGGGCGGCTGGCATGATCAAGAAACGCAATGCGGCCATTCGTCTGCTGGCCAAGGGCGAGTTGACGGCGAAACTGACCGTCGAGGCGGACGGCGCGTCCAAAGCGGCCGTGGCGGCTGTCGAGAAGGCGGGCGGCAAGCTCGTCATCCTGGCGCCCGCGGTCGATGCGGCGGCTGCCGCGGCAACCGAAGCGAAGTAGGGACGCCAGGCTGGGATAAGAGATATGACTTCCGCTGCCGAGCAACTTGCTGCGAACATCAACTTCGGCGCCTTCGCGAAGGCCACGGAGCTCAAGAAGCGCCTGTGGTTCACGCTGGGCGCGTTGTTGGTGTACCGGCTCGGCACCTATATCCCGCTCCCAGGCATTGATGGGGCGGTGCTGGAGGATATTTTCGCCAGTCAGGCCGGCGGCATCCTCGGCATGTTCGACATGTTCGCCGGGGGCGCCTTGCGGCGCATGACCATCTTCGCGCTGAACATCATGCCGTATATTTCGGCCTCGATCATCATGCAGCTGTTGACCGCGGTATCACCGCAGTTGGAGGCGCTGAAGAAAGAGGGCGAGGCCGGGCGTAAGAAGATCAACCAGTACACCCGCTACGGTACCGTGCTGATCACCGCCCTGCAGGGGTACGGCATCGCCGTGGGCCTGGAGAGCATGACATCCAGTGCCGGCGGCGCGGTTTTCGATCCGGGCGTGTTCTTCCGGTTCACCACCGTGGTGACCCTGATCGGCGGCACCATGTTCCTCATGTGGCTGGGCGAACAGATTACGCAGCGCGGCGTCGGCAACGGCATCTCGCTGATCATCTTCGCCGGCATTGTCGCCAATCTGCCGTCGGCCCTGGTCGGCACCCTCGAAATGGGGCGTACCGGCGCGATATCGACGCTGTTCGTCATCTTCCTGCTGGTCATGTCGGTCGCGGTGATTGCGTTCATCATCTTCATCGAACGCGCCCAGCGCCGCATCGTGGTGCAGTATCCCAAGCGCCAGCAGGGCAACCGCATGACCGGGGGCGAAAGCTCCCACTTGCCTCTCAAGATCAATACGTCGGGCGTCATTCCGCCGATCTTTGCCAGTTCCATTCTGCTGATGCCGATGACTCTGATCGGCTTCTCGGCTGGCAGCGGGCCGGAGTGGCTGTCGTCGATGGCCGTCTACCTTGGGCACGGGCAACCCCTGTATTTGGCGCTTTACGTCGGTTTCATCGTCTTTTTCGCCTTTTTCTACACCGCCGTGGTTTTCAATCCGTCGGAAACGGCCGAGAACCTCAAGAAGTATGGCGGATTCGTTCCGGGCATTCGGCCGGGAAAAAATACGGCGGAGTTTCTGGATCGCGTTCTGACCCGGCTCACTGTGGTCGGTGCCGCCTATTTGTCGGCCGTCTGTCTGTTGCCTGAAATCCTCATTTCGCGATTTTCGGTTCCGTTCTATTTTGGCGGAACAAGTTTGCTGATCGTTGTCACGGTGACGCTGGATACGGTTGCGCAGATCCAGTCCCACCTGCTGGCGCATCAGTACGAGGGGCTTATCAAGAAGGCGAAGCTTAGGGGGAGACGTGGATGAATCTGATTTTGCTTGGTGCCCCGGGGGCGGGGAAGGGAACCCAAGCGAAGCGGCTTCAAGACACTTTATGCATCATCCAGTTGTCGACGGGCGACATGTTACGGGCGGAGGTGGCCTCCGGCAGCGAATTGGGCCGCAAGGCTGAGACTTTGATCCAGGCCGGCCGTTTGGTGCCGGACGACATGATTATCGATTTGATAGCCAATCGTATCGACCAGGAGGACTGCAAAAAGGGGTTTATTCTCGACGGGTTCCCGAGAACGGTTCCCCAGGCCCACGCCCTTGACGGGCTGTTGGCTGAGAAGAAATTGAAGATCGACCATGTTCTTGTGCTCGATAGCGATGACGAGGCCTTGGTCGAACGCATCACAGGACGGTTCACCTGCGCCAAGTGCGGGGCCGGATACCACGAGAAGTTTCATCGGCCGAAGGTGGACGGGGTCTGTGACAAGTGCGGAGGAAAGGTTTTTACGCGGCGCGCGGACGATACCGTCGAAACGATCCGGGCGCGGCTGAAGACTTTTCACGAGGTGACGACGCCGATCATCGACTACTATCGGGAGAAGGGCGTGGTGTCGGTCGTGAACGGGATGGCATCGATCGACGAAGTGACGAGACAATTGAAGGAGGCCATCGGGAAGTGAGGGTGTGTTGACTTGGGGGCCGTACTCCCTATAATCGCGCGCTCTGAAATTCCCGTCTGAACCTCTGAATCGTTTGAAATCAAAGTGTAAGGAGTACTCACTTTGGCGCGTATCGCTGGCGTGAACATTCCGACCCAGAAAAGGGTCGTGATTGCTCTGACCTATATCCATGGGATCGGGCGGACGAAGGCGCGGCAGATTTGTGAAAAGATCGGCATTCCAATGGAGCGCCGGGTTCACGAATTGACGGACGACGAGACTGTCCGCATCCGCGAGGTGATTGACGAGGACTACACCGTCGAGGGCGACCTGCGGCGCGAAATTTCCATGAACATCAAGCGGCTCATGGATCTGGGGTGCTACCGCGGGCTGCGCCATCGCCGGGGATTGCCGGTGCATGGTCAGCGGACCCACACCAACGCGCGGACCCGGAAGGGCCCGGCCCGGCCGATCGCGGGCAAGAAGAAAGCGACCAAGTAGGGGATTTGACTGGTTATGGCAAAGGCAGCTACCCAACGTCCACGCCGGCGTGAGCGGAAAAACATCGCGTCCGGCGTTGCTCACGTCAACGCGTCGTTCAACAATACGATGATCACCATTACCGATGTTCAGGGCAACGCCATCGCGTGGTCGTCGTCGGGCAGCCAGGGGTTCAAGGGGTCGCGGAAATCGACGCCTTATGCCGCCCAGATCGCTGCCGAGGACGCCGGCAAGAAGGCCATGGACCACGGAATGAAGACACTGGAGGTCGAGGTGAAGGGACCCGGGTCCGGGCGCGAGTCCGCGTTGCGGGCATTGCAGACCGTCGGGTTCACCATCACGTCGATCCGCGATGTCACGCCCATTCCGCATAACGGCTGTCGGCCGCGCAAGCGGCGTCGGGTCTAAGGCGGCCAAGGCGGAAGTAAATCGAGGTGTGCGGCCGGCGATATCCCGGCCGGACTTCTCCCGAGAGGGCTCCCGTCGTGGGAGGCCCTCGACACACATGCCTAGCATGAGGTCATGCCCGTGATTCAGAAGAACTGGCAGGAACTGATCAAGCCCGCGAAGATTGACGTGGTGCCCGGACGTCAGCCGGAGTTGACGGCGACCCTGATTGCCGAACCGCTCGAGCGCGGTTTCGGTTTGACTTTGGGCAACGCACTCAGGCGTATCCTGCTGTCGTCCCTGCAGGGCGCCGCGGTGACGTCCGTTCAGATCGACGGCGTTCTCCACGAGTTTTCGTCGATCCCCGGGGTCCGCGAGGATGTCACCGATATCATCCTCAACATCAAGCTGATCGCCCTTCGATTGAACGGCGAGGGGCCGCGGCGCATGGTGCTCAAGGCCGAGGGGCCCTGCGAGGTGACCGCCGGCATGATCGAGGTCGGCCACGACATCGAGATCATGAACCCCGATCTGGTGCTGTGCACCCTGGCGGACGGGGCCAAACTGGCGATGGAATTGACGGTCGCCAACGGCAAGGGCTACGTGCCGGCGTCGCAGAACCGCCCGGAGGACCCGCCGATTGGCCTCATTCCGGTCGATTCGCTGTTTTCGCCGGTGCGAAAGGTGACCTACAAGGTCGAGAACGCCCGCGTCGGCCAGGTGACGGACTACGACAAGCTCTCGATCGAGGTGACGACCAGCGGCGCGGTGACGCCGGAAGATTCAGTCGCCCTTGCCGCGCGCATTCTTCAGGACCAGCTGCAGCGCTTCATCAATTTCGAGGAGCCGGAGACGGCGGTTGAAGCGGATCGCAAGGACGATCTGCCGTTCAACAAGAACCTTCTGCGCAAGGTCGAGGAACTGGAGCTTTCGGTCCGCTCGGCCAACTGCCTGAAGAACGACAACATCATCTATATCGGCGACCTAGTGCAGAAGACTGAGGCCGAAATGCTCCGCACGCCCAACTTCGGGCGCAAGTCGCTGAACGAGATCAAGGAAGTGCTGGCCCAGATGGGCTTGCACCTGGGCATGGATATTCCGGCCTGGCCGCCCGAGAACATCGAGGACCTGGCCAAGAAGCTGGAAGACCCGTTCTGAATTGAACTTCGATGGGCCGGGGGGCAAGCCCCGCGGCATAGACTTAGGGAGAAGACGTTATGCGCCATGGCTTTACCGGCCGCAGGCTGAACCGGACCAGCAGTCATCGCAAGGCGATGCTGTCGAACATGGCGGTTTCGCTCCTGACGCACGAGCAAATCACGACCACCCTGCCCAAAGCCAAGGAAATCCGGCGCGTCGCTGATCGGATGGTGACGCTGGGCAAGCGCGGCGACCTGCATGCCCGCCGTCAGGCGGCATCCTACCTTCGCGACGATGCGGCGGTGAGCAAGCTGTTCAGCGTGCTGGCAGAACGTTTCAAGGAGCGGCCGGGCGGCTACACGCGGGTCCTCAAGGCGGGTTTCCGGCACGGTGATGCCGCGCCGATGGCGGTGGTCGAATTGGTCGATCGCGATCCTGAAGCGAAAGGCGCCGCCGATAAGGCGCGCGTCGCTGCCGAGAACGAAGCCGCGGCGGCTGCCGAAGCGGAATAGTCGGCTCTTCCAGGGGGCCGGCAGGCACCCGGTGGAACATCACGAAAGGCAGCCCCGGTGGCTGCCTTTCGGCTCTTTGGAGACGGTCTCAGGAGGGGCCGACCGGTTGGACGGCAACGGGCCCGCCGTTTGCCGGACGAGAACGACTCGGGGATCACCCATCGCTCGCATGAACAATCCGGGGCGTTGTCCGTTTGGTGGCGGCGCGGCCAACGGAGCTTTTCACGAAGAACGTCGTGGATGCTACACTCCACGACCAATTGAAATGCCCGTTTCTATCCTTGGATCGAAGACCATGCAGATGACGAGAAAAGTTGCCGGGGGCGTTGCCGTCGTTTTCGCCTTTGCCGTTTTGGCGGTGACGGTGCCGGTCGTCGCGGCGAACAAGACGGTGCCCGCCACCGTCGGTGACATCACGCTGTCCTTCGCTCCGCTAGTCAAGAAGGCAGCGCCCGCCGTCGTCAACATCTATACCAGGAAAGTCGTCCAGGCTCGGCAGATTTCACCCTTGTTCGACGATCCCTTCTTCCGCCGATTTTTCGGTGAAGGGTTCGGCCGCGGTTTCGGACAGCCCCAGGAGCGGGTGCAGAATTCGCTGGGCTCGGGGGTGATCGTCGAACCCGATGGGGTCATCGTGACCAACCATCACGTGATCGACGGCGCCGACGAGATCACCGTCGTTTTGGCCGACCGCCGGGAGTTTGCGGCTTCGCTCGCGGGAACGGATGAGCGGACCGACCTTGCCGTGCTGAAGATCGATGCCAAGGGCGAAACACTTCCCTTTCTGGAGTTCCGCGATTCCGACAGTTTGGAGGTCGGCGATTTGGTGCTGGCCATCGGCAATCCGTTCGGTGTCGGCCAGACGGTAACCAGCGGCATCGTTTCGGCGCTGGCCCGTACTCAGGTCGGGATCTCCGACCTCAACTTCTTCATCCAGACCGACGCCGCCATCAATCCCGGCAATTCCGGTGGGGCGCTGATCACCGTCGACGGCAAGCTGGTGGGAATCAACACGGCGATCTTCTCCAAGAGCGGCGGTTCGCACGGCATCGGCTTCGCCATTCCCGGAAATATGGTGCGTTCGGTCATCGCCGGCGTCACCCAGGGCGGGCCGCTGGTCCGGCCCTGGTTGGGGGCAACCGGCCAGACGGTTACCGCCGAAATCGCCACTTCTCTGGGCATGTCGCGCCCGATGGGCGTTCTGATCAACGAGATCCATTCCCGTAGCCCGCTGCGCGATGCCGGGATCGCGGTCGGCGACGTCATCGTCGCGGTGGCCGGCCAAACGGTGGACGATCCGCAGGCCCTGAAGTTCCGCATCGCCACATTGCCGGTCGGCCAGTCCACCACCCTGCAAGTGTGGCGACGCGGCCGTGAACGCGAGGTGACGCTGAAACTCATGGCGCCGCCCGAGGATCCGCCGCGCAACATGACGGAGATCGGCGGCACCAATCCGCTGACGGGAGCCGTCGTCGCCAACATGTCTCCGGCGTTGGCCGAAGAACTCGGACTCGATTCGGCGCCGGAGGGGGTTTTCGTCATCGAGTTGCGCCGCGGAGCCCCGGCAAGCCGGCTGGGATTCAGGCCCGGAGATCGCATCCTCGCCATCAACGGCGAGGAGACCGCCACGGTCGACCGCCTGGCCGCGGCATTGGCCCGGCCGGCCGATCGCTGGCGCGTGAGCTTGAGCCGCGGCGGCAACGTGCTGAATTGGGTCATTGAGAAGTGAGTACGCTTTTCGAAAACCAGGCGCCCCGTCCGTTGGCCGATCGGCTGCGGCCGGCTTCGCTCGACGAGGTGGTCGGCCAGGATCATCTGATCGGTCCCGACGGGCCGGTCGGACGGATGGTCCGTTCGGGTCATCTGGCTTCGGTCATCCTGTGGGGACCGCCGGGCACCGGCAAGACGACCATTGCCAGGATGCTGGCCGAGAGGACGGATCTGTATTTCGAACCGCTCTCGGCGGTCTTCTCGGGCGTCGCCGACCTGCGCAAGGTCTTCGATGCGGCCCGCAAGCGCCGCGAGACCGGGCGGGGCACGCTTTTGTTCATCGACGAGATCCACCGTTTCAACCGCGCCCAGCAGGACGGTTTCCTACCGTATGTCGAAGACGGCACCGTCATCCTGGTCGGCGCCACCACCGAGAACCCATCGTTCGAACTCAACGCGCCGCTGCTGTCGCGCTGCCAGGTCCTGGTGCTGAATCGTCTGGACGACGCGGCGATGGAAGAACTGCTGAAGCGGGCCGAAAGTGCGGAGAACCGCCGGCTTCCGCTGAACGCCGATGCCAGGGCGGATCTGCGGCGGATGGCCGACGGTGACGGCCGCTACCTCCTCAACATGGCGGAAGCCCTGTTCAATCTGCCGGCCGAACCGGTTCTCGATACCCACGGCATGGCGGCCATCGTGCAACGCCGGGTGCCTCTCTACGACAAGCACCAGGACGGTCACTACAACCTGATCAGCGCGCTCCACAAGAGTCTTCGCGGTTCGGACACCGACGCGGCGCTCTACTGGTTCGCCCGCATGATCGCCGGCGGCGAGGACCCGCGCTATATCGCCCGCCGGCTCACCCGTTTCGCGGTGGAGGACATCGGCATGGCCGATCCCAACGCGTTGCCCCAGGCCGTGGCGGCTTGGGAGGCCTACGAGCGTCTGGGCTCGCCGGAAGGCGACCTGGCGTTGGTCCAGTTGGTCATCTACCTGGGCACGGCGCCCAAGTCGAACGCCGCCTACAAGGCCCAAGGCGCCGCTGGCCGCGCGGCCCGCGAAACGGGATCGCTGATGCCTCCCATGCACATTCTCAACGCGCCGACGCGTATGATGAAGGACCTGGGCTACAGCGAGGGCTACGTCTACGACCACGACACGGAGGACGGTTTCTCGGGCCAGAACTACTTCCCGGACGGCATGGCGCGCCAGCGGTTCTATCGGCCGCTGGATCGCGGGTTCGAACGCGAAGTCGCCAAGCGGCTGGAGTACTGGGACAGGCTGCGCCGCG
>JAVEYE010000003.1:0-36484 GCA_034003665.1 Rhodospirillales bacterium | reverse complement strand
CTTCGGTCACGAGGTTCCTCCCACGGCAAGCACCCTCCGACAACGCGCCGGACCTGTCAATCATCGTCGGTGCTTAGCGTTGACGCGGCGTGCAGACAGCGGGGACGCCGATCGAGCGGGCGCCATCCGGCACGTCGCCGAGGACCACCGCTCCGGCGCCGACGACGGCGCCTTCGCCGATCGTCACGCCCTGAAGCAGCACGGCGCCGGCCCCTATGTAGGCCAGGCGACCGACGGTTACGCTCCCCAGGACGATGGCGCCCGGCGCTATCTGGGCGTGGTCGCCGATCCGACTGTCATGTTCGACGATGCAGCCGGTGTTGAGCACGACGTTTGTTCCCACCGTAGCATCGGGGTTGACGACGACGCCGGCCATCACCGCCGTGCCCCCGCCGATCCTGCTCGATACCGCGAGGCGGGCGGCCGGATGAACGGCGCTTATTGGCGCAAGGCCTGCGGCCAAGCCCTTCTCAAAGAGCGTCCGGCGCATCGTATTGTCGCCGACACCGCCGAGTCCGACGATGAAATGGGTAAAGCCGTTGTCGCGGGCATTGGCAAGGGCATCGTCATCCCCCACCACGGGGACCCCCGATATCCGCCGTCCGTAAAGCGTGGCGTCACGATCGACGAAGGCAAAGCGCGACCAATCGGACCGGGCAAGCAGCGCGTCAAGCACCACCCGGGCATGGCCACCGGCCCCCAGGATGACACAGCCGGAGGTGCCGTTGGCCACGGGCCATTGTGGAGAATCGATTCGGCTATCCTTCGTCGTGCCGGTCATTCCGATCCATGGTCATCACGGGGAGAGAATTGGCGCCGCAAAAGAAGCGGTTTGTGACAAGAAACGGCCGCGACATCGTCTCCCCGCCCTCCGCCTTTCGCTCGGGTCACGGCGTCGTGTTGCCGCTTCCCAACGCCGGCGCCTCAGGCGCCCGTCCTCGCCTCAAGCAATCCCTCGGAGATTTGCAGGTTGATGTTGATGAAGGTGTCGATGACCTCGGGCGGCATCTCCACGCCCTGGGCCATGGTCGTTTGGGTGACGAACTGGCTGAGCTTCATCAGGTTCTGTTTGGTTTCGTCGGGCAACAGGTTGTCCTGCCGGGCAACCAGGGTACGAATCGCCACCCAGATTTCCATGTTGTTGTCGAGGGCGGCGGCGAGCCGGCCTTGGTCATCGCGCGCCTGATCAAGCATGACCGCCGCTTTCGACAGCCCGAAGGCGCCTTCTTCATTGGACGACAAAGTTTCAAAACTCCACGCCGTCCGTTCATTCGCCATATGCGCCCTCCCCGAATTTTCCGGACAATCCATCAATCCGCTTCCGGGACATGCCCCAGCATCCCGCTCGGAAACCTTCTGCGTTAAGGTGATCATAGATGGTTAAGTTCCTGATTTCAAATTGATTTTCCACGTTCAACCGAGGAACTTGCCGAGGCTTAGCTGCTGGATCCGGGCGATGGCCTGATAGGCGAGTTCCAGGGCGCGCGTTTCGTCGAGAAGCCGGGCGACGATCTCGGTGGTGTTGACGTTCTCGGTTTCGATGACGTTCTGGTCAAAAAAACCGATGAGAGTTTCGTGCTGTTTGTTGGTCTGATCGATGAGGATCCGCTGATAGCCCATATTCTGCTGGACCTGGGAGATGTTGTTTCTGGATTCGGGGCCAAAGGGAGGCGTGCCGGCAGCGGTGATTTCGAGGGATGACGTGATCAGGTAGATCGCCTGATCGAAACGCTCCGGATGGTTTTCCAGTCCACCGCTGGTGCCGTAGGCGCCCTGAGCTATGAGGCCCATGGCCCGGATGGCTTTTTCGAAGGTGGGATCGATCGCGTTGAGGTCGAGCGTGAATTCGCGGCTCTGGTCGACGCGCTGGGTCTGGCTGACGGTATCGCCTTTGTAATAGCTGGAGACAGAGATGGTTGCAGGGGCGTCGAGCTCGTCGACGACCGACCCGGTAACCGCGATCGTACTGGGGGGGATGGTCAAATTGCCTGCGATGGTGATGGTGTCGTTGTCGTTGGAGACCACCGTATAGGTGCCATCGTTGGAGCCGCTGTTTGAGATGGTGATAAGGGAGCCCTCGGGAATGCCGGCCAAGGACCCGGCGTTGTTTGCAGTTATGGTGCCGGTGGCGAAATCGAAATCCAGACCGCCGGTGTCGGTGGCGGTCAGCGCGACGTTGGTTTCGACGTGGGCGTCCCGGGTCGGCGGATAGACGGTGGATTCGCCGTCGTAACGGGCCTGGAAGGCACCGATGGTCGACAGCCCAAGGTCGACCGGCTGCGTGGTCACCCGGCCGCCCGCGAACATGAAACGCCCGTCGACGTCGGTGTTGAGATAGACATTCATGTCGGTCAGCGCCCGAAAGGCGGCGTCCTGAATGTCCTTGGTTCGCTGCTCTTCGCCTGCCGTGCTCGTTTCGAATTCGAACAGGGACTCGCGGAAGTCGATGATCGTCTTGCGGATGCCGGTGACCACCGATTCCATTGTCTTAAGGCGGAGGTCCGCGGCTTCGTTGGTGGCCACGAAATTGGACAGCATGTTGCGGCTGTTTTCGATGTTGACCAGGCGCTGCGAATCTCGGGCGATGCCTTGGTAGGTCTGGGAGACCTTCTCGGTTGTCGCCTGGATCTGCAGATCGTTGACCTTCGACTGGGTCTGCATGAGGCGGCTGACCAGCGCGTTGGTCGACGCCAGGTTGGCGATGCGGCTCATCGTTCACTCCTTATCCGACGGCTTGGTCGAGAGCGTCGAACATGTTCTGGATCACATTGATCAGGCGCGCCGCGGCCGAATAGGCCTGCTCGAACCGGATGAGATCGGCCATCTCCTCGT
The DNA here is from genome assembly GCA_034003665.1 of Rhodospirillales bacterium. Classification (GTDB taxonomy): domain Bacteria; phylum Pseudomonadota; class Alphaproteobacteria; order Rhodospirillales; family Shumkoniaceae; genus Shumkonia. Next base: position 33,652 of record JAVEYE010000003.1, on the reverse strand, counting down.
CGAGGTTGACGCCTCGGATGTTGTCGGATTTGTTCTGCAAGGCCTCGGTCAACGCCTTTTGCGATTTCGCATCGGTGTCGTTGTTGTCGGCCAGGCTGGCGCTGCGTCCCAGAATTGATGCTCCGTACTGGGCGAAGTTGACATTCAACGCGCCAAGCCCACCGGCCGCATCGAACGAGTTGACGGCATTGATGCGGGCGGCCAGAGCCTGGATGGCGGTGTCGTCGCCAACGCTGGTGTAGTACTGGCCCGCGCTGCCTAGGTTGATGTCCCATTGCACGGTGCCGCGGCTGACCAGGGACGGTGAGTTCAAGATGTCGTTTCGTACCGCCAATTGTCCGGCCACCCGAACGTCGGCATTGTGCATGTCCAGCGTCGAGAGCAGCGTACCGGCGCCGACCTCAGTCATCTCGAAGTCAAGGCCGCTGTCGTGGGCGATCCGCAGGCGGTATCCCGAACCGTCCGGCACCACCGAGGCCGTTATGTTGGGCACGCCGGCGTTGATGGCGGCGGCAATTTCGGCCAGCGTCGCTCCGGCCGGGATGGCCACGGTCACGTCGCCGGCTCCATTGGGAAGCGGCGGAGGGTCCAGCGGCAATGTCGAGGTGCCATCGACGAAACGCAGTGTGGTTGCGGACGACTTGAAGCCGGCGGCGATGACGTCGGATTCGTGGATATTCCGCCCGGTATTGTCGACGAAGAAATCATTGAGGCCAAAGAAGTTGGAGAAGCCCCGTACTGTCTCGTCGACGGTGCCGTCACCGTCGGCGTCGAAGCCGATCTCGGCGTCTTCGTGGGTGCTGCCGTTGGCGGCGGTCGCCGTCTGGTCACGGAAGGCGAGGTTGAGGCCGGTCGAATTGAGCTCGATGGACAGGTGTCCGCTGCCATCCATGCCGACCGCGGCGCTGCCGGCACCGTGGGCCTGGAGCCACGTTTCGAGCGTGTCGCCGACGTCGGTAATAGTCCAGTCGTTGGCGGCGCCGCGACTGGAAAAGCCGGCCCCGGTCATAATGGTGTTGAGCGTGGTCGCCGCCGACTGGTCGCCGTCGCCGTCGAACAGGACGATGGCGACGTCGTCGGAACCGCCGGTGGGATCGAGCTTGATGGTCTGGCTGGCCGTGTTGGCAGCGTCGGTGGTGACCAGGAACTCGCGGGTGCCGGTCATCGACTGCAGGCCGGGGAAGGCGACGCCCTGGTTGTGAATCTGGTTGACGGTGTCGCGCAGCATCGTGGCCAGTTCGTCGAGTTGGCTCTGCATGTCGGTGAGGGTCTTGTCGCGCAGTTCGATAAGGCCGCCCAGCGTGCCGCCGGCCAGTTCATCCGTGATGTCGTTGCCAGGTAGTTTCGCGCCGATGTAGATGCCGCCGATGTCGCCTTCGGCATGCGTGGTGGTCGGTGTGATCGAGCTCGCCGCAGTGTGGGTCAATTCGAACGCGACGTTGTCGACCAGGGTGCGGCCGGCCGAGGAGAACACCACGACGTCGCCATCGCCGCGATAGAAGTAGCGGATGTCGACGAGGCCGGCCAAGTCGCTCAGGGCCTGGTCGCGCTGGTCGCGCAGATCGCTGACGTCGTTCGTCACCGTCTTGTTGCGGATGATCTTGTCGTTGAGGTCGGCGATCTTGGCGGTCAGGTTGTTGACCTGGGTGATGTCGCCGGCGATGTCGGCGTCGGCCTGGACCCGCAGTTCCTGGATCGTTTGCGTCATGGTCTGGAGCTTCAGCGCGACTTCCTGGCCCTGACGGACGAACTCGCTGAGTTCCAGTGTCTTGTCCGGCGAAACGGCGAGGGATTCAATGGCGGTGGCGAAGTTGTTCAGAACATGGCTGATGGAGGTGTTGTCGCTGGGCGAACCGAAGGTTTCCTGGATGCGGTCATGATAGGATTGCTGAACCCTGAGGCGCTGGTATGTGCTGGTTTCAAGACGAAGGCTCTTGAGCAGCCCCTCGTCGATGACCCGCGTCAGTTCGGAAAGCTGGACGCCGGCCCCGGCGCCCGCGACCACCCGCTGTTCGATGTTGACGATCTTGCGCGAGTAGCCGGGCGAATTGACGTTGGCGATGTTGTTCGAAATCGCGTCAAGGGCTTGCTGATTGACCAGCAGGCCGCTTTGGGCGGTACGCAGCGCGAGGGTGATGGTGCCTGACATGGGGGCTCCCGCGGAATCCGGTTACAGCGACTTGTCGAGCGAGATCGGAATGCTGGACGGCGCCGCCCGGAATGCGCCCGCCGCCATCTCGCCGGTTCGCGAATAGGTGCCGGCCTGCTGTTGCCCGGCCTTGATGGCGGCGGCGACTTCGTTCAGCACGCGTCGGTTGACCTCCATGGCCATCTTTAGAAGTCGGGCGTTCTCCTGGCTGAGATCCTGGACCAGCGTGCCCAGGGTGCGGAGTTGTTCGCGCAGGACGGGCTCCACGGTGCCGATGGCCTTGGCGTCGGCATGGTCTGCCAGACCCTTGATCCGGCTTTCGTAAGCGCGGCTGAGTTCGTCCTTCTGGTCGACCAGTGCGCGGGCTTCATCGAACCGTCCGGCGGCCAGGGCGCGATTTTCGATGGTCAGGAACTCGGCGAGCCGCCGGCTGATGACAATGAGATCGCTGATTCGCTTCGACGCATCCATCGTCAGTTTCCTTCCTGCATCTTGATCATTTCGCGCACCACCATATCGGCGATGCCGACGCCCCCCTTGCGGGCGAACGCCTTGCCGTATTCGTCGACCTGCAACGACCGCCACATGGATTCCGCCTCGCCGCCGCCGAAAGGCTCCTCGGCATCGAGATCGGCGAACATCGGCTGCAACATCTGGCTCAGGAAGAACGCCTCGAAATCCTGGGCGGCTTCGCGGGCCTTGGTCAGGTTCATGCCGCGCCCGATCGTCGGAGCCTGGCGGCCGGCAGCAAGGGCGTTTTCCGTCTGCAGGGCAAGGATGGTGTCGCTCATCACATGACCTCGATCTGGGCCTGCAGCGCGCCGGCCGCCTTGATCGCCTGCAGGATGGTGATCATGTCGCGCGGACCGATGCCCAGCGCGTTCAGGCCGTTGACCAACTCCTGAAGGCTGACGCCGGGCGACAGGACGGCCAGCCGGCGATCTTCGCCCTGGTCGACCTCGATCTCGGTGCGCGGCACGGTCACGGTATCGCCGACGTCGGCGAATGGGCCGGGCTGCGAAACCTGCGGCGTTTCGGTGATGCGGATGGTCAGGTTGCCCTGGGCGATGGCGACCGTGCTGATGCGCACGTTCTCTCCCATGACGATGACGCCGGAACGCTCGTCGATGACGACGCGCGCCAGCTGGTCGGGTTCGACGCGCAACTGTTCGATGTCGGTCAACAGGTCGACGACCCGCGAGCCATAATGCTGGGGCACGCGCACCTTGACGGTGCTGGGGTCCGTGGCGCCCGCCGATTCGGTGCCGAGGAAGGCGTTGACCGCGTCGGCGACACGCCTGGCGGTGGTGAAGTCGGGATTGCGCAGGTTAAGTTCGATGGTTTCCATGGCAGCCAATTCGAAACCGACCTCGCGCTCAACGATGCCGCCGCCGGCGATGCGCCCGCTGGTCGGCACGCCCTGCGTCACCGATTGCGCGTCGCCGGCCGCCTTGAAACCGCCGACCGCGACTTGGCCTTGCGCCACGGCATAGACCTCGCCGTCGGCGCCGAGCAGTGGAGTGACCAAGAGGGTGCCGCCGACGAGGCTTTCGGCATCGCCGAGAGAACTGACGGTAATGTCGATCTGCGTTCCCTGGCGGGCGAACGCGGGCAGGTTGGCAGTCACCAGCACCGCGGCGACGTTCTTCGAACTCAGTCCCGCTTCGGTCGGCTTGACGCCCAGTCGGTTGAGCATGGCGAGCAGGCTCTGCTTGGTGAAATGGCCGTCCCTCAGGCTGTCGCCCGTGCCGTCGAGACCGACCACCAGGCCGTACCCGACCAGCATGTTCTGGCGGACGCCCTCGAAGGTGACGATGTCCTTGATGCGCGATGCGCCGTGGGCGGTGGTGGCGGCCGCAGTCAGCACCACCAGGATGGCGGCTGCGACCACGGTCCGCATGCCCATGCGCAAGCCGGCAGGAGAGAGCGTCAGGAGGTGTGCGATGTTCATTGCCGTGTTCCGCCTCAAACCGAATGTCCCAAGTGTCCCAAGCCGGCCGGCACTGCCGACCGTTCAGATCGATGCGAAATCCATGCCACCCGCAGAGTTTTCCTAATCATTTGAAAACAAAAGAAAAAGATCAACGTGCACCAGCGGCCGGGGCGGCCGACACCCACTCCTGCCGAGCCAAAGCGAGGGGTAACGAGGGCGTGCGGAAATTATTGCCGGGTGCGATCCGCCTGTGCCGCCCTAGCGTTTGAGATCGCGGGCGACGGTGATCATTTCGTCGATCGTCTTGAACACCTGTGCAGAGGAGTTGTAGGCGTTCTGGGTCAGGATCATCACCGCGAATTCTTCGGCGATGTCGACGTTCGACAACTCTCGGGAGTTCGGCATGAAGTCTCCGGCGCCGCCGATGCCGGCCGCGACAACCTCGGGCGGACCCGATTCGAAGGTCGGCGCGAAGACGTTGCCGTTCCTCTCCTCCAGACCGTTGGGATTGGTGAAGACGGCCAGCGGGACCTTGTAGAGGACGCGCGTGGTGCCGTCCTCGAAGGTGCCGCTGATGAGGCCGTTTTCATCAAAGCTGAATCCTTCCATGTTGCAGGCGGCAAATCCGTTGCGGCTGTAGTTGACGGGCATGAAGCCGCCCGCGTACTGCGTCATGCCGGCGACGTCCAGGGTGACCGCCCCCGTTGCGCCCCCGTCGAACGAAAGGGCAAGGGCAACGCTGCTCGGCGTGCTGATTCCCCCCTTGCTGTCGAAGCTGAGCACGGTGGCGGTGGTAGTGGTCGCAATGGCGTTGTCCGCGGTGCCGCCGCCATCCACGGTTGTTCCCGACAGCGAGAACGGGGTGCCGGCCGCCTTGGCCGTGACCATGATCCCGTCGGCGCCGGCGGCGGCGACCGCGACCGTGGCGTCGGTTTCCGGGGTGCCGGTGATTTCGGCGATCAGGGCATCGCGGATATCGCTCAGCGTATCGGTGACGGTGGTCGCGACGGCGGTGTTGTCGAAAGTGCCGCCGCCATTCACACCCGATGCCGCCAGCGTGAAGGCCGTGTTGCTGGTGAGGGCGATGCCGTTGGCGCCGTCGGCCGTCGCCGAGATGGTGGGACCGAAGGTGGCGTCGATCTGGGCCAGCAGGATGTCGCGAATGTCGGCCAGCGTCTCGCCGCCCGCCGCGGCGTAGCTGAACGGCGTGCCGTTGACGGTAATGGAATAGGCGTCGCCGGCTTCGACCGTTCCCGCCAGGGTTACGGTGCCGGTCTGGGCGGCCGTGTGGCTGACGATCGAGCCGTTGATGGTCACGGAGTAGACGTCACCGGCCTCCGGCGTGCCCGACAGCGTGACGGTATCGACCTGCGCGGTGGCGATGCCGTTGGTTTCCGGCGTCATCAGCCACTGGTTGGCGAGGTGCGATTTTCGGAAGGCCAGGGTCACGGCCTGCTGGGTCCCGGCTGAATCGACCATACTCACGGTATAGCTTTCTCGGCTGCCGGTTGCGGCGGCGGCCGGCAGGTTGACGCCCAGGACGCCGGTGCTTGTCGGCACGAAGTTGTCGGCGAAGGCATAGGAATCGATGCGCAACGGCTGCAAATTGCCGCCCGTGGTGGGGAACGCGCCATTGGCGTCGGCTTCCCAACCCATCACGAAGTAGCCGTTCTTGTCGGCAAGATAGCCGTCCCGGACGGTGATCGTGCTGCCGTCGTCCGCAGTGACCGACACGTCGTTGACGGTGTGCATCTGGAAGGACCCGTCACGACCATAAAAGGTGTGACCGCCGCCGTCGAAGGTGTCCGACAGCACGAAAAAGCCGCGGCCGTTGATGCCGAGGTCCATCATGCTGGCGCTCGCCTGCAGCAGGCCCTGTTGGTCGATTCGCTGGTAGGCCCAGGGACGGACCCCCGAAAGATCGGATTCGTGGTACATTGATCGGCCGACCAGCGTCGAAAAGCGAGTGTCGTACCCCTTGTAGCCCCCGGTGCTGACGTTGGCGATGTTGGTGCCGATGGTGTTGAGCGCCTGGCTCTGGCTCATCATCCCAAGGACGCTGGGCGAGAAAATTCCGTAGACCATACCGTGACTCCACTTGGTGCCGCGGCTCCGTCCGCGGTCGATCCCATGAATCCTCGGCTTCTTGAAGCAAGAAGAGTGCCATTCGGCGATATTTCATAACCATTTGATATATAAAAGAAAAAATTGACGAAATGAGATGAATCCGGCCGTGGGGCTGGCAAGGGCGGGTCGGATGCCTGCAACTTTTGCCGTGCTCGCGTCTTTTCTATGCCGGGAAGACGAAAACCTGGCTGCGGTCGACGCAGATCTGAACAACATCGCCTGGATTGGGCAGAAGAACGCCCGGTGCGCGGCATTGCAGTGCGATGTAGCCGGCATTTCCGTCCGATATTCGCAAGCTGAGATGGCTTGACCTGCCGAGCAGGCGCGACGACGCGACACGGGCCGGAAACGACGGCCGGTTGTCCGTTCCGTCATCGGCCATGACCGCCAAGCCTTCGAGCCGGATCAGAATCTCGACCCGACTGGCGTCGGTCAAGCCGGGAGCGTCGAAACGGCCGATCGGAGTGTCGACGACTCGGTCGCGCACGAGTCCTGGAAGGCGGTTCACCGGGCCGAACAGTTCGGCGACGAAAGCGTCGGCCGGATGGAAGTAGATGTCGAACGGGGATCCCGATTGGACCATGCGGCCGGCGTTCATGACCAGGATGCGATCCGCCATGAACATCGCTTCCTCGGAGTCGTGGGTGACCATCAGGGTGGCGGCGCCCGCTTCCTTGAGCAGGTCGAGGGTCGCCTCGCGAACCTGGATTCGACGGTTGACGTCGAGGTCGGAGAACGGTTCGTCAAGCAGCAGCACGCGGGGCCCAGGCGCCAGCACGCGCAGCAATGCCGCACGCTGCTGCTGACCACCGGACAGCGTATGAGGGTAGGCCCGGGCGAACGGCGCCAAACCGACCCGCGCCAGCGCCTCTTCCACCCGAAAACCGCGGAAAGACGCTCCCTTCAGGCCAAAGCGGACATTCTCGGCGAGCGTCAGGTGGGGGAACAGGGCGTAGTCCTGGAACATCAGCCCGACGCGCCGCCTTTCCGGCGGGACGTGATGCCCGTCGGCGGCATTTGCGACCACTTCACCATCGATCATGATCCGGCCGCGTTGCAGGTGTTCGAGGCCGGCCGCCAGGCGCAACAGCGTGGTCTTGCCGCAGCCCGAGGGGCCGAGCAGGCAGGCGAGTTCGCCGCGCGCCACGTCCAGCGACATGCCGGCGATTACCGGTTGCTCGCCGAAGGCATGGATGATTCCTTCCAGGCTCAGGCCGTTCATGACCGGTTTCCGATCGGCGCCTGGCCGGGGCGGGAGCGGCGGATGGTCCGGCTGAGCGCGATGACCGGCAAAATGCCGGCGGCGACGATGGCCAGGGCGCCGCGTGCCGATTGTTCCAGCAGCTCCGCCGAGGCCAATTGGTGAACGTTGGTGGCCAGCGTTTCGAAATTGAACGGACGCAGAAGGAGGGTCAGCGGCAGTTCCTTCATGCAATCGACGAAGACCAGGATGGCGGCAGTCAGCAGGCTTCCCCGCAAGAGCGGCAGATGGACCCGCCTCAGAACCGAAAACGGCGCATGGCCCAGCGTGCGGGCGGCGCCGTCCATGCTGGGCGTGACCTTGCCGAGGCCGGCTTCGATGGTGCCGTAGGAAAGGGCGAGGAAGCGGACCAGATAGCCGAAAACCATGGCGAAGACGGTTCCGCTCAGCAGCAGTCCGGGGGAGACGCCGAACTGGGCCCTGGCCACGGCATCGACGGCATTGTCCCAGGCTGCCAACGGCACGACGACGCCGACCGCCAGAACGGCGCCGGGGATGGCGTATCCGATGCTGGCGAAGCGGGCCGCCGCCGCCAGCCAGGGGCTGCGGCTTACCCGCACCCCGTAGGCGAGGAAAAGGCCGACGCCCACCGCCAGCCCGGCGGTGATTGACGCCAGGGCCAGGCTATTGGCGGCAAGCTCCAGGAAACTATCCGTTTCGATTGCGGGCCGGTGGCTGAACGCGAAGCGCACGAGTTGGGTGGCCGGAACGACGAAGCCCAGCAATACCGGCGTCAGGCATGCGAGGAAGGCCAGCACCGCCCGTGACGGAGACAGGGGGGCCGTGGCCAAAGCCCGGTAGCGTGACGTGGTGTGGTGGAAGCGTTTTCTCCTGCGGGCCCACCGCTCGACGATGATCAGCAGCACGACAATGCCCAGCGTCAGCACCGCCAACTGAGCGGCGCCGGCCGTGCTGTTCATGTTCAGCCAAACGTCGTAGATGCCGGTCGTCAATGTGGCCACGGCGAAAAAGTCGACGGTACCGAAATCGTTGAGCGTTTCCATCATCACCAGGGTCAGCCCAATGACGATGGCCGGCCGGGCCAAAGGCAACGCGACCCTAAAAAAGCTTTTCCAGGGGCCTTTCCCGAGCGTGCGGCTTACCTCGAGCACGCACACCGATTGTTCGAGGAAGGCGGCCCGGGCCAGTAGGTAGACGTAAGGATAGAGGACCAGGGTCATCATGGCGATGGCGCCGCCGAGCGAGCGGATCTCGGGGAACCAATACGCCTGCCGTGATGCCCACCCGAAATTTTCGCGCAGCGCTGCCTGCAAAGGGCCGGCGTATTCCAGGATGTCGGTGTAGACGTAGGCAACGACGTAGCTGGGGACGGCAAGCGGCAGCAAGAGCGCCCATTCGAAGATCGATCGCATAGGAAAGCGGCACATGGTGACCAGCCAAGCAGTGCCGACGCCGATGATCGTCGTGCCGACTCCGACCCCTGTTGCCAGCAGGGCGGTGGTGACCAGGTAGTGCGGAAGAACGGTCGAGGCCAGATGATGCCAAATGTCGTCGCTCGGGGCGACGGCCAGCAAGATGACGGCGATGATCGGCGTGGCGATCAGCCCGGCCACCAGCAAGGCGCCTGCCGCCCATCCGTCGATGCGCGGCGCAGAGGGCTGGCGGGCCAAGACGGCGGTGTCGATGCGGGCCAATGCCAATGCTTTGTTCCTTGTTCTTGCCGTCCGCACCGACATCCATGATGCAGGTTGGACGGTCGCCGCCGCCCTGGCCGAGCGGCGGCGATGGTCCTGTGCGTCAAAGGCTTAAAGATCGAAAGCCACTTCGTCGACAATCCGTGCCGCCAGCGGGCGGTACTTCGCGACCTTGGCCAGTTCGATGGTATCCGCCTTAAACGATCCCCATGATTCGACCAGGGGATGGGTCGGCGCGCCCGCCTTGACCGGGTATTCGAGGTTGGCTTCCGCGTAAAGTCGCTGGGCGTCGTCGTCGCTCAGGAATTCGATGAGCTTGACGGCATTGTCCCGGTTCGTGGCGCCCCGCACCAGCGCGGCTCCGCTGATGTTGACGTGGGTTCCGCGGTCGTCCTGGTTCGGGAAGACGATGCGAACGGCCTCGGCCCACGCCTTCTGTTCGGGGTTCTCGCCGCTCAGCATGTGGCCCATGTAATAGGTATTGGCCAGCGCCGCATCGCAGACGCCTTCCATGATCGCCTTGGCCTGGGCCCGGTCGTTACCCTGCGGCTTGCGGGCGAGGTTGGACTTCACGCCGCGCAGCCAATCACGGGCGGCTTGCTCGCCCTCATGCGCGATGATCGAGGCCAGCAGGGAGATGTTGTAATCGCTCTTGCCCGAGCGCGAGCACACCCGCCCCTTCATGTGAGGGGCAGCCAAGTCTGCGTAGGAGCGCACTTCGTCGACGCCGACGCGATCCCTGCTGACAAAGATGATGCGTGCCCTGGTGGTTAGACCGAACCACAGACCGTCCGGGTGCCGATACTGGGCTGGGATGTTCGCGGCCAGCACCGGAGAGGCGACGGGTTGCAGGATCTCCGCCTCGACCAGGTCGTGCAGGCGGCCGATGTCTACGGTCAGCACGGCGTCGGCCGGGCTGTTCGGGCCTTCGGCCCGGAGCCGTTCGAGGACGCCCTGCTTCGCGTAGACCACATTGACGGCAATGCCGTTCCGGCGGGTGAATTCCTTCAGCATCGGTTCGATAAGGAACGGCTGGCGGAACGAATAGAGGTTGACCTCCTCGGTGGCCACGGCCTGTGAGGTGAGGGCCATGGCGCCTAGAATGACGGCGGAAACAAAGTTTCCGGCGGTCTTGAGGTTCTTTCGCTGGGTCACGGTATCTCTCCTTGCAGCATCAATGGTTTGCGTTCCCATTTGCTGGCTGCCTCGTGGAGAAACTCGGTGGCTGGCTGGTGGGGCGGTTGGCGGTTTTCGTTCCGGATCCGTCGACCTCAGGTGGCTCGACAACCACTTGCCGGCGCCGAAACGTCGCTACGTACAAACAGAAAATAAGACGCATTATCATACAATGCCAACGCTTTTTGATGGCGGCCCGTCGGGGCGAAGCTGGGCGGAATCGTGACGCTGTTGGATTTTACGCCTTCTTAACACTCGGGCCGGTATATAGTGACGGACCTCTACTGCAGAGAGACCGCTACGCCGATGAAGATCTCGAATGTCGGATCCACCAAGGCGGCACCGTCGACGGCGCGCAAGAGGAAGCCGTCAATGACGGGGGAAAGCGAGTTCGCGCACGAACTATTGGGCTCGGCGGAAACGCCGGCACCGGCGGCTCCCGTCGACACCCATGCCGTGGGGACTGTCGAATCGATCCTGGCCGTCCAGGAAGTGCCGGACGCTCCAGAGGAACGTTCGCGGGGTTTGGCCCGTCAGTATGGGGACGACCTGCTCGACCGCCTGGAATCTTTGCGCCGGGATATCCTGGTGGGGGCTGTCCCCAAGGACAAGCTGGCAAACCTGGCTCGTGCGCTGCGGGCCCAGCGGGGACAGACCGACGATCCGCGCCTTAAGGAAATCATCGACGAGATCGAGTTGAGGGCGAGGGTCGAGATCGCCAAGCTGACACGCGTCGTCTGATTCGCCGGATTGCCCGGCCATTGTGCGTCCTTTCTGGATTTCTCCGAAATTTAACAATTATTTCAAGCCGCTGCCGCCGCACGTTATCGGCGAGATCGGCTCTTGCAGGGGATTGCCGGGACCCCTATATTCCGGCCCAATTTCGAGCAGACTTGGGTGCGGGAAAAATGACCGTGATACTTCCTCCCGACTACAAACCCTCCGAAGACGAATCCTTCATGAACCCGCGAATGCGTGAATATTTCCGCCGCAAGCTGATCGGCTGGCGGAACGAGTTGCTGGATGCATCGACCGAGACCTTGCTGCATCTGCAAGAGGGCGGTCTGCTGGCTCCCGACATTGCGGATCGGGCTTCCGCCGAAACCGACCGGTCGCTCGAGTTGCGTACCCGTGATCGCGCCCGCAAGCTGATCAGCAAGATCGACGAGGCTTTGGAGCGGATCGAGAACGGGACCTACGGTTACTGCGAAGAGACCAGCGAGCCGATTTCCATCTCGCGCCTCGAGGCTCGGCCGATCGCCACCTACAGCCTGGAAGCCCAGGAGCGGCACGAGCGCATGGAGCGGACCCACCGCGACGACTGATCGGCCGCGGCCGGCAGGTCCAGAATAATGAGAAAGGCCGGTGCATCGCACCGGCCTTTCACTTTGCGGCAGGGATCGCTCGGTCTTAGAAGGGGAAGATGATATCCCAGATCTGAGTGCCCCAACGCGGTTGCTGGAGGTTGCTGAGCGTGCCGCGGCCGCCGTAGGCGACCCGCATCTCGGCGATCTTCTGGTGGGGGATCGAATTGTCCGAATCGATGTCTTCGGGGCGGATGACGCCGGTTACCATCAGTTCGCGCAGCTCGGCGTTCACCCGGACTTCCTGGCGACCCAGAATGACGAGGTGTCCGTTGGGCAGGATCTGGGTAACGATGGCGGCGAAGGTGACCTCAAGGGTTTCGCTTCGCTCGATGGTGCCGTCGCCCGAGGTCGAGTGGGTGTTGCCGAAGCTCAGCATGGACGAGGGGTCGACGGCTTCCGGCAACACCTTGCTGAATTGGCCCTCGATCCCGAGCAGCTTGGTGACGTCGGCGTCCTCGCTGTCCTGGCGGTCGCGTTCGGTCTTGTTGTCCCAGGTCGCGCTGTCCTGGAGGTCGAGCTTGACGGTCAGGATGTCGCCGACGTCCTTGGCGCGGGTATCCTTGAAGAAGGCCTTCGCGCCAGGGCGCCACAAGGAATTGGGGTTGTGGTCGGCCGGCTGGGCGGCGGGCAGCGGCAGGCTGACCGGCTTGTAACCGGGCCGCGCCGTCGGATTGTCGATCTGCGACAGTTTCGGACCGTCACCGACCTCGGACAGCTTGGTCAGCGTGTTGCAGCCGGCGACGGCGGCGATGGCGGCCGCGAGGGCGACGGTCCGGGCGATTCGCGTGACAAGATGGCGTGTCATGACCTGGCTCCTAATTGGTCAGCATCCGGTCGGCGGCGCTGACGGCCACCGTATGGGGGCCGACCACGACCGCTTCGATGACCGTGTTGCTCTGGACGTTGGCGATCCGGATGACCTCGCCGTCGGCACCGTCCTGCATGGCGCGGCCCTTGGCGGTCAGTGTCATTCGCGGACGCTGGTAGAGAATGGTGACCAAGGCGCGATTCGGCACCAGGACGGGGGCCTGGACTTCGCTCATGGCGACGGGCCGGCCCTGGGTCAACGCCCGTTTCGGTGACTTGCCGATGAGGTCGTCTGCCGCCACGATGGTGTCGCGTCGCATCCGACCGACACGCGCCGGGATGATGTCGAGGTCGCCCGCCTTGATGATCTCGCCGGGCATGATTCGCCGGGTCGGCACGGGAATGTCTTGCACGTCGTAGACCCGGCCGGCCAACCGAAACCGTTGGGTAGCGGTACCCTCGGCGGTGACCGCCACCACCGTGGTGAAGCGGCGGCTGCGGGGGTCGAAGGTCATGTCTTCGACATCGATCATTGTGTTGACGCCCTCCGCGACATAGATGCGAAAAGCATGGTTGGTCAGTTCGACCTGGGCGTCGGCGCCGATGCCGTTGTCGGCCAGTTCGTCGAGGATACGGCTCTCGATTTCGTCGCGGCCGATCACCGTGCTGGCCCGCTGAACCACCGCCTGGTCCTGGAGGCTCATGGGCCGCCAGGCAAGGCCGTAGGCGTTGGCCACCCGGTAAAGCCACTGGCTGTCGAAAATGGACCGCTTCCCGGGAGCCGGCGCATAGGCGACGCCGACCTCGGCGTGCTCGCCGGCGCCGATGAAAAGATCGCCCAGCTTGATCAGATTGTCCTCGACCGTAACCGACTGTCGCAGAATGATCTGATCGGTCGTTCCGGCAAGCGTGGCCGGCGCCGCCAACATGCCGACCCAGGTGGCGGCGATGAATAGGATGGTTCCCAGCCTCATGGCACGTCCCCCTAGCGCAGACCGCTGACGGTGTTGAGCAGATCGTCGACCGTGGTCACCACCTTGGCGTTCATTTCAAAGGCGCGCTGGGCCGAGATCATCTCGGTGATCTCCTCCACCGCATTGACGTTGGATGTTTCCAGGAAACCCTGGAGCACCGATCCAAAATTGATCGCTGCGGGGTTGCCGACGGATGGGCGGCCGGAGGCCGGGGTCTCCAGCAACAGGTTGTCGCCTACCGCTTCGAGGCCGGCGTCGTTCTGGAAGACGGCGAGCTGGAGCTGGCCGACGTTCTGCAAGGCCGTCTGCCCGTCCAGCTTCACCAGCACCTCGCCGCTCTCGTTCACGGTGACGTCCATCGCGTTGTTGGGTACCGTGATGCCGGGCTGCAGGGGATAGCCGTCGTGGGTGACGATCTCGCCGTCGGCGTTCAACTGGAACGAACCGTCGCGCGTATAGGCGGTTTCACCGGTCGGCAGTTCCACCTGGAAAAACCCCGGGCCCTGGATGGCCAGGTCGAAGGTGTTGTCCGTGGCGTTCAGGTTGCCCTGCTCATGAATGCGATAAACCGCGGCCAGCTTGACGCCGAGTCCCATCTGCACGCCGGCGGGGACGACGGTGCCCGCATCCGACGAGGTGGAGCCGACCCGGCGCAGGTTCTGGTAAAGAAGGTCGTGGAACTCCGTGCGTCGGCGCTTGTAGGCCGTCGTATTCATGTTCGCCAGGTTGTTGGATATGACCGAAACGTTGCGCTCCTGCGCCATCATTCCGGTCGCTGCGATGTCCAATGCTCTCATGGCTTCTGTCCTTTCCGAATACCGGCCGTCGGGCGCGCCTTGCGCTGCCCTCGGGTCCTAGGCCGTTGTGCTGGCGAGTTCGCGGACCATCTTTTTCATCCGCTCGTCCTCGGCATCGATCATTTTCTGGATTTGCTTGTAACTGCGGTTGACGTCGATCAGGCGGGTCATCTCGATGATGGGCTCGACGTTGGAACTCTCCAGCATGTTTTGAACGACGTCGCGCTGTTCGGCGTCGACGGGGGCGGTTTCAGACGTGAACATGCCACCCGAGACTTCCTTCAACTCATGGAGATTGTCGAAGGTGACGATCCTGAGGCGTCCCAGCGGGCCGTTGGCCGTTGACAGGGTGCCATCGCGAGTCACCTGGATGTCTCTGTCGCCGGGGGCGAAGAAGAAGGGCTGTCCGCCGTCGGACAGCACCGGGTCGCCCTGCTGGGTGACCAACTGGCCGGCATCGTCCAGTTGGAACCGGCCGTTGCGCGTATAACGTTCGCCGTTTTCCGTCTGGACGACGAAGTAGCCTTCGCCGTGGATGGCCATGTCCAGCGGGTTGCCGGTTTCCCGAAAGGATCCCTCCGAGAGATCGCGAACCGTAGAGATGTCGCGGACGTACGATACCTTGTCGCCCATGATGCGTTCGCCCCCGCGGCTGCGAACGGGATGCTCCATGAACATCATGTGTTCGCTCTTGTAGCCGGTGGTGTTCATGTTGGCGACGTTGTTGGCGATAACGCTCAACTGGCGTCGCAGGGTCGCAACACGGGATAATGCGACGAACGAGGTGCTTTCCATCTTCCGCAGTCCCAAAAGCAAGAGTGCCCAAATGCCCGCCCCCCTTCATGCACGGCTCGTGCCAAACTGAAAAATTGTTATTTTGCAAGTAGATATGGCGTTCCTGGATGCCTGCTTTCCCGGCCGATTTAGGGCGGTCTTTCGGTCGTTGCCCGGCAGTTATTGCCCGCTGTCGGTGGTGTCGCTTCCTTTCAACGACTTATTAACCAACCCCGCTTAAGGTGCGTCTCGGGCCGCCGACTTGGGCAATGAAGGTGCGCCCCCACCTGTGACGGGATTGCGGTATGGCCGAAGACCTCGAAGAACTCGACGCAGAGGAAATCGACGATGCGGGCGAAGGCGCCGGCTCGATGGGCAAGAGGGGCAGCAGGAAGATGCTGCTCATCATCATTGGCGCGGTGGTTCTGGTGCTCATAGGCAGCGTGGCCGGGGCTTGGTTCACCGGCCTTCTCGACCCGGTGGTGGCCATGGTTACGGGCGAGCCGGCGACTCCGGAGGAGGGGGGCGAAGGAGCCGGCGGGGTGGGCGTGGTCTATCTCGATCTTCCCGAAATCCTGGTCAACCTGAATACCGGCAGCCGGACCAAGTCGACCTTTCTTAAGATTCGGGTCAGCCTGGAATTGCCGAACGGGCAGGACGTGCCGCAGGTCGAGGCCCAGATGACGCGCGTCATGGACGCCTTCAACGTCTTCCTGCGTGAACTCAGGATCGAGGACCTCAAGGGCTCGGCGGGAATGTACAGATTGCGCGAGGAACTGCTGGCCCGGGTCACGGTCGCCGTCGCGCCGATCCAGGTCAACGACGTCCTGTTCAAGGAAATGCTTGTCAACTAACCGCCACGTCAAGGGGCGTGGCGATCAGAGGAAGCGGAAGCGATGACCGTGCCTGCGGACGACATCAACACCGGCCAACCGGCTGACGGCGCAGACGGCGACGACCAGGATGCCCTTGCCGACGAGTGGGAGGCGATGGTTGCCGGCGGCGATGACGATGATGTGGCGGCCGACGACCTTGCCGCGGGGGGACAGTCGACCCGGGTTTTGAACCAGGACGAGATCGACAGCCTTCTTGGCTTCGACGAGGGCCATGATCAGGAGGGCGACCGTTCCGGGATTCAGGCGATCCTCAACAGCGCCCTCGTCTCCTACGAGCGGCTGCCTATGCTCGAGGTGGTCTTCGACCGCCTGGTGCGCATGATGTCGACCAGCTTGCGCAATTTCACATCGGACAACGTCGAGGTCTCGCTCGACAACATCGCGTCGATTCGGTTCGGCGATTACCTCAATTCCATCCCGCTGCCGGCCATGCTCAGCGTGTTCAAGGCCGAGGAGTGGGACAACTATGGCCTGATCACTGTCGATTCGGCGCTGATCTATTCGATCGTCGACGTGTTGCTCGGCGGCCGGCGCGGGACCGCCGCCATGCGCATCGAGGGGCGGCCCTATACCACCATCGAACGCAGCCTGGTCGAGCGCATGGTTCATGTGGCCCTGGCCGATCTCAGCGCCGCCTTCGAGCCTCTCAGCCCCGTGACCTTCCGCTTCGACCGCTTGGAGACCAACCCGCGATTTGCGACCATTTCGCGGCCGTCGAACGCCGCCATTGTCGCCAAGCTCAGGATCGACATGGAGGATCGGGGCGGCCGCATGGAACTGCTGATTCCCTATGCGACGCTGGAACCCGTTCGTGAGCTGCTCCTGCAGATGTTCATGGGCGAGAAGTTCGGACGTGATTCGATCTGGGAAACCCATTTGGCCGAAGAACTCTGGATGACGGACGTCGATCTGGAGGCGGTGCTGGACGAGCAGGTCATGCGGCTTCGGGAAGTCTTCCATTGGCGGGTCGGATCCCGCCTCATGCTGAACGCCTCGCCGGATTCCAAGGTTCAACTCAAATGCGGCGACGTTTCGATGTATTTCGGCCGCATGGGCCGCAAGGGCGACCATATCGCGGTGCGCATCGATGATCGGATGCCGCAAAAGACGAGGGAGAATTCGTAGCCGTGGGCTTTTCGCTGGTTCTTGAAATACTGGTTGCCGGTCTTCTGGTGGTGACCATCAGCTATACGGTGATGCTGAATCGCCGGCTGCGCACCATGCGCCAGGACAAGCTGGCGTTGGAGAAGTTGGCCGCCAAGTTTGTCGATTCGACGGTGCGCGCCGAAGAAAGCATCACCCGCCTGAAGGCCACCGCCGACGAGCTCAAGGAACGAATCGAACGGGCGCAAGGCCTCCGCGACGATTTGGCCTTCCTGACCGAACGCGGCGGCAGCGCGGCTGATCGGCTGGAATCGCTGGTGCGTGAAGCGCGCGAGAAAACACCGGTCGACGTGACGCGCAATCCGGCCAAAGGTGCAGGCAGGATCGCGGTCCCGGCTGACGACGTGAAGTCGGATGCCGAACGCGAGTTGATCAAGGCCCTGCGCGCCGCCCGCTAACGGAAAGGAACCATCCATGATCCGCTTTTTCGCCCGCCTTCGGTTCCTCTCCGTCACCATCTTTGCCGCCGCCCTCATGCTGACCGTCAAGATCGGCCACATCTGGGAAGGGCTCGACGGCATGCTGATCGGCGCCTTCTCGGTGGCGAGCGCCGAGGCCCAGCAGCCGGGCGGCCAAGCGCCGACCCCGCTTTCGCCAACCGCTGCGGCGCCGAAGGAAAGTGGCGAGGCGCCGGCCGCCGCTTCGCTGCCCGGCGTGGCCGGTCCGGCGACGGAAGGCCCTGCGTCGACGGAGCCCGCCGTCATGAAGGTCGACGATCCGACCCTGCTGACCCAGTCCGAAATCGAGCTGCTTCAGCAGTTGGCGGTGCGCCGAGAGACCATCGAGACGCGTGAGCGAGAGATCGCCATGCGCGAGGGCCTTCTGAAGGCGGCGGAATCGAGAATCGACAAGAAGGTTCAAGAGATGAAGCTTCTCCAGGCCACTGTCGAGAAGCTGATTTCGACTTACAGCGAGCAGCAGGCGGCCAAGGTGGCCAGTCTCGTGCGGATCTACGAGAACATGAAGCCGAAGGACGCCGCCCGGATCTTCGAGGAGCTCGACATGGACACCCTTCTCCTGGTGGCCGAGCGTATGAAGGAACGCAGTTTGGCGCCGATCATGGCCAACATGGATCCCGGCAAGGCCAGGGACGTCACGGTCGATCTGGCCCGGCGGCGGCAGTTGCCGCAATCCGTGACGGCAGGCGGATGAGGCTCGGGGCCTTTCTCGTCGCGGCGATCGGAAGCGGCCGCGGCGGCCTCAAGAAAAAGCATGGCGCATTGGTCCGAGATGGACGAATTTGACACCCTTCCACGATCGGAACCGGCCAGTGCGTCCGGCCAAACGACGGCGTTGTTCCTCTCGCTCTACGTCCTGGTGCTGGCTTTTTTCATCGTGCTCGTCACCATCTCCTCGCCGGAGAAGATCAAAAGCCAAGCGGTGATGGACAGCCTTACCTCGACCTTCGCCTCGCTGCTTGCGCCGAGTACGGATCTGACCGCCTTCACCTCGAACGAGGGAGACCTCCTGGCCGCCCAGGCCTTCCAGGAACAGATTGCGGCCGTTTTTGCCTCACCCATCCGGATTGCCCAGGTGGAAGTGGTGCAAGCGGGCCGCCTCATGCGGGTGGTCATGGCCTCCGATTCGCTGTTCATTCCGGAAACCGCGGAGTTGCGTGAGGCCCATGTGCCGCTGCTTGATCGCATCGTGGCTTCGCTCAGCGTGGTCACTCCCGGCCTGCACTACGATATGGAATTCCTCATCGGCACCCATCCCGCCCGCGACGGCATGCTGCCCGTCGCGGAGACGCTTGAAACCGCCCGTGCCGGGGCCTTCGCCCGGGCGATGACGGCGCGCGGCACCCCGCCCAATTCGGTTGCGGTGGGGGTGCGGCCGGGCGATCCGCGCGAGATCGTCATGCGCTTCTTCGTGCGCCCGCTCAACGAGGTCCGCCTTGAATTCGAGCGCACGTCCCGACATCGGGAGGCGGCACGATGACGCGGTTTGCTCCGGGTTTCGAGGCGGTCCCCGAGACGCCGCCGCCGAATCGCGGCTGGATGGTCATTTTCACCGACTTGGTGTCGTTGCTGCTGACCTTCTTCGTTCTGTTGTTTTCCATGTCGAGCGTGCAGATCGACCGTTGGCAGGAAATGGTCGACGCGCTGTCGCGATCCCTGAATCCTTCGCGCGAAAAGGTGGAACCGCTGCCGGCGGCCCAGTACAACATTGCCGCGCTAGCCGTGAAGCGCGCCGTCAACCTCGATTACCTGGGCGCCGTCCTCGATGACCTGGTGCGTCGGGACGACATCTTGGCGCACAGCCGCATTCTGGGTTTGGAGGATCGCCTGATTGTCGTTCTGTCCGGCGACATGGTGTTCGACCCCGGCGAGGCCGCGCTGTCGGAAAGGGGGCGGCAGGCTCTTTTCGTGCTTGGCGGGGTTTTGCGTAACGTGGGAAACCAGATCGGCGTCAACGGCTACACGGATTCAACGCCGCCAGAAGGAACCTATGCCTCGAACTGGGAACTCTCCCTGGCGCGCGCCGCGACCGTTGCGAACGCATTGAAGCGATCCGGTTACGGCGAGGATATCGTCGCCTACGGCTATGCCGACAGTCGCCTATCGCAATTGGCCGACATGCCTGCCGACCAACGCTCCTCGCTGGCGCGGCGGGTCGATATCGTCATCTTCCCGATGGCCGGAGACTAGGCATGTGGGGACGGCACAACCGGTGGACAGCGCTGTGGCTGGGGATGGTGCTTTCCCTGGCTGTGGCGGCGACCGTGCGCGCCGAACCGGTGACGGTTCGTGCGGCGCCCCACGAGGGGTTTGGACGCATCGTCTTCAACTGGCCGACGCCGGTTCCCTATTCCGCCGAATCCAATGGGGAACGGGTCATCATCCGTTTCGGCCGGCCGATCGAGGCCGAACTGGGCGGCGTCGTCCGGGTCCTGGGGGCCTACGTCCGATCGGGAGCCGTTATGGCGGACGGCCGATCGGTGGAGTTGACAACCGTCGGCAAGGTGTCGGTGCGCGCTTTCGATCTGGGCAGCGCGGTGGTGTTGGATCTGATGGAGGCCGCCGGTGCGCAGGCACCCGTAAAGGCGGCCCCCGCTCCGGCGCCGTCGGCACCGGCACCGGCCTCGATCGCGGCGGCGCGTCCGGCACCCGCCAGTCCGCCGGCCGGCCAAGTGCTCGGCGTTCGTGTGGGCGAGCACGACGGCTATAGCCGGGTCGTCTTTGACTGGCCGCGTTCCGTCGCCTATACGCTGGAGCAGGACGGAGGAGTCACAACCATAACATTCGATCAATCGGCGAGCCCCGACTTTGGGTCGCTGAGGTCGCGACCACCCCGGTTCGTCGAAGGTGTCGACTCGTCGCTGGACGGCGGACGGCTCAAGGTCGTCATGCGAACGCCGGCAACGTCCAAGGTACGCCACTTCCGCTCGGGCCCGAAGGTGGTGGTCGATGTCGCGGCGCCCACCCGGGCAACGCCGGAGCCGGCCCGTCAGGCCGCGGTGCCGGCCGCTACAGGCGACCGCAAGCAAACCATTCAGCCGCCCACCATACCGGCCGAGCGGCGGGAGACACCGGCGGCCGTGGCGCCGCCGACCGTACGGGCGGTCGTCAATCAGGCTGGGCGCGCGTTGACGCCGCCGCCGGTTGCCGGGCGGCCGACGCCGTTGATTCCCGTCGCGCCCACAGCCTTGGCGCCGCTGGCCGAGCCGGCGACATCGCAATCCGAAGGGCCCATCGGCATTGACGATCCCACTCCGCCGCCGATGGGTAGCGTCCTCATGCCGCCCGGCGGATCCGCCAAGGCGCTGTCCGCGGCGGCGCCGAGCGGGGCGGTGACCTTGCGTTTCGACTGGGACGAGCCGGTGGCGGCGGCCGTGTTCCGCCGAGCCGAGATCGTTTGGGTCATCTTCGACCGCGCCCAGCAGGTCGATGTGGCGGCGTTGCGGGCTGCCGGCGGTAACGCGATCCGCGGCATGGAGCAGAAGCCGGCGGAACAGGCGACCATCCTGCGCATCGACACCGCGGCCGGCGTCAATCCGAGCGTCCGCCGGGACGGGTTGGCGTGGCTCATCGACTTCGTCAAACAGCCCCTGCATCCGCAGACACCGATCGAGGCCTTGGCGCAGGCCACCGCCTCGGCCGGCACAAGGGTTTTTCTGCCTGTTCCCGAACCTGGCCTGGCACTGGCGGTCGACGATCCAGAGGTCGGCGACACCCTGGTGGTGGTGCCGGTCATTCCCTTGGGATACGGTTTGGGCGTTCCTTACGAATATCCCGAACTCCGACTGTTACCGACGGTCCAAGGTGTGGTCGTTCGGCCCGCCATCGACTCGCTGCGCGTCCGAGCCTTGCGTCAGGGGGTGGAACTGACCAGCGGGAGCGGCCTGCAGATCACCGCAGTCTCCCGCGATATGGCCGCAGGCAGCGCGCTGGCGGCAAGCGGTCCGGTGACCAGGATCTTCGATTTCGAACGGTGGCGGAATGTTGCGCCCGAGGCGTTCCAATCCGAGAAGCGTCAACTTCTTGGGGCGGCGGCCACCACCAGGGAACTGGCGAAGGAAAAGGCGCGGCTCGATCTCGCCACTTTCTTTCTCGCGCATGGGCTTGCGGCCGAGGCGCTGGGCGTGCTCAATACGATGGTCGCCAGCCGCCCCGGGATCGCCGAGGACCCACGATTTCGGGCATCGCGGGGAGCTGCCAATTTCCTGATGTCGCGGCTGACGGAGGCCGAAGACGACTGGTACCATCCCAGCCTCAACAACAACGATGAGGCGACTTTCTGGCGGGCCTTGGCGGCGGCCCGAAAGGGCGAAGCCGTTCAGGCGTCCCGAGTGCTGCGTCAACTGGGAAGCGTCATTCGCGGGTATCCCGAATCCCTCAAGGTGCCGTTAGGGGTGATGGTTGCGCAAACCGCGGTCGAGGTCGGCGATGCCCGTCAGGCGACCCATTTCCTCGAGTTGCTGGCGGCGGGGAACCCCACGCCGCGCCAACAGGCGCAGATGGCCCTCGTGCAGGGCCGCGTCGCCGAACTGGCAGGCGACTTCGACGGGGCGCTGGCGAAATGGGAAGAAGCGGAACTCGGGTCCCACCTGCCAAGCGGCGTCAAGGCCGTGGTGGCCCGCACCGAACTGCTGCTGAAACTTGAGAAGGCGACAAGGGCCGAGGCGATCAGCGCCTACGAAAAGCTGCGGTTCGTGTGGCGTGGCGACGACTTCGAGTTTGGGCTGCTGCGGCGGCTTGGTCAGCTCCATTTGGCGGCGGGCGACTATCGCAGCGGTTTACGGACGTTGCGCCAGGCCGCGACCTATTTCCGCGATCATCGGGATTCGCCGCTGGTTACCCAGGAAATGACCGATTCCTTCGCCAAACTGTTTCTCGACGGGGGGGCAGATTCGCTGCCGCCGGTTTCCGCCATCGCACTCTACGATGAGTTCAAGGAATTGACCCCGGCCGGCGCGAAGGGCGATGACATGATCCGAAAGTTGGCCGATCGCCTGGTTTCGGTGGATCTTCTGGAACGGGGAGCCGAACTGCTTGAATCGCAGATCGAATATCGCCTCCAGGGCCCGGAAAAGGCGCGGGTGGGTAGCCGCCTAGCGGTCATTCGCCTCATGGCAAACGAGCCGGAGAAGGCGCTGGCGGTTCTTGACGCGACTGAAAGCCCCGGTCTTCCCGTCGACCTGGCGACGGGGCGCCGCTATCTGCGGGCCCGGGCGGTCATCCAGGTCGGGCGGACGGACGAGGCTTTGTCACTACTTGACAAGGACGATGCAATCGAGGCCGAACGTATTCGCGCGGATATCTTCTGGAGCAAGCAGGATTGGCCCAATGCGGCTCAGGTGCTCGGCCGGCTGGTCAAAGCGGCGGGTGTAACGCCCAAGCAGCCCCTTGACGACAGGCAGGGCCTTGCCGTCCTCAAGCTGGCCGTTGCCCTGACGCTCAGCGGCAATGAGCGCGGGCTCGCCAGGGCCAGGACCGATTTCGGTCCGCTGATGGATAAAACCCCTTACGCCGATGCATTCGGGCTGATTGCGAGCCCCAGTGAAATCGGCCTGCTCGACTATCAGACGGTGGCCGGCAAGGTCAAGGAGGCGGAAAACTTCCAAACCTTCATGGCTGATTACCGCGAACTCCTGAAGACCAGCAAGCTGAGCGAACTTTTTGCCGGCAGGGACACCCTTCCGGCGGGCTGAAACGGGGCGGGCGAGGGGGAGGCTTGGCGGCTGGAGTCAGGCTCCGTACCGGTCGCCGAAGACAAACGCCTCGGTTTCGCGGATGTTCGTTTCCAGCTCGTCCTTCATCACTTCGTAGAGATCTCGCACGGACACCATGGCGACGGCCTTGCCTTCGACGGTGACGGGCAGGTGGCGATAGCGGCGAACCCGCATGATTTCCAATGCTTCCACCCCGAAATCGTCGGGCGAAATGGTGTCCGGACCGGGCGTCATGATATCGGCGACGGCGGTCTTTCCGGCGTCGAGGCCGTCGGCAACGATCCGTCGGGTGATATCGCGTTCGGTCACAATGCCGGCCAGCCGCCCATCCCGCTCGACCACCAATACCGCCCCGACATCATGATCCGCCATCATCTTGGCGGCGTCCAATGCCGTGCCGTCGGGCGGCAGGGCATAGATGCTCTGTTCCTGGACGATGTCAGGAATAATCTTACGCTGCATGGTCGTGGTCCCCATTCGGTTCGATGGAATCTCCCAGCGGCTTGCGAATGCCGATTGAAATCATGTGGGACGCCGGCCAGGCGAGTTCAATGATGAGCCGGGAGCCGGCGAGGGTTACGGATTGGGTTTCCGCGCATCGGGAAGGGCATCCTCGGTGTCCAGGCCGGGCGGCGTAATGCGCACCGAAGTGATCTGGTGACGCTGCCGGCGCAGGATCTCGAAGCGGAAGCCGTTGAATAAAAATGTCTGGCCGACATCGGGGATGCGCCGCGTTTCATGGAGCACCAGCCCGGCAATGGTGGATGCCTCCTCGTCGGGCAACGTCCAGTCGAACTCGCGGTTGAGGTCGCGGATGGTCGCATCGCCGTCGACGACGTAGCTGCCGTCGGTCTGCGGGCGTACGCCGCTGACCGTCGCGTCGTGCTCGTCGGAGATGTCGCCGACGATTTCTTCCAGAATGTCTTCCAGCGTGACGATGCCCATCAGGCTGCCGTACTCGTCCACCACCATGGCGAAGTGCTCCCGGCGCTCGCGGAACGCCAGCAGTTGGTCGAGCAGCGGCGTGTACTCGGGGATAAACCAAGGCTTGGCGGCCAGGGCGACGACGTCGAGGTTCGCCAAGTCGCCGTTTGCGGCCTCGACCGCCCGAAACAGCGCCTTGGTGTGCAGGATGCCGACGATGTTGTCTGGTGTTTCCCGCCATAACGGCACACGCGTGAACGAACTGGCCAGCACCTGCGAAACGATCTCGGCGGGCGGCATGTCGGCGTCGATGGTCACCAGATTGCGGCGATGCACCATGATCTCGCCCACCTGCACATCGGTCAGGTCGAGCACGCTGCGCAGCATGGCCCGCTCGTGGCGGATCGCCATCTCGCTGCCGGCGTGCAATTCGATGGCGCCGCGCAATTCCTCGTCGCTGGCGCCCATCGCTTCGCCACCCTGGATGTCGCTGCCGAAGGCCCTGAAGATGCCGCGCACGATCCACAGCAGAAGACGGGTAGCCGGGCTGAGGACGGCGACGATGACGCGAACGACCGGCGCCAATGCCAACGCCATCTCGCTGGCATTGCGGATGGCAAAGGTCTTGGGAATGATCTCCGAGAACAGCAAAATCAGGAAGGTCATCACGAGGGTGGCATAGGCGACGCCGGCCTCGCCGAACAGGCCAAGCAGAAAGCGGGTCGCCAGGGCCGACGCCAGGATGTTCACGAGGTTGTTGCCCAGCAGCAGCGCGCTGATCATGCGGGGCTTGTTGTCCTGCAGCAGGTTGACGATGGCTGCCCGATGGCTGCCCGATTGGGCCATCTGATGGATCAACGGCCGTGAAACGGCCGTGAGGGCGGTTTCCGCTCCCGAAAAAAAGGCGGAGAGGACCATGAGGGCGGCGATCGCGGCGATGTATTCGATCATGGGGCTCGTTCCTCCGGCGAACCAAGGGGTTGTTGGCTCGGTCGGCGTTCCAACAAGGGGTTAGGGTCGTTCGCTCAACGCCGCATCGACGACGCTACGCAGAAGGTCGGGGTCGACGTCCTGAGTGGTGAAGGCTTTGCCGATGCCCCGGGTCAGGACGAAGGTCGGCAACCTGTTCCTCACCTTTTTGTCGGACATCATGTGAGACAGAAGGCGTTCCGCCGTCCACGAAGAGTCGGCGAGGTCGCCCACCCGTACCCGCAGCCCCCGTGTTTCGAGATGCCGGCGGGTGCGGTCCAGGTCGACGGAGGGGCAGAGCCCCATACGGACCGAGAGGGTGGTTGCCATGACCATGCCCAAGGCGACGGCCTCGCCGTGGAGAAGACGCTCGCCGTAGCCGCATTCGGCTTCCAGCGCGTGGCCAAAGGTGTGGCCGAAATTGAGCAGGGCCCGGCGGCCGGTTTCCCGCTCGTCCTCGGCCACGACGGCGGCCTTGGTGGCGCATGCGCGGATCACCGCCTCGGTC
This sequence comes from Rhodospirillales bacterium, assembly GCA_034003665.1. Taxonomy (GTDB): domain Bacteria; phylum Pseudomonadota; class Alphaproteobacteria; order Rhodospirillales; family Shumkoniaceae; genus Shumkonia. The sequence goes on along the minus strand of JAVEYE010000003.1, from coordinate 7,999 downwards.
TGGATTGCCTTGTCGCCCCGGCAGAAGAGGTCGCCGTGCCTTTCCAGCCAGTCGAAAAAGGCGGCGTCCTCGGTCAGCCCGTATTTTACCGTCTCGGCGTAGCCGGCCAGCAGCTGGCGGGGCGGCAAGGTTGCCAACGTGCCGACGTCGGCCAGAACCAGGATGGGCTGATGGAACGTGCCGATCAGATTCTTGCCGTGTCGGGTGTTGATGCCGGTCTTGCCGCCGACGGAGCTGTCGACCTGGGCCAGCAAGGTGGTCGGGATCTGCACGACGTCCACGCCGCGCAGCACGATGCTGGCGGCAAACCCCGCCAGATCGCCGATCACGCCACCTCCCAGGGCGACGACCGTGGTGGTGCGTTCGATGCGGTCGTCGAGCAGACGGTCGGTCAGTTCAAGCAGGCGATCGAAGCTTTTGGTCGCCTCGCCGGCGGGCAGGACGATGCTGGAATGCTCGATGCCGGCTTCGTCAAGGGAGCCTTCCAACGCCTTCAGATAAAGCGCTGCAACGGTGGCATCGGTAACCACCACTACGCGTCGCTGGCTGATGATGTCGACCATCCGCCGGCCGGCTTCCGTGACGAGACCGTCGCCGACGACAATCGAATAAGCTCGGGAGCCAAGATTGACCCGCAGGGTTGAGGCTGCGGATGAGGTCTTGTCGTTTGCGTACGTCATGCGTTTGCCTTCGTGGGATCGGACCGGCGTTTGGCCATGGCTGTCAGTTCCTCGATAATGTGATCCGCCGTTTCGCCGGGCTTTTCGGCACCGGTGTCGATGGTGACGTCGGCCTGTGCGTAGATGGGGTAGCGCAACTGGGCAAGGCGCTCGAGCGTGCCCATCGGGTCGTCGTTGTTGAGAAGCGGCCGGCCGGTTCGCTGGCGCGTCCGATGGTAGAGGGTGGCGACGTCGGCCCTGAGCCATACCGAGATGCCGCGGTCACGGATGACGGCACGGGTTGCGGCATCCATGAAGGCGCCACCGCCCGTGGCCAAGACGCCGGCCGGGGCTTCAAGAAGACGGGCTATGATGCGTCGCTCGCCGTCGCGGAACGCCCTCTCTCCGTGGATCCTGAAAATCTCGGCGATGGTCAGGCCGGCCGCCTTCTCGATTTCGGTGTCGGCATCGGTGAATGTCGTCTTCAGGCGCTTGGCGATAATCCGGCCGATACTGGTCTTTCCCGCGCCCATCAGGCCGATCAGGACGATGTGCCGGTTGTCGGGAAGGGTGAGGGCGCAGGTCATCGCGGGAGAAGGACTCCTGGATTGAGCGCCGTGTGCCGAGGATGGCCGTCCGCCATGAGTCCACCACGCACCATGCCCCGTCGTTGAAAGCGCGGGAGCGACCCTATAAACTGCCGAAGATTCGCCATAGTTAATGCCTAGCATAAACACAAACCGGGCCGAAGTCATAGCGTGGCGTCGTCGATGCCGATACAGAAAACCGCCGCGCCCTACGCGCGTGCGGGGTCGAAAGAATGGGAGTAGCGGAATGAAGCATTTCTCGCGGGTGGTCGTCCTGGCGGTCCTCGTCGTGATGGTCGGCGGCGCCGTCTTCCTGGCGACCTGGGACATTCCGGCGCCCACGGCCGCGGTCGAGAAAGTCATCCCAAACGACCGCTTCCCCCGCTGATCCGATGAGCAGGATTTTTTTAGCGCTTGTTCTGGCTGCCGCAGGGGTTGCGGCGGTGTCGTCGGTTGCATTGGCGCAGGCGCCGATCCTTGGCAACGATGGCGGCCGTCCGCTCATGCTGTCACCGCTATCGCGGGGCGAGGTTCCCGCCGCCGAACGCCCTGGTCCAGCCGAGGCAGTCGTCCAGGAACCCCACTCAGACGGGGTTCAGGTTCAGCCGCTGCAGGCCATCGACGCCGATTCCGCGGGAACGCTCTCGACCGCCGAGGGTGGGTTGGGCGAGACGATGTGGCGGGGCACGCCCCGCACGGTGATCGAGCGCCTGCTGCCGCATCTTCCGGTCGCGGCCAACTCTGTGGCGATGCATGACTTGGCCCGGCGGCTTCTGCTGTCGGTTGCGGTGCCGCCGGCGGGGGAGCGTGGCAAGGAGGGGAGCTTGCTGGCGATCCGGGCCGACCTCCTGCTGAGCATGGGCGCCTTCGAGGCGGTCGATGAACTTCTGGCGGCGGCTCCCCGGCGGACAGCCGACCCCAAATTGGCGCGGATCGAGGCCGACGCGGGTTTTCTGATGGGCGACAACGCGAACGCCTGTTCCGTTGTGGCCGGCCGCATTCGCGATACCGCAAGCCAGACGGACACCGACTATTGGCAGAAGGCTCTGGTCTTCTGTCAGATTCTGGCTGGGCAGCATCCCCAGGCCATGCTCGGCCTGTCCCTGCTGCGCGAGGCGGGGGCCGAAGACCCGGCGTTCTTTGCCTTGACCGATGCGCTGATGGCGGCTGCCGGCAAGGGCCGCGACGGTGCGCGGGCGATCAAGGCCATGGATACGACGCGGGAGCCGACTCCGCTGATGCTGGCGATGGCCAGGGCAGCGAACGCGCAGCTTCCCCCCAACCTCGCGGCGCACAGCCGGCCGGCCGTCCTCAGGGTAATGGCGACTACCCAGAACGGGCCGCTCGAGTTGCGTTTGGATGCGGCCGAGCGGGCCGAGGCGATGGGCGGTCTGCCGGTTGAAACGCTGCGCGAACTTTATATGGCTGTCGACTTCACGCCCGAGGCGCTGGCCAATCTCCTGTCTCAGACCGAGGATGGACGAGGGTCGGCAAACGGCGCCCTGCTGTATCGAGCCGCGCTGCTCCAGACGGTTCCGATCGCCCAGGCCGAGGCGATCAGCCGGGCCTTTGAGTTGGCGCGCAAGAGCGATCGTTACGCATCGGCGGCGCGCACGTTCATGCCCGTCCTCGAGCGGATTGCGCCGTCGGCCGATCTCATATGGTTCGCGCCGGAGGCGATCCGCGCATTCCTCCTTGCCGGCCAGGTCGACATGGCTCAATCGTGGTTCGGCGTTCTGCGTGCCAGCGCGCTGGCCAATCCTGAATCCGCCTCTGCCGTAACAGCGCTTCGGCCAATATTTCGTCTGGCCGGATCGGTCGAGGTCGCAGACTGGGAAGCCAAAGAGCTTTCGACGTGGTGGGCCGCTGTGAAAAAGACCGAAGCCGGGCGCAGCCAGGCCGGTCTTCTGGTTGCTCTGTTCGATGCTTTCGACGAGCCGCTGCCGGACGGCCTTTGGGTGGACCTGCTGGACGAGCCGCAACGACCGATGGCGCCGCTTCCCGAGGCGGCCCTGTGGTTTAGCCTGCGGGATGCGTCTGCGGCGGGGCGGGTCGGCGAAACGGCCCTGCTGGCGCTCCTGATGTTGGGCGACGATGGGCCGGTGGCGGGCGACCCGATGTCCCTGCATACCGTGCTGAACCGGCTTCGCGCCGTCAACCTCGAGGCCGAAGCGCGGGCCTTGGCCCTCGAAGCCGTCCTGGCCGCCGGACTATGAAGGCGGCGTCTCGGGTCGGGCGACCGGCTCAACGATCCGAGACATCCGGTTCGCGGCGGGTCGAAGCGTTCCTTGAAATGATGGTGGCGGAACGCGGCGCCTCGCCCAACACGCTGGACTCCTATCGTCGGGATCTCCAGGATTTCGCGGGCTTTCTCCGCGGACGGCGGCGCCTCCCCGAGGATGCCGATGCTGGTGACGTGCGGCGCTACCTGGCGGGCTTGGCCGCGGCTGGCCTGTCAGCCCGCACCAGCGCCCGCCGTTTGTCGGCGCTGCGACAGTTCTTCCGCTTCCTGTACGGAAATGGCGAGCGTGCCGACGACCCCTCGGCGACGATCGATGGCCCGCGGCTGGGACGGGCGCTGCCGAAGTATCTAAGTGAGGCCGAGGTCGGCGCACTGCTTGAGGCCGCTCGTCGTTGCGACGATCCAGAGGGGCTGCGCCGCGCCGCCCTCGTCGAGGTGCTTTACGCGACCGGTTTGAGGGTGTCTGAACTCGTTGGGCTGCCGCTGTCGGCGGTATCGCGGGATGGACGCATGCTGGTGGTTCGCGGCAAGGGGGGCAAGGAGCGAATGGTGCCCTTAAGCGACCCGGCAATGGCCGCGATTGCCGCGTACAAATCCGTGCGCGGCGCCTTTTTGGAACGAGGCCGGAGCCGCGCGGCCGCCTCGCGCTGGCTGTTTCCCTCGCGCGCGCGCAGCGGATACCTGACGCGTGTCCGCTTCGCCCAGATCCTCAAGGAATTGGCCGTTGATGCGGGGATCGATGCCGGCCGGGTCTCGCCCCACGTGCTGCGGCATTCTTTTGCCAGCCATCTTCTGGCGCACGGGGCCGACCTTCGGTCGCTCCAGCAGATGTTGGGGCATGCCGACATCGCGACCACCCAGATCTATACGCACGTCCTCGATGAGCGGATGAAGGCGCTGGTTCGTCAAGCTCATCCCCTGGCGTCGACCTGCCGAGGGTGAATTTGGAGGAGCGTTCCAGCATGCGAAAAAACGCCTAGTGACGCTCGGTGGTAGGCGGTATAAGGGCCGTTCACGCGAGTAGAGGGCGCCCGCAAGACGGAAATCATCACAATCTGCTAGCGTTCGATCCTGACTTTCCCTGACGTTTCTTCCGGGAGGAGAAATCATGAGCTTTAAAATTGTCGAGCAGTGCACGCCGCGTCTGAACCGTACCGAGTTCGCGGTGCCCGGGTCCAACCCGAAATTCATCGAAAAGGCCGCATCGAGCAAGGCCGACGTAGTGTTCCTCGACCTCGAGGACGCGGTGGCGCCGGACGATAAGGTGCAGGCCCGCAAGAACGTGATCGCGGCCTTGAACGATCTGGATTGGAGCGGCAAGACCGTTTCCGTCCGCATCAACGGTCTCGACACTCACTTCATGTACCGCGATGTCGTCGACATCATGGAGCAGGCTCCCGGCAAGGCTGACCTGTTCATGATCCCCAAGGTTGGCACGGCGGCCGACGTTTATGCCATCGACATGCTGGTCAGCCAGTGCGAGATGGCGATGAAGATCTCGAAGCGCCTCGGCTTCGAACTGATCATCGAGACCGCGCTCGGCATGGCCAACGTCAACGAGATCGCCGCAGCCAGCAAGCGCAACGAGTCGCTGCACTTCGGCGTCGCCGACTATGCCGCGTCGACCAAGGCGCGCACCACCGTCATCGGCGGCCCGAACCCGGCCTACCACGTGCTGACCGACGCCGACGATGCCGGCAAGCGCGAAGTCCACTGGGGTGACATGTGGCACTATGCCATCGCCCGCATGGTGGTGGCCGCCCGCGCTAACGGCCTGCGTCCGATCGACGGGCCGTTCGGCGACTTCTCCGACCCCGACGGCTACAAGGCCCAGGCCAGCCGCGCCTCGGTCCTCGGCTGCGAGGGCAAATGGGCGATCCATCCGAGCCAGATCGACATCGCCAACGAGCTGTTCAGCCCGTCGGAGAAGGAGGTCAAGCAGGCCAAGCGTATCCTGGAGGCCATGGAACAGGCCGCCAAGGAAGGCAAGGGCGCGGTGTCGCTCGACGGTCGCCTGATCGACATCGCCTCGATCAAGCAGGCCGAGAACATGGTGCAGAAGGCCGAGCAGATTTCCGGCCATAAGTAAAATCTCTACGACCGAATGTCCGGCGGTGCCCGAGGGTGCCGCCGGATGTTTTTTTAGGGACCGGGCCGGCGGCGGATGGCAGAATAGGCTTCGTTCCTCCGGGGATGCCGTGGTAGGAAAACGCCATGCACAACTACCTGGATTTCGAAAAGCCCATTGCCGAACTTGAAGGCAAGATCGAGGAATTGCGCCACCTGACCGGCAACGGTGAACTCAACATCGCCGACGAGGTGGGCAAGCTTCAGGGCAAGGTCGACAAGCTGCTGTCGCAGACCTACGCCAAGTTGACGCCCTGGCAGAAAACCCAGGTTGCGCGACATCCCGATCGGCCCAATGCGCTGGATTACATCGATTCGTTGGCCGACGATTTCACGCCGCTGGCCGGCGACCGACTATTTGCGGAAGATCCCGCCATCATTGGCGGCCTGGGCCGTTTTCGAGGCCATTCCGTCATGCTGCTCGGCACCCAGAAGGGTCGCGAAACCGAAGGCCGCATGAAGCACAACTTCGGCATGGCGCGTCCCGAGGGCTACCGCAAGGCGCAACGCCTGATGAAGATGGCCGAACACTTCGGCCTGCCGGTCATTGCTCTTGTTGATACGCCTGGCGCCTTTCCCGGTATCGACGCCGAGGAGCGAGGCCAGGCCGAGGCGATTGCGCGAAGCATCGAAACATGCCTTTCGCTGCATGTGCCGCTGATCAGCGTCATCATCGGCGAAGGCGGTTCCGGCGGCGCTGTTGCGTTGGCCGCCGCCAACACCGTGCTGATGCTGGAGCACGCCATCTATTCGGTGATCTCGCCCGAGGGGTGCGCTTCCATCCTTTGGCGCAACGGCGAGCAGGCCAGCGAGGCGGCCGATGCCTTGAAGCTGACGGCGCAGGACCTGAAACGCCTCGAGGTGATCGACGACATCATCCCCGAGCCGCTGGGCGGCGCCCATCGCGGATCGAAGGAAACCATCGAAGGCGTCGGCAAGGCGCTGGAAGCGGCCCTCGAGTCCTTTGCCGGCATGGAACGCGGCGCCATCAAGGCAAAGCGCCGCCAGAAGTTTCTCGACATGGGCAAGCTCGGTCTGGGCTGACCCGGCATTCTTTCGCCGCAACCGTCAGACGAGGCCGCCGCCGGCGGCGTCATCCATCATGGACGGTCGGCCTTTCCCGCACGTTCTGCAAAATGCGGGTGCCGTTTCGCGGTCGGATACCGATATGTGGGAGGACAGGCTGAGCGCGGCCCGAAGGCCGTGGCGTTGCAGCAGCGAAAGGAGCCTTGCCGGTGCCGTTCAACGAGCGATCGAAACATATCACGGGGGGCCTTGAGCGCTCGCCCAACCGGGCGATGTACTATGCGCTCGGGTACGACAAGACGGATTTCGACAAGCCGATGATCGGCATCGCCAATGGCCATTCGACGATCACACCCTGCAATGCCGGGCTTCAACCGCTGACCGACGCCGCCGTTGCCGCGATCCAGGCCGCCGGCGCCAATCCGCAAGTCTTCGGCACGCCGACGATCTCCGACGGCATGGCCATGGGCACCGAAGGCATGAAGTATTCCCTGATTTCGCGGGAAGTGATCGCCGACTGCATCGAAACCTGCGTGCAGGGCCAATGGATGGACGGCATCCTGGTGGTCGGCGGCTGCGACAAGAACATGCCGGGCGGCGTGATGGCCATCGCGCGGGCCAATGTACCCGGCATCTTCGTTTACGGCGGCACCATCAAGCCGGGCCGCTGGAAGGGTGAGGCCCTGTCCATCGTTTCCTCATTCGAGGCGGTCGGCGCCTATCGGGGCGGTCGGATGAGCGAGGAGGACTTCGATGGGATCGAGCGCCATGCCTGCCCCACCACCGGGTCCTGCGGCGGCATGTACACTGCCAACACCATGAGCGCCTCGTTCGAGGCGCTTGGCCTGTCTCTGCTTGGTTCCTCGACCATGGCCAATCCCGACGCCGAGAAGACGGAAAGCGCGGCGGCGTCGGCGCGTGTTTTGGTCGAGGCGGTCAAGCGCGGCATCAAGCCGCGCGACATCATCACCCGCCGCGCCATCGAGAACGCTGTCGTCCTGATCATGGCGATCGGCGGCTCTACCAACGGCGTCCTGCACTATCTGGCCGTCGCCCATGCCGCCGAGGTGGAATGGACGCTCGACGATTTCGAGCGGGTCCGCCGCCGGGTGCCGGTGATCTGCGACCTCAAGCCGTCCGGCCGCCACATGGCTACCGACCTCCACCGTGTCGGCGGCATCCCGTTGGTTCTGAAGATCCTGCTGAACGACGGCCTGATCGATGGCGACTGCCTGACCATCACCGGCCGTACGCTGGGCGAGGAACTGGCCTCAATTCCCGATGCACCGCCGGCCGGCCAGACGGTCGTCCGTCCCCTCGACAAAGCCCTCTACGCGGAAGGGCACCTCGCCGTTCTC
>JAVEYE010000002.1:0-39739 GCA_034003665.1 Rhodospirillales bacterium | reverse complement strand
TGGAGCTCGCCAGGCGGCTTCGCGGTCGTTTGTGGGTTGCGGAACCGCGGCGGATCGGAGTAGGGGAACGACGGGAGGCCCCGTACCCCTACGCCGCACGGGGACCTGCCCGCGTCGCCGCAGGCAAGGGCCCGCCCATGCAGGACCGTCCATGACCCCGCTATCGCTCTCTTCGTGGGTTGCCGTCTTCGTGTTCGTGCTGACGATCGTCGACCACTTTCTCGGCGTCGCCGCCGTCGGCTACGTGCCGGTGGCCCTGCTTGTGCTGTTCGTTCTTCTCGAGGTGCGCCGCGCGCCGCGGGCCGAGATCGCCGCCGCCTGCGTGCTGACCGCCGGCGGGCTGGCGGCGGCGTGGCTCGGCGGCGATCCGGGATACACCATCGTCAGCGGCATCCACCGCACCCAGCCGTTCTTTCTGCTGTTCGCCGCCATCGCGTGGCTGCGCGAGCCGGCCAGCGCCAGCCCCAGTCTGCGCGCGGCCCAGGAATTTGCCCTCGGCCAGCCGGCCGGCCGCCGTTTCCCGGTCCTGATTTCGGTGGCGCACGCCCTGGGTTCGGTCCTCAACCTGGCCGGCATATCGCTCCTGGCCGGGGTGCTTCAGCACGCCGGTTCGGAAAACACGCGTCATCGCTTCACCCGCGCCCTGACCCAGGGCTTCACCGCCGCCGCGTGCTGGACGCCCTTTTTCGTCGCGATGAGCGTCGGCCTGTCGGTGGTGCCGGGATTGGCGTGGTCGGAGGTGGCGCCGTTCGGCCTGGCGGCGGCGCTGATGCTGACGGTCCTGAGCTGGGCCATGGACAGGTTGTTCTACAGGCGGTGCGAGCCGGCCGTCGCTGCGTCCGCGCCGGCGCGGCCCACCCGTCGCTTCGAGTGGCGCATGGTCGCCGTTCCGGCCAGCCTGTTCGTCATCGTCATCGGCCTGATCGAGGCATGGGCGATGCCCATTCCGGTGGCGCTGGGGTTGGTTACGCCGGTCTACGCCGCGGTCTGGACGTCCGCCCTGGCAATGGGGCGGGCCTCGCCGGCGCAGGCGGTGGGCGGCCTGGCGCGGCGCGTGGCGGGCGGTCTGCCCGGCCTGCGCGGCGAGATCCTGCTGTTCCTGGCGGCGAATCTGTTCGGCTCCGGCGTTGCCGCGGCCCTGCCGCCCGAACTCGTCGGTCGGACGCTGGATGCGGCGGCTCTGTCGCCGGACGCGCTGATCGTGGTGGTCCTCTTCGGGATCCTGCTGCTTGCCCTGATCGGCCTGCATCCGCTGGTGCCCGTGGTGGTGATCGGCCAGGTCCTGCCGCCCGCCCTGCTCGGCCTGCCGCCGGCCGTGTTCTGCGCCCTCCTCGTCACCATCTGGGGCATCAGCACCACGGTGTCGCCGTTCTCGGGAACGACGCTTTTCATGCGCCGGGTCGGCGGGCTGCCGGCCTGGCGGATCGCCTGGGTGGTGAACGGGCCGTACGGCGTCGCCGGCACCGTCCTTTTGGCCGCGGTCGTCCTGCTGACGCGGCGCCTGGGGATCCTTTAGGATGGGCGCCAAACCACCGACGAAGAAAAACCCATGAAGCTGCTAGCCCTCGATACCGCCACCGCCGCCTGTTCCGTCGCCATCTGGGACGACGGGTCAATCCGCGCGTGGCAATTCAGCCCCATGATGCGGGGCCAATCCGAGGCCCTCATGCCGATGGTCGTTGCCGTCCTGGCCGAGGCCGGTCTGGCGTTCGCCGACCTCGACGGGGTGGCCGCCACCGTCGGGCCTGGCGCCTTCACCGGGCTGCGCATCGGCCTGGCGGCGGCGCGCGCCATGGCGCTGGCCGCCGGTCTGCCCTGCCTCGGGGTGACCACCCTGGAGGCGGTTGCCGCGAACGCCTCGGAGGCCGAGCGCCACGGCGCCGCCCTTCTCGTCGTCCTCGACGCCAAGCGCGCCGACGTCTACGCCCAGGTCTTCTCGGCCGCCTTCCTACCGCTTTCCGAGCCGCAGGCGGTGCTGCCAGCCGCCCTTCCCGGCTTGGTGCCGGCGGGTCCGGTGGTCGTCGTCGGCGACGCGGCGGCGCGGGCCGTCGAGGCGCTGGCCGTCGCCGGCATCGAGGCTCGCCCAAGCGCCGGGGCGGGCATTCCCGACGCCGCCCAGGTCGCGGCCATCGCCGCCGCCCGCCACCTAGCGGGACGGCCCGCCTTGGCGCCCGAACCGCTCTATCTGCGGGCGCCCGACGTCACGCTGTCGGCCAACAGCCGCGGCCTCAGGGCGGCGGCGCCGTGACGGCGCCGCCGGCGGAGCGGAACGAACCTGTCGTCGTCGACGGCGGACCGGCGCACGCGGCCGTGATGGCCGCGCTGCACGCCGACTGTTTCGACGGCGACGGATGGAGCGAGGAATCGATCGCCGCCCTCCTGCGCACCCCCGGCACCCTTGCCCTCATCGCCGAGGCGACGGGCGTACCGGTCGGATTCATCATGTGCCGGGCGGCGGCCGACGAGGCCGAGGTGCTGTCGATCGGCGTGCGCCCGCCGTGGCGGCGGGGCGGGATCGGCGGCCGCCTGCTCGACGCCGCGTTGGCCCGCCTCGGCGCCGCCGGAATCGGGCGGATCTTTCTCGAGGTGGCGGCCGACAACCGGGCGGCGCGGGACCTTTACCTCTCGCGCCGCTTCCGGCCGGCCGGCTGGCGGCCGGCCTATTACGCCCGCCCGGGCGGCCCGGCCGAGGATGCCCTCGTCCTGCGCCTCGACCTGTGAGTTTTGGGAGTTGAGTTTCGGGGACCTAGGAATCCCGGCCGCGCTTTTCCTTGCGCAGGACCAGCAGGTGGACGTCGTTTTCGCCGCCGCCCGGCATCTCGGGGGCCAGCGACAGCACGGTGTGGCCCAGTTCGCCTACCGAGCGAGGGACGTTCTTCAAGGGCTCCGCCCCCTTGAGGCGGACGGCAAGGATCTGGCCGGGCGCCATGCGCTCGATTTGAAGCTTGGTGCGCACGAACGTCAGCGGACAGACCTGGTCGGTAATGTCGAGACGAAAGTCAACGGCGTCGTTCTTGAGGGTCAATGCTGTATTTCCTGTCCGATTGTGTTGCCCGGAGAGTGAATAGTATTTATATACGCGGTGTATTCGTCACCAGCGGAAGAAGATGGAATGCCTGAAAAACCTTCATTGAACGAGCTGCTTGAGCTGACCACCGAAATTGTTGTTGCCCATGTCGGCAACAATACACTTCCGGTCGGCGACCTTTCCGCCCTGATCGGCGATGTCTACAAGACCTTGAGCAGCCTCGGCGAAACGCCGGAAACGCCCGAAGCGGCCAAGCCGGCGGTACCGATCAAGCGCTCGGTGTTTCCGGACTACATCATCTGCCTGGAGAACGGCAAGAAGCTGAAGATGCTTAAGCGGCACCTCAAGACCGCCTACGACATGACGCCCGAGGAATATCGCGAGAAGTGGGGCCTGCCGGCCGACTATCCGATGGTCGCGCCCAACTATGCCAAGCACCGCAGCAGCCTGGCCAAGGAGATCGGCCTGGGCACCAAGGCCAGGAAAGGGCGGGCAAGCGGAAAGTGACGATGTCTTGGCCGTTTGCGGGCGGTCCGGGCTGGCACTTCGCTCCACGATGTAATAATGTCTCGCAACTGGTATTCCTCGACGAGGTGAATGGAAATGGCAGCGCCATCGCGAATCGAACAACTGTGCATCGAAAAAGGCATGAAGATGACCGGCCAGCGCCGGGTCATCGCCAGCGTGCTCTCGGACGCCGACGACCATCCGGACGTCGAGGAGGTTTACCGCCGGGCCACGCAGGCGGACCCGCGCATCAGCATCGCCACGGTCTACCGCACCGTCCGCCTGTTCGAGGAGGCCAACATCCTGGAGCGGCACGATTTCGGCGACGGGCGGTCGCGTTACGAGGAAATCACCGATTCGCACCACGATCACCTGATCGACATCCAGACCGGCCGGGTCATCGAATTTCAGAACGACGAGATCGAGGCGCTGAAGGAAAAGATCGCGGCCGAGCACGGTTTCCGCCTAGTCGGCCATCGGCTGGAACTGTACGGGGTGCCGACCGATTCCAAGAAGTCGTGAGCGGCCGCGCCGCCGCGACCGCGGCCGGACGAACCGTCGAGGCAACGGGTAACGGAGGAATGACCGACGGGGGCGCCGCCAGCGCTCCGGGACAGGCTTGAATTCCTTGTCGAAAAAGCTTCACATCAAGACCTACGGCTGCCAGATGAACGTCTACGACTCCGCCCGCATGGCGGACGTCCTGGCGCCCCTCGGCTTCGTCCTGACGGAAGCGCCGGACGACGCCGACATGGTCATCCTCAACACCTGCCATATCCGCGAAAAGGCGGCCGAGAAGGTCTATTCCGAGCTGGGCCGGCTGCGCCGCCTGAAGGCGGCGAGGCCGACCGGCGGTGGCATGATCCTGGCGGTCGCCGGCTGCGTCGCCCAGGCCGAGGGGGCCGAGATCCTGGCCCGCGCGCCCTACGTCGACATGGTGTTCGGACCGCAGGCCTACCATCGCCTGCCCGAGATGGTGGCCCGCGCCAGCCGGGCCGGCGGCGCCCAACTCGACACCGACTTCCCGTCCGAGCCCAAATTCGACCACCTGCCGGAAAACGCCCGTGTGGACGGCGCCGCCGCCTTCCTCACCGTGCAGGAGGGCTGCGACAAGTTCTGCACCTTCTGCGTCGTGCCCTACACGCGGGGCGCCGAATACTCGCGCCCGGCGGCGGCGGTGCTGGCCGAGGCCCGGCGCCTGGTGGCGGCCGGAGCGCGCGAGATCACGCTCTTGGGCCAGAACGTCAACTGCTACCACGGGGCGGCGCCGGACGGCGGCGAGTGGGGCTTGGGCCGGCTGATCCGCGAGGCGGCCGGCATCGACGGTCTCGATCGCATCCGCTACACCACCTCCTATCCCGCCGACGTCACCGACGAGTTGATCGCCGCCCATGCCGAGGTGCCCGAATTGATGCCCTTCCTCCACCTGCCGGTGCAGTCGGGCTCCGACCGCGTGCTGGCGGCGATGAACCGCCGCCATACCGCCGACGCCTATCGCCGGCTGGTCGAACGGCTGCGCGCCGCCCGCCCCGACCTCGGCCTGTCGTCGGACTTCATCGTCGGTTTCCCGGGCGAGACCGAGGCGGACTTCGAGGAAACCCTGCGGCTGGTCCGCGAGATCGGCTTCATCCAGGCCTATTCCTTCAAGTACAGTCCACGGCCGGGGACACCCGCCGCGGTCATGGCCGGGCAGGTGCCGGAGCCCGTCAAGGAGGAACGCCTGGCCACCCTGCAGGCCCTACTCAACGCCCAGCAGTTGGATTTCAACCGCGGCTGCGTCGGTCGGGTGCTGCCTGTCCTCTTCGATCGTCCCGGCAAGCACGCCGGCCAGCTGCTGGGGCGCAGCCCCTACATGCAGCCGGTCCACGCCGAGGTGCCGGACGTCTTGGCGGGGGCCATCGTCGATCTGCGCATCGAGGCCGGCTACGCCAACAGCTTGGCCGGGGCGCCGGTCGCGGCAGCGGGGGCACCGGCGTGAACTCGCGCACCCTCCCCCCGGCGCCGCTGGCCGACGAGACCCGGACCGAACACCTGGAATTCGACGACAACGCCCTGGTCATCCAGCTGTTCGGCTACCACAACACCCATCTGGCCCGCATCGAGCAGCGCCTCGACGTTTCGATCCACACGCGCGGCAACGAGGCCACCATTGTCGGCGCGCCGGAGGCGGTGGCCACCGCCAGGGCCGGCCTGGTCGGCCTTTACGACCGCCTGCGGCGCGGCCTGCCGGTCGGCCGCGACGAGGTCGATGCGGCGGTCCGTCTGGCGACCGGCGGCGGCGGCGTGGCGCGCCCCGGCGACGACCTCGTCATCCATACCCGCAAGCGACTGATTTCGCCGCGCTCGCCCACCCAGGCCGACTATCTCCGGGCGATCGACGCCTGCGAACTGGTGTTCGGGCTGGGCCCGGCCGGCACCGGCAAGACCTATCTGGCGGTGGCCAAGGCAGTCGAGCGCCTGATCCGGGGCGAGGTCGACCGCATCATCCTGTCGAGGCCGGCGCTGGAAGCCGGCGAGCAGCTGGGATTCCTGCCGGGGGATTTGCGCGAGAAGGTCGACCCCTATCTGCGGCCCCTCTATGACGCGCTTCACGACATGATGCCGTCCAATCAGGTGGCCAAACGTCTAGAGAACGGCGAGATCGAGGTGGCGCCGCTGGCCTTCATGCGGGGCCGCACGCTGGCCAATTCCTTCGTCATCCTCGACGAGGCGCAGAACACCACGGCGGTGCAGATGAAGATGATCCTCACCCGTCTGGGTGAGAACTCGCGCATGGTGGTGACCGGCGACCTCACCCAGGTCGACCTGCCGCGCGGCATCCGTTCGGGCCTGCGCGATGCGCTGGAGGTGCTGGAGGGGTTGGAGGGCATCGCCTTCGTGCGTTTCGGAACCGCCGACGTGGTGCGCCACACGCTGGTGGCGCGCATGGTCGAGGCTTACGAGGCGGTGGAGGCCAAGCGGCGCAGCGCGGCGCGCTATGAGAAAAAGAGCGACGACAATGGCGGCGATGACGACTGACGGACCCGAGATCGACGTCGCGTTGCCGTGCCCGTCCTGGCGCCGGGCGCTCCCCGACGCCGCGGCCCTTGGCCGGGCCGCGGCGCTGGCCGCCTTCGCCGGCGCCCGGACGGCCGGCCGCGGCGTCGGGCTGCCGGCCGAGGCCAGCCTGGTGTTGGCGGACGATGCGACGGTCCGGCAGCTCAACCGCGACTATCGGGGGCGCGACGAGCCGACCAACGTGCTGTCGTTCGCCAACCTCGACGGCGATCCGCCGCTCTTGGCGGACGGCGCGCCTGTGTTGCTGGGCGACGTCGTGCTCGCCTACGAGACCACGGCAAGCGAGGCGGCGGCCCAGGGCAAGCCACTCTCCGATCATTTCAGTCATCTTGTCGTCCATGGTATGCTTCACCTGCTTGGCTTCGACCATGTCAACGCGGCGCAGGCGGAAGAGATGGAAGGACTCGAGGTCCGAGTCCTGAAGGGGCTTGGCGTTGCCGACCCCTATGTGGAAGGCGCCGAAGGACAGAATTGACCCGATGAATGACGACGCGTGCTCTAGTCGACCCGGCGAGTCCGGGACCTCCCAAGACGCCAGTTTCTTCGATGCCCTGCGCGGCTGGCTGCGCCGGCTGCGGCGCAATGGCGACACCTCGGCCCGCGACACCCTGGAGGAGCTGATCGAGGAACGCGAAGAGGCCGAGTTGCCGATCAACGACGATGAGCGCCGGCTGTTGGCCAACATCCTTGATCTCAGGGACCGCGACGTGCGCGACGTCATGGTGCCGCGGGCCGACATCGTGGCGGTGGAGATCGGGATGAGTTACGAGGATCTCATCCAACTGATGATCCGCGAGGGCCACTCGCGCATCCCCGTCTATCACGAAAGTCTCGACGATGCCCGCGGCATGGTCCACATCAAGGACGTGCTGGCCTGGCACGGCCGCGAGCGCGAGTTCTCGCTGGCCCAAATCATGCGCCCGGTGCTGTTCGTGTCGCCTTTCATGCGGGTGCCCGACCTGCTGCTCGAGATGCGGGTCAAGCGGTGCCACATGGCTCTCGTGGTCGATGAATTCGGCGGTATCGACGGGCTCTTGACCATTGAGGACCTGGTCGAGGAAATCATCGGCGAGATCGAGGACGAGCACGACATCCACGATGAGCCGGCCCTCATCGAGCGGGCCGACGGCGTTCTTGACGCCGAAGCCCGCGTCTCCATCGAGGAGCTGGAGGACCTGGTAGGCCCCTTCGTGACCGAGGAGGAGCGCGAGGAGATCGACACCATCGGCGGCCTGGTCTTCGCTCTGGCCGGCCGGGTGCCCATGCGCGGCGAGTTGATCGGCCACCCGTCGGGCATCGAGTTCGAGGTCGTCGAGGCCGACCCGCGCCGCGTCAAGCGGTTGCGCGTGCGCCGCCCGCAACCCCCCGTCGAGGCCGACTGAGGGGATGGCCGGCTGGCAAACCTGGGCCGGCCTGCGCCGACGGCTGTCCGGCCTGGGCGGATGGCGCCGCCGGGGGCTGGCCGTACTGCTGGGCGTCTTGGCGGCGGGGGCCCTGCCGCCTCTCCACGCCGTTCCGCTGCTGATTCCGGCTTTCGCCGGTTGGCTGTGGCTGATCCTGGCCAGCCCCGGAGTCGGCGCCGCGTTTGCCCTCGGTTGGTGGTTCGGCCTTGGTCATTTTGCGGCCGGCCTTTACTGGATCGCCCATGCCCTTCTGGTCGAGCCCGAAACGTACGGCTGGCTGATTCCGTTTGCCGTCGGCGGCATCGCCGCCGGCATGGCGCTGTTTCCGGCGGCCGTCGCCGCCGCTGTGCGCGCCCTCAGGGGGTCGGTTTTCGGGTCGGTGGTTCTGCTGGCCGTCGCCTGGACCATCGGCGAGTGGGTGCGCGGCTGGATCCTTACCGGCTTTCCCTGGAACCTGATCGGTACGGTATGGGCGGCGTGGCCGCCGATGCTGCAGTCCGCCGCCGTCTTCGGCACCTACGGGCTGGGCCTCGTCACCGTCATCCTGGCCGCCCTGCCGGCGGTGGCGGGCGACGAGCGTCTGACGCAGCGACGGCGCGCGTCGGCGCTGGCCGCCGGAGTCGCCGCGCTGGTCCTGCTGTGGGTCGGCGGCGAGGTTCGGCTGGCCCTGGCCGGGCCGACGGCGACGGTCGAGGGCGTCAGTCTTCGGTTGGTTCAGCCCAACATTCCCCAGCGGCTCAAATGGCGCGCGGAGCTGCGCGACCGGCATCTGGCCCGCCAGGTCGAGATGAGTCGTCGCCCCGCCGCCGACCGGCCGCCGCCGACCCACGTCATTTGGGCCGAAACGGCGGTTCCGTTTTTTATTGCCAACGACGCCGGGCGGCGGGCCTTTCTGGCGCGGGCGGTGCCGGAGGGCGGACTTCTCGTCGTCGGGGCACCGCGCACGACGCCCGAACCGCCGACTCCGCCCGCCTCTTTCAAGGTCTGGAACAGCCTGGAGGTGCTGGACGGGACGGGGCGGATCGTCGGCACCTACGACAAGGTCCATCTGGTGCCGTTCGGCGAATACGTTCCGTTCCGCGCGCTCGTTCCTTTCAAGAAGCTGACCGAGGGCCGCGCCGACTTCTCGGCGGGCCGCGAGCGGATGACCCTCGCCCTGCCGGGACTGCCGCCGGTCAGCCCGTTGATCTGCTATGAGGTCATCTTTCCCGGCGCGGTGGCGCGCCGCGACGTTCGGCCGCGGTGGCTGCTGAATCTGACCAACGACGGCTGGTTCGGCCTGTCCGCGGGGCCTTACCAGCACCTGGCGGCGGCCCGCATGCGCACGGTGGAGGAAGGGTTGCCGCTGGTCAGGGTGGCCAACGGCGGGGTTTCCGCGGTGATCGACGCCCACGGCCGGACGCTGGCCACCCTCGGCCTCGGCGAGGCGGGAGTACTGGACGCGCCGCTCCCCGCCGCGCTTGCATCGCCGCCCTACGCGCGTTTCGGTCTTCCCCTGGTTCTGGCCGTCTGCGGACTGGCGCTGGCTGCATGTTGGTGGGAGGCGCGGCGACGGAAGGATTAAACGCTAAGTAGAAAAACCGCGGTTTGCTACAGGTTTTCGGATAAATTATCGTGTTGACCCCGGTCGAGCTTTTCTCCTATCGTGCGCCCGCCTGAGAGTGGCAATTCAACCACCGTCCAAGATTGAAAAGATAGCATCAATGGAAAACAACGTCCTCACCGCGAAAAGCGGGAGCCGGGTAACTCGCCGTAACTTCAAGGAAAAACGACTGCCGCCCGGCGTTGCCAATCCCATCGACGTCCATGTCGGCTCCCGGGTCCGGCTGCGCCGCACCCTTCTTGGCATGAGCCAGGAGAAGCTCGGCGAGGCGGTCAACCTGACGTTTCAGCAGATCCAGAAATACGAGCGGGGGGCCAACCGCATCGGCGCCAGCCGGATGTACGAGTTGAGCCGTGTTCTCGATGTGCCGGTGTCGTTTTTCTTCGACGACATGCCGGACGACATCAAGACGCCCGAAGGGGTTCGCGCACGGGCCCTCGACGAGCAGGAGCCGTCGACCTACGAGCCCGATCCGCTGGCCCGACGGGAAACCCTGGAGCTTGTCCGTGCCTATTACAAGATCCTGGATCCGAAGGTTCGCAAGCGTCTTTTCGAACTGACGAAGTCGCTGTCGGGCACCGTGGCCGACGAGTAAGCTTCGTGGTCGATTCGGGCCGGCGAGGGCCGGCGCGGGCGACGGGCGAAACCTCTTGACGCATGGGGTAAACCCTGCGACAAAATCGCCCGCCGCGCGCCCCGGCGCGTAGCCGTGGATGGATTTGGACCGCTTGCCCCCACGTAAAAGACAGGTGCTAAGTGGGCGCTGCCGGCATCCCCATGCCTTTGTCGATGAGGAGCCGAAGCCCTCGGTCCAGTGGATATCGAACCGGGCACAGGAGGGTTAGGCCGTGTCGCAATCGCGCTATCTGTTCACCAGCGAATCCGTTTCCGAAGGTCATCCGGACAAGGTCTGTGACCTG
The DNA here is from genome assembly GCA_034003665.1 of Rhodospirillales bacterium. Classification (GTDB taxonomy): domain Bacteria; phylum Pseudomonadota; class Alphaproteobacteria; order Rhodospirillales; family Shumkoniaceae; genus Shumkonia. The sequence continues at coordinate 29,221 of JAVEYE010000002.1, read as the reverse complement.
ATTTCGGATTCCGTCGTCGACGCCTTCCTTAAAGAAGACCCCAACTCGCGCGTCGCCGTCGAAACCCTGTGCACGACCAACCTGATCGTGCTGTCGGGCGAAGTGCGCGGACCGCAGTCGATCACCAAAAAGCGGCTCGAGGAGATCGCCCGCGACGCCGTGCGCAAGGTGGGCTACGAGCAGGCCGGCTTCCACTGGCAGAAGGCCGAGGTGCAGGTTCACGTCCATTCGCAGTCGGCCGACATCGCCCAGGGCGTCGACGCCGCGGCGGGCAAGGATGAAGGGGCCGGCGACCAGGGCATGATGTTCGGCTATGCCTGCACCGAGACCGAGGCGCTGATGCCGGCGCCCATTTTTTACGCCCACGCCATTCTCAAGCGGCTGGCCGACGACCGCCGGGCCGGCAAGGTTCCCGGGATGCTGCCCGACTCCAAGAGCCAGGTGACGCTCCTCTACGAGAACGGCCGGCCGATTGGCGCCACCTCGGTGGTGGTGTCCCACCAGCATGACGCGGGGCTCGACCAGAAGCAGATCCGCGAGATCATCCGCCCATACGTGCTGGATGTTCTGCCGGACGGATGGATGTGCCCGGAAGCCGATTTCTACGTGAACCCGACCGGGCGGTTCGTCATCGGCGGCCCCGACGGCGACTCCGGCCTCACCGGCCGCAAGATCATCGTCGACACCTACGGCGGCGCGGCCCCGCACGGCGGCGGCGCCTTCTCGGGCAAGGATCCCACCAAGGTCGACCGCTCGGCCGCCTATGCGGCGCGTTACGTCGCCAAGAACGTGGTGGCCGCCGGCCTCGCCGACAAATGCACCATCCAGGTGGCCTACGCCATCGGCGTGTCCAAGCCGCTGTCGGTCTACGTCGAGACCCACGGCACCGGCAAGGTCGACAACGGCCGCCTGACCGCGGTGCTGCAGGAACTGGTCGACCTGTCGCCGCGCGGCATCCGCGAACGTCTGCAACTCAACCGCCCGATTTATGCCAGGACCGCCGCCTACGGCCATTTCGGCCGGACGCCGGAGGCCGACGGCGGCTTCTCGTGGGAGCGGACCGATCTGGTCGACGACCTGAAGGCGGCGTTCGGCGTCAAGTGAGCGCCGCCCCGCCGGATCCGCGGCTCGCCAACCGGTCCTACGGCCGCCGCTACGGCCGCAGCCTGCGGGCGAGCCGACGGCGGCTTCTCGACGAGATGCTGCCGGCGCTGCGGGTTCCCCTGCCGGCGGCGGGCGAGATCGAGCCCCGGCGGCTGTTTCCGAAGGCGCCGCGGGCGGTTTGGCTGGAAGTCGGGTTCGGCGGCGGCGAGCACCTGGCGGCCCAGGCCGAGGCCCATCCCGAGATCGGCTTCATCGGCTGCGAGCCCTTCGTCAACGGGGTGGCCAGCCTGCTCGCCCAACTCGATACCCGCCGGCTCGGCAATGTGCGCCTGCTTGACGATGACGCCCGCCTGCTGATCGATCGGCTGTCGGACGCCAGCATCGGGCGTGTCTTCGTGTTGTTCGCCGATCCCTGGCCGAAGGCGCGCCACGCCAAGCGCCGGTTCATCCGGCCGGAGGTTCTGGACTCGCTCGCCCGCATCATGGCGGACGACGCCGAACTGCGCTTCGCCAGCGACGACATGGGCTATGTCCGCTGGGCCCTGGAGCGGCTCGTCGCCCACCCCGGATTCGCGTGGCCGGCAAGGCGGCCGGTCGACTGGCGACGCCCGCCGCCGGGGTGGTGCGAGACCCGCTACGAGGCCAAGGCCAAGGCGGCCGGCCGCCCCTGCGCGTACCTGACCTTCCGGCGCCGACCCCGCCCATAAAGCACTTGAGTTTGCGGGGCGGATCACTATATTTGCGCCAACGATGCTTAATAAGAAGTCTCGTTGAACCATAGACTGATGGGTTTGATGAGGCGGGCCGGCGGCCCGCCTTTCGTGTTTGTAGGCAAGGACGTTCGATCCCCCGGGGGAAGGACCGTGGTAGAATGGTGACGGAGCGAATCGAGCAGCTGATCGCCCCGACGGTGGAGGGAATGGGCTTCTCCATCGTGCGCGTGCAGTTGTCGGGCGGCGACAGGTTGCGGCTCCAGGTGATGGTCGAACGTCAGGACGGCCAAGCCATGGTGGTGGATGATTGCGCCGACCTCAGCCGCGCCATCTCGGCGGTGCTTGATGTCGAGGACCCCATCACCAAGGCCTACACGCTGGAGGTGAGCTCGCCGGGAATCGACCGCCCGTTGGTGCGTCCCCGCGATTTCGAGCGGTACGCCGGACACGAGGCGCGCATCGAGACGGTTCAGCCGGTCGGCGGCCGCCGCCGTTTTCGCGGACGTCTGTTGGGAATCGAGGGGGATGTCGTGCGGATGGCGGTGGAGGGCGAGGAAATCGCGCTGCCCCTTTCCGTCATCGGCAAGGCGAAACTGGTTTTGACCGAGGAACTGCTCGGTATGTCAGAAGGACGACAGGGACGATGAGCAACCGCACCACTGAAACCGATGCCGTGCACGCTCGCCCGGAACTCCTGCAGGTCGCGGAATCCGTGGCGCGGGACAAGGGAATCGAGCGCGACGAGGTCCTGGATGCCATGGAACAGGCGATCCAGAAGGCCGGCCGCTCGAAGTACGGCCACGAGCACGACATCCGGGCTTCCATCGACCGCTCGTCGGGAGCCATCGCGCTGGCCCGCTACCTGGAGGTGGCCGACCCGGTCGAGAACGAGTCCACCCAGATCAGTCTGGAGGCGGCCCGCAAGCGCAAGGCCGACGCCGAAATCGGCGAGTTCCTGGTCGATCCGCTGCCGCCCATCGATTTCGGGCGCATCGCGGCGCAGACCGCCAAGCAGGTGATCGTTCAGCGGGTCCGCGAGGCCGAGCGCAAACGCCAGTACGAGGAATTCAAGGACCGCATCGGCGAGATCGTCAACGGCCTGGTCAAGCGGGTCGAGTTCGGCAACGTCATCGTCGACCTCGGGCGGACCGAGGCGCTGCTCCGGCGCGATGAGTGCATTCCGCGCGAGCACTTCTCGAACGGCGATCGGGTTCGCGCCTACATCATGGACGTCCGCGAGGAGGCTCGGGGACCGCAGATTTTTCTGTCGCGCACCCACCCGCAGTTCATGGCCAAATTGTTCGCCCAGGAAGTGCCCGAGATCTACGACGGCGTCATCGAGATCAAGTCGGTGGCCCGCGATCCTGGCTCGCGTGCCAAGATCGCCGTGCTGTCCAACGATTCGGGCATCGACCCGGTCGGGGCCTGCGTCGGCATGCGCGGCTCGCGCGTGCAGGCGGTGGTCGGCGAACTGCAGGGCGAGAAGATCGACATCATTCAATGGTCGGGCGACCCGGCCACGTTCATCGTCAACGGCCTGGCTCCCGCCGAGGTGGCCAAGGTGGTGCTGGACGAGGAGGCGCATCGCATCGAGGTGGTGGTGCCCGACGACCAGCTGAGCCTGGCCATCGGCCGGCGCGGCCAGAACGTGCGCCTGGCCTCGCAGCTGACCGGCTGGGACATCGACATCCTGACCGAGGCCGAGGAATCGGAGCGCCGGCAGGAAGAGTTCAACGCGCTGTCCAAATTGTTCGCCGAGGCCCTCGACGTCGACGACGTCATCGCCCATCTGCTGGTGACGGAAGGCTTCTCGTCGATCGAGGAGGTGGCCTTCGTGCCGGTCGAGGATCTGGTCGAAATCGAAGGATTCGACGAGGACATCGCCGAGGAGCTGCGCGAGCGGGCCCGCGCCTATCTGGCCGCCCAGGAGGAGGAGATGACCCGCCGCCGGCGGGAGCTGGAGGTCAGCGACGATCTGGCCAAGATCGAGGGCCTGAGCGCCGCCGTCCTGGTGGCGCTCGGCGAGGCCGGGGTGAAGACGCTGGACGATCTGGCCGACCTCGCGCGCGACGAGCTTCTGGAAATAGCGCCCAACGGCTCGATGAGCGCGGAGGCCGCCGACAAGGCGATCATGGCGGCGCGTGCCCACTGGTTCGAAGACGAGACGGCGCCGGCCGGGGCCGATGCCGACGGGCCGGCGGAGGGCGCCGCCTGAGCGGTGCGGCGGCCGAGGCCATGGCGCACTCCGCCCGCAAGCGAAACGCCGTTGCCGCCGCTGACCCGGAAGGTTCGGGGCCGTGGCGGAGATGCCTTGTCGAAGGGGTGCCGCGACCGGTCGAAACGATGATCCGCTTCGTCGTTTCGCCGGACGGGATGGTGGTTCCGGATGTGGCGGGACGTCTGCCGGGTCGGGGATTTTGGTTGAGCGCAAGGCGCGATGCGGTTAAGACAGCCTGCGCGAAGAAGCTGTTCGCCAAGGCCGCCCGTTCGCCGGTGGCGGCGTCGGCGGACTTGGATGCGGAGATCGAGTGTCTCCTGGCCCGGCGGTGCCTCGACCTCATCGGCATGGGCCGGCGGGCCGGCCAGGCGGTGGTCGGTTTCGAGAAGGTGAAGGGCTACCTGCGCGAATCCGGGGCCGGTGTCGTGCTGGCGGCCTCGGAAGGCGCGGCGAACGGCCGGGAGAAGATTGCGGCGCTGGCGCCGGGCGTGCCGGTGATCGACCTTTTTTCCGGCGACGAGCTGGGGGCGGCCCTGGGGCGCGGACATGCCGTGCATGCGGTGCTGGCACCGGGGCCGATCGCCGACAAGCTGCTTAGCGAGGCGGCGAGGCTGGCGGGGTTCCGCTCGCCGGGCGCCGCCGAGCCGGGACGGAACGAAGTGTGCAACACGGAGCCGGACGGTAACGCGAACGGATTGAAATGACCGAGACCACGGGCAAGGAAAAGAAGGGACGGCTGGGGCTTTCGAGGCCCGGCAAGCTGGTGCTCAACAAGACGATTGAGGCCGGTCAGGTCCGTCAGAGTTTTTCGCGCGGCCGCTCCAAGGCGGTGACGGTCGAGGTGCGCAAGAAGCGCACCTACCTGCAGGATGCCGACGGCCGCCTCAAGAAGGTCGGGGCCGAGGAAGAGGGCGTCGAGGCCGCCCCCGCCGGCGTCGAGCCGGTCGAGATCGACCATGCGGCGGAGGATGCCGCGCAGTTGGCCCGCGTGCCCAACCTGACCGAAGAGGAAAAGGCGGCGCGGCTCAAGGCGCTGCATGATGCCCGCAAGGCCGACGAGGAGGCGCGTCAGCTGGCCGCCCGGGAGGCCGAGGAACGCGCTGTCCGCGAGGCCGAGGAGGCCAAGGAGGCGGCCGCGAGGGCCGAGCGCGAGGCGGCCGAGAGGGCCGAGCAGGAAGCGCGGCGCGAGAGCGAGGCGAAGACGGCCGAGCCGGAAGACGAGGCGAAGCCGCTCCCGGTCGATGAGGCGGCGCCGGTCGCCGCTCCCGTCATCCCGGTCGCGCCGCCGGACGAAACGCTCGAGGCCCAGGTGGGCCCCCGCAAGCCCGACAAGGCCAAGGTCGAGGTCGAGGACGAAGACGATGCGCTGGCCAAGTCGAGGCGCGGCGCCCCCAAGGTCGAGGTCAAGCGTCCGGCGGCGCCGGGCAAGCGCGGCGGCGAACGCCGGCGGCGGGCCGGCAAGCTGACCATCGCAGAGGCGCTCAGCGAGGATGAAGAGAGGACGCGCAGTCTGGCGTCCGTCCGCCGCGCCCGCGAAAAGGAACGGCAGAAACGGCGCACCCAGGGCAACGAACCGCAAAAGGTGATTCGCGACGTGATCATTCCCGAAACCATCACGGTGCAGGAACTGGCGAACCGCATGGCGGTGCGTGGGGTCGACGTGGTCAAGACCCTGATGCGCATGGGCGTCATGGTGACCGCCACCCAGACCATCGACGCCGACACGGCGGAGGTCGTCGCCACCGAGTTCGGCCACAACATCAAGCGGGTGAGCGACGCCGATGTCGAGATCGGGCTGAAGGGCGAGGAAGACGCCGCCTCCAGCCTGCGGTCGCGGGCGCCGGTGGTGACCGTCATGGGCCACGTCGACCATGGCAAGACATCGTTGCTCGACGCCATGCGCGAAACCGACGTGGCGGGCGGCGAGGCCGGCGGCATCACCCAGCACATCGGCGCCTACCAGGTGACCACCAAGGCCGGTCACAAGATCACCTTCATCGACACCCCTGGCCATGCCGCCTTCACCGACATGCGGGCGCGCGGCGCCAGGGTCACCGACATCGTCGTCCTGGTGGTCGCCGCCGATGACGGCATCATGCCGCAGACCATCGAGGCGATCAGCCACGCCAAGGCGGCGGGGGTGCCGATCATCGTCGCGATCAACAAGATGGATCTGCCGGGCGCCGATCCGCAGCGCGTGCGCAACGACCTTCTCCAGCACGAGGTCCTTCTCGAAGAGGTGGGCGGCGACGTGCTGGCGGTGGAGGTATCGGCCAAGAAGCGCATCAACCTCGACAAACTGGAGGAAGCCATCCTGCTCCAGGCCGAGGTGCTCGACCTCAAAGCCAACCCCGACCGCCCGGCCGAGGGCGCCATCATCGAGGCCAAGGTCGAGGCGGGCCGCGGCTCGGTGGCGACGGTCCTGGTCCAACGCGGCACGCTCAAGGTCGGCGACGTTTTCGTGGCCGGCGAGGAATGGGGCCGGGTGCGCGCCCTGGTCGACGCCTACGGCAGCCAGGTCGACGCGGCCGGTCCTTCGGTGCCGGTCGAGGTGCTGGGCCTCAGCTCGACCCCGGGGGCGGGCGACGACTTCATCGTCGTCGAGAACGACCAGCGGGCCCGCGAGATCAGCGAATACCGCCAAGGCCAGTCACGCAAGGCCCGGGTCCAGGCGACCGGGCGGGTTTCGCTCGAACAGATGTTCCTCAACATCGGCAAGGGGCAGACGCGCCGGCTGCCGATCGTGCTCAAGGCCGACGTCCACGGTTCGGTCGAGGCCATCTCGACGGCCCTGCGCAAAATGGCCACCGAGGAGGTGGCGGTCGACATCCTGCATGCCGGGGTCGGCGCCATCAACCAGTCCGACGTGACCCTGGCCAAGGCGTCCGATGCCCTGATTATCGGCTTCAACGTGCGCGCCAACGCCCAATCGCGCGATCTGGCTCAACGCGAAAAGCTGGAGATCCGCTACTACTCGATCATCTACAACCTGATCGACGATCTGAAGCAGGCCCTTTCCGGCATGTTGGCGCCGACGTTGCGCGAGAACCTGCTGGGCTACGCCGAGATCCGCGAGGTGTTCTCGATCACCAAGGTCGGCAAGGTCGCCGGCTGCATGGTCACCGAAGGCGTGGTGCGCCGGGGCGCCAAGGTGCGCCTGCTGCGCGACCACGTGGTGATCCACGAGGGCAGCCTCTCGCAGCTCAAGCGCTTCAAGGACGACGTCAGGGAAGTCAAGGACGGGATGGAGTGCGGCATGGCGTTCGCCAACTACCAGGATATCCAGGTCGGCGATTTCATCGAGTGCTTTGACGTCGAAGAGGTGGCGCGCGAGCTTTAGAACGGGGTGGGGGCGGCGTCCGCCCCCGGCCGGCCGGTTTGGCTCTCACGGCCGCGATGGGCGCGGCCGCCGCGGACAGGCGGCGAGGAATCCATGACCAAGCGTTCCGAAAGACCCGTGAGCCAGCGTCAACTCCGCGTGGGAGAGGCGGTTCGCCACGCCCTCGCCGAGGTCTTTGAGCGGGGATTGTTGCGTGATCCGGCGCTCAGCGGCATCTCGGTGACGGTGACCGAGGTGAGGGTCAGCCCCGATCTGCGCAACGCGGTGGCCTTCGTCACCCCTCTGGGCGGCGGCGAGGCGGATGCCGTCGTCGATGCCCTGGGGCGAGCCGCCTCGTTCCTGCGCCGGCGCGTCGCCGAGACCGTAAACCTGAAGTTCGCTCCCAGCCTGACCTTCCGCATCGACGAGTCTTTCGACTATGCCGGCCGTATCGAGGCGCTGCTCGGCGATCCGGTGGTGGCCCGCGACCTGGCGGAGGACGCGGAACCGGACGACGCCGATCCCGACGACGCCGACCCCGACGCGCGCGAGACCGACGATGGGTAGGCGGCGCGGCAAGCCCATTCACGGCTGGCTGATCATCGACAAGCCGCTGGGGGTGACGTCGGCCGGGGTCGTCGCCAAGGTGCGCCGGCTGACCGGGGCCGCCAAGGTCGGCCACGGCGGCACCCTTGACCCGCTGGCCACCGGCGTCCTGCCGCTCGCGCTGGGCGAGGCCACCAAGACGGTCGCCTACGCCATGGACGGCTCCAAGATCTATCGGTTCACCATTCGCTGGGGCGAAGCCACGGCAACCGATGACGCCGAGGGCGAGGTCACGGCCAGCAGCGACGTGCGGCCGGGAGAAGCCGAGATCACGGGCGTCCTGGCCGGTTTCATCGGGATCATCGAACAGGTGCCGCCGGCCTATTCGGCGGTGAAGGTGGACGGGCGGCGGGCCTATGCCCTGGCGCGCGCCGACCAGACGGTGACGCTGGAACCGCGCCGGGTGCGGATCGACGATTTCCGGCTGATCGGCCGGCCCGACGCCGACCATGCCGAATTCGAGGTGAGGGCGGGCAAGGGCGCCTACATGCGCAGCCTGGCCCGCGATCTGGCCCTGGCCCTCGGCACGGTCGGACACGTTTCGGCGCTGCGGCGCATCGCGGTCGGTCCCTTCCACGAGAAGGACGCGATTTCGCTGGATAATCTGATGTCCCTCGGGCATAGTGCGCCGCTTTCTAAGTACCTGCTTCCGGTCGAGACCGCGCTGGACGACATCCCGGCGCTGGCCCTGACCGAAGCAGAGGGGTGCAGCCTCAGACAGGGCCGAGCCGTCCCGGCATTGCCGGTGATGACGCGGTCCGCCTCCGCGGAACTTGGCCAGGGCGTGGTCGTTTGCGCCATGGCCGGCGGCAGGCCTGTGGCTCTCGCCCAGATCCGGGGGGCCGAGATCCGCCCCCTTCGTGTTTTGAACCTATGACGGATGATGTGGAGATCCCGATGTCGATTACCGTCGAGAAGAAGCAGGAACTGATTGGAAAATTCGCCATCAAGGAAGGCGACACCGGGTCGCCGGAAGTCCAGGTGGCCATTTTGAGCGAGCGCATCCGCAACCTGACCGAGCACCTGAAGGTCCATAAGAAGGACTTTCACTCGCGGCGCGGCCTGCTGATGATGGTCGGGCAGCGGCGTCGTCTGCTCGACTACGTCAAGAGGAAGGAAGCGGCGCGTTACGAAAGCCTCGTCAAGGAACTGGGGCTGCGCCGTTAAGGCCGTCTCATGTTGACGGCCTTATCCCGGCCGGTCTTTCGGGGCCGTGTCCGGAGCGGGGTATCCCGCGGAATTCAAGACCAACGCAAAACGCCGGGCAAGAATCCGCTTGTCGTGCTGGTGCGCGCGTCGGCCACGCCTCGCCGCGGCCGTTCCCTCGGGGACGGACCGGCGGTCGGCGCGGCCGCGCCCGTGCGCCATTCACCGCCGCGCGGGAGCGCGGTGCGGGAACGGATGGAAGGAAGTTCACCGTGACGAACATGTTTCAGGAATTCCGGAAAGAGATCGACTGGGGCGGACGCCGCCTCGTTCTCGAATCCGGCAAGATCGCGCGCCAGGCCGATGGCGCGGTGCTGGCCACCTATGGGGACACCATCGTGCTGTGTACCGTGGTCGGCGACAAAAACCCGAAGCCGGGGATCGATTTCTTCCCGCTGACGGTCCACTACCAGGAAAAGACCTTCGCCGGCGGCAAGATTCCCGGCGGTTTCTTCAAGCGTGAAGGGCGGCCGTCCGAGAAGGAGACGCTGACGTCGCGCCTCATCGACCGACCGATCCGGCCGCTGTTCGCCAAGGGCTACCGCAACGAGACCCAGGTCATCTGCACCGTGCTGTCGCACGACATGGAGAACGACCCCGACATCGTCGCCATGGTCGGGGCCTCGGCGGCACTGACCATTTCCGGCCTGCCGTTCCTGGGCCCGATCGGCGGCGCCCGGGTCGGCTACATCGACGGCAAGTTCGTGCTCAACCCCTCGCTCGAGGAGATCGCGGCGAGCGACCTCGATCTGGTGGTCGCCGGCACCCAGGAAGGCGTCCTGATGGTCGAATCGCAGGCCCAGGAGCTGTCCGAGGACACCATGCTGGGCGCCGTCATGTTCGGCCACGAGGCCTATCAGCCGGTGATCAACGCGATCATCGACTTGGCCGAGGCGTGCGCCAAGGAGCCGCGCGACGTGCCCGAACCGCCGGCCGGCAAGGATGCCGTGGCCGCCCGGCTCAGGGAACTGGCCGAGGCCGGTCTGCGCGACGCCTATGCCGAGACCGCCAAGAGCGAGCGCCACAAGAAGATCGAGGCGGTCCGCGAGCAGGTCGCCCAGGCCTTGGCCGCCGACGAATCGCTGGAAGCCGATCTGGTGGCCGACGTCCTCCCCGGCCTGTTCAAGGACCTGGAGAAGGACATCGTGCGGCGCGGCATTCTGGAAACCGGGCGGCGCATCGACGGACGCGACACCAAGACCATCCGTCCGATCGCCACCGAGGTGGGCGTGCTTTCGCGCACCCACGGCAGCGCGCTGTTCACCCGCGGCGAGACCCAGGCGCTGGTGGTGACGACCCTGGGCACCGGCCAGGACGAGCAGATCATGGACGCGCTTGTGGGCGAATATCGTGAGCACTTCATGCTGCACTACAATTTCCCGCCCTACGCGGTGGGCGAGGCCAGCTTCATGCGGCCGCCCGGACGCCGCGAGATCGGCCACGGCAAGCTGGCCTGGCGGGCCATTCGGCCGCTGTTGCCGCCCAAGGAGGAGTTCCCCTACACCATCCGCGTGGTGTCCGAGGTCACCGAGTCGAACGGTTCGTCCTCGATGGCCACGGTGTGCGGCTCGTCGATGTCGATGATGGACGCGGGCGTGCCGCTGCCGCGCGCGGTGGCCGGCATCGCCATGGGCCTGATCAAGGAGGATGACGGCGTTGCCGTGCTGTCCGACATCCTGGGCGACGAGGACCATCTGGGCGACATGGACTTCAAGGTGGCCGGCACCGAGCGGGGTGTCACCGCGTTGCAGATGGACATCAAGATCACCTCGATTACCCAGGCGATCATGAAGCAGGCGTTGGAGCAGGCCCAGCAGGGCCGCCTCCACATCCTGGGCGAGATGGCCAAGACGATCGAGGGGTCCCGCCAGGCGGTCAGCGAGAAGGCGCCGCGCATCACCGTCATCCACATCGCCAAGGACAAGATCCGCGAGGTGATCGGTTCCGGCGGGAAGGTGATCCGCGAGATCTGCGAAGTGACCGGCGCCAAGATCGACATCGAGGACGACGGCACCATCAAGGTGGCGGCCGTCGACCAGAGTGCGGCCGAGGCGGCGATCCAGTGGATCCGCGGCATCGCGGCCGAACCCGAGGTGGGCGCCATCTATGACGGAAAGGTCGTCAAGGTGGTCGACTTCGGGGCCTTCGTGAACTTCCTGGGCAGCCGTGACGGCTTGGTTCACATCAGCGAGTTGGCGCCGCGCCGGGTCGGCAAGGTTTCCGACGTCGTGAACGTCGGCGATCAGGTGAAGGTCAAGCTCATCGGCATCGACGACCGCGGCAAGGTCAAGCTGTCGATGAAATCGGTCGATCAGGAGACGGGCCTCGAGGTGAAGCCCGAAAAGGCCCCGACCGAGGAAGCCGCGCACTGAGGCATGACGGCGATCCGGCGGCGCGGGACGCCGCCGGATCGGACCGCCGCATGCGGAAAAACCGTGACGCCGGTCCGACGATGCCTATATCAAAAACAACCCGACCGCGCCCGATCCCGCCGCGAGTCAGGGAGAGGGACGAACCGTCCGACGAGGAGACTTGATGTGAAGCCGCTTAAGCCCGTCGTTATTTCCGGCTTCGAGGTGCTGCCGCTCGTCGAAGGCGGCAAGGGTGTGTCCATTTCCAACGGCGAGAGCGCCGGCGCCTGGGCTGCGGCCGGCGCCGTCGGCACCTTTTCGGCCACCAACGCCGATACCTACGACAGCCAGGGGCGGCCGATCTTCCAGACCTACACCGGCAAGAACCGGCGGGAACGATTCGAGGAGATGATCGCCTTCGCCATCCACGGCGGCATCGTCCAGGCGCAGCGCGCCCACGAGGTCTCGGGCGGACGCGGCCCCATCCACATGAACATCCTTTGGGAGGCCGGCGGCACCGAGCGTGTGATGCACGGCATCCTGGAAGGGGCCCGCGGACTGGTTCACGGCGTCACCTGCGGCGCCGGCATGCCCTACAAGGTGGCCGAAATCGCCGCCGGCTACGGCGTCTACTACTACCCGATCGTGTCCTCGGCCAGGGCCTTCCGGGCTCTTTGGAAACGGTCCTACCACAAGCACGGCGCCCTGCTGGGTGGCGTCGTCTACGAGGATCCCTGGCTGGCCGGCGGCCACAACGGGCTCAGCAATGTCGAGGATCCGGAAGCGCCACAGGATCCTTATCCCCGGGTCGTCGACCTGCGCGCCACCATGCGCGAGTTCGGCCTGGACGAAACGCCGATCTTCATGGCGGGCGGCGTCTGGTATCTGCGCGAGTGGGAACATTGGCTGGACAATCCGGACATCGGGCCGCTGGCCTTCCAGATCGGCACCCGCGCCATCCTGACCCGCGAGAGCCCGGTGTCCGAGGCCTGGAAGCAGCGACTTCTCACCCTCAAGAAGGGCGAAGTCTTCCTCAACCGCTTCAGCCCGACCGGATTCTACTCGTCGGCCGTCAACAACAAATTCATCGAGGAGCTGCGCGGACGCAGCGAACGCCAGGTGGCCTTCACCCGTGAACCGCTGGGCGAGCATACCGAAGCGCTGTCGGTGGGGGCGCGCGGCCGCCTGTTTTACCTGACGGCTGCCGACAAGGCGCGCGCCGAGGAGTGGATCGCGGCGGGCTTCGTCACCCCGATGCAGACTCCCGACTCGACGCTTATTTTCGTGCGGCCTGAAACGGCCGAGCAAATCCGCGCCGACCAGAGCGGGTGCATGGGATGCCTCAGCGCCTGCCGGTTCAGCAACTGGGCCGCCAACGAGATCGGCAGCACCGGAAAGCTGGCCGATCCACGGTCGTATTGCATCCAGAAGACGCTGCAGGACGTCGCCCACGGTGGCGACACCGACAACAATCTGATGTTTTCGGGCCACAACGGCTATCGGTTTGCCGAGGATCCGTTCTACGGCAACGGCTTCATGCCGACCGTCCGCCAACTGGTCGAGCGGTTGGCCAGCGGCGACTGAGCGGCCGCGGCCGCCCGCTAAATAACCCTAAATTTGGTGTTGATATCGCGGGTGAACTTCGTTATCGTCTTAAAATTATGCTTATTTCAAACAACAAGATAGCCATATAAGAAACATGACAAAAACGCGCCCCTACAGCCATGTCATCGACCGTCTGCGCGCCGCCGGCCTGCGGCCGACGCGGCAACGGTTGGCCCTGGCCAAACTGCTGTTCGATGGCGGGGATCGCCATGTGACGGCGGAAATGCTGCACGCGGAAGTGCTGAACGCAAACGTGAGGGTGTCGCTGGCTACGGTGTACAACACGCTGCACCAGTTCACATCGTGCGGGTTGCTTCGCGAAATCGTGGTTGACGCCTCGCGGTCGTACTTCGACACCAACATGTCCGATCACCACCATTTCTACATGGAAGACGGCGGCGACCTTCAGGACATCCCCGGCGACGAGATCGTGGTTTCCCGACTTCCGGCGGTGCCGATGGGAAAGCAGATCAAGCGGGTGGAGGTCATCGTGCGCGTCGGCGCCGGGGACCGCTGATCCCTTCGGGGGGACGACGGATCGATCTTCGTTTCGCGGGGGCGATGGCGGCGGTCTATTCGACGGTTTCGTCCGGGTAGACGCCCCAGAACTCGACCCGGCGCAGCCAACCCTTGAAGCCGCCGATTTCAACCTGGCACCAGCCGCTGCCGCCTGGACAGCCGAGCAGGAACCCGACCACGCCCGCCTCGGCGCGGGCCACCGCCCGGCTGGCGGAATCGGGCTTGCTGCGGACGGTGCGGATGGCGCCGGTGACCATGAGGGTGCGCTTGCCGCTGACCAGGCTCTGGTGCATCCAGCCCTGGGTACCCTGCCAGTCGCGAACCTTCCGCCACGTGTGATGCTCGGCGATGATCTCAAGCGGGATGTCCTTGCGCAGATAGACCCAGTCTTCCGGGTACTGGACCCCCGGCCCGGTGCGCAGCTTGGCCTCTTTCGCCCGCAGGCTGACGAAGCGGGGCAACGGCAGGCCCGAACTCTCGGCGGCAAGGAGAGGGGCCTCCCCGGCCACCAGAAGCAGGACGGCAAGCATGACGGAAAGCAAACGGATTGATCTCGGCACCAGGACACGACCTTTCAGGGTAGGGTTGGCGGGCCCATTATAGGACGCAGCGGTTGCGTCGGGTCAAGCCGACCGTCGCCGCCGCGACCATATCCCTGTCGCCGATACGCGAGGCTGGACAAGGCCCCGGTATTGCTGGTATGGCCTGACCGGAGGTTGCAGAACGGAGGGCCATGAATGGCGCCGATCAAGCCCATCGTCGTCGTTACCCGAAAGCTTCCCGATGCCATCGAAACGCGGATGATGGAGCTGTTCAACCCGCGCCTCAATCTCGACGACACGCGGATGACGCGGGCCCAGCTCATCGAGGCCGTGAAGGACGCCGACGTGCTGACTCCGACCGTCACCGATCGGATCGATGCCGAAATCATCGCGGCGGCCGGACCGAACCTCAAGATGATCGCCAATTTCGGCACCGGCGTCGATCACATCGATCTGGCGGCCGCCGCCGCGCGGGGCATCATCGTCACCAACACGCCCGACGTGCTGACCGAGGACACCGCCGACATGGCCATGGCCATGATCCTGGCGGTGGCGCGCCGCCTCGGCGAGGGCGAGCGCGTGCTGCGCGCCGGCAAGTGGTCGGGCTGGTCGCCCACCTGGATGCTCGGACGGCGCATCAACGGCAAGCGCTTGGGGATCGTCGGCATGGGCCGGATCGGTCAGGCCCTGGCCCGGCGGGCCCGCGGTTTCGGCCTCTCCATCCACTACCACAACCGCCACCGGGCGCATCCCGACATCGAGGCCGAACTCGAGGCCACCTACTGGGACAGCCTGGACCAGATGCTGGCCCGCATGGACATCATCTCGGTCAACTGCCCGCACACGCCGGCCACCTATCATCTGCTGTCGGCGCGCCGTCTGCGGCTGCTGGCTCCGCAGGCCTTCGTGGTCAACACCTCGCGCGGCGAAGTCATCGACGAGAACGCGCTGACCCGCATGCTGGCAGCCGGCGAGATCGCTGGCGCCGCGCTCGACGTCTTCGAGAACGCGCCGGCCGTCAATCCCAAGCTGCTGGCCCTCGACAACGTGGTGCTGGTGCCGCACATGGGCTCGGCGACGATTGAAGGCCGCATGGCCATGGGCGAGAAGGTCCTGATCAACATCAAGTCGTTCATCGACGGCAACCCGCCGCCCGATCGCGTCCTTATCGACGCCCCCTGAACCGAAGGCAACCCCGCCATGCCCGCCGCCCCGCCGCAGCGGCCATCGGCCAGGGAGTTCCCCTTCGTCGAGCCGGCCGCCGCCTTCGCCGCCTTCGCCGACGATCCGGTGGCGGCCCTGCTCGATTCGGCGGCGGCCGACGGCGGTCGCGGTCGCTACGCCTACATCGCCGCCGATCCCGTCCGCGTGCTGACCTGGCGGTGGGGGGACGAGCCGGCGGATCCGCTGGCCCTTCTCGCCGCCCAACTTGCCGCATCGCCGCTTGCCACCGATCCCGGCCTGCCGCCGTTCCAGGGCGGGGCGGTCGGGTTCCTCGGCTACGAGTTGGGCGGCACACTCGAGCAATTGGCGCCGCCCCGCGCCGACGGCCCGTCATTGCCCGACCTCTTCTTCGGCATTTACGACACCGTCGCCGCCTTCGATCTCCAGGCCGGTCGGGCCTGGGTGATCGCTGCCGACGCCGACGGCGCGCGGCCTCCGGCCGGGCGCCGTCTCGATGCCCTGGCCGCCCGCCTGGCCGCACCGCCGCCCCCGCCGGAGGATCCGGGATCGCATGCTGTCTGGAGGGCCGAAACGACGCGCGGCGACTTCGAGGCGAAGGTGGCGCGAACCGTCGCCTACATCCGGGCCGGCGACATCTACCAGGCCAACCTGTCGCAGCGTTTCCTGGCGGCCCGGCCGACCGGCCTGACGCCCTACCTGCTGCACCGCCGGGTCCGCGCGGCAAGTCCGGCCCCGTTCGCCGCGCTGCTTGCGTGCGGGCCGGGCCGGGCCGTGATTTCCGCCTCGCCCGAGCGATTCCTCAGGCTTGCCGCCGACGGCGTCGTCGAGACCCGACCGATCAAGGGCACCCGGCGGCGCGGCGTCGATGCCGCCGAGGATGCGGCGCTGGCCCGCGCGTTGGCCGAAAGCGCCAAGGACAGGGCCGAGAACCTGATGATCGTCGACCTCCTTCGCAACGACCTGTCGCGCGTGGCCGAGATCGGCAGCGTCCGCGTGCCGATGCTCTGCGGGCTGGAAAGCTTCGCCTCCGTCCACCACCTGGTCTCGGCGATCGAGGCCCAACTGCGGCCGGGGCTGGGGCCCGTCGACCTCCTGCGCGCCACCTTCCCCGGCGGTTCGATCACCGGCGCGCCGAAGATTCGCGCCATGGAGATCATCCGCGAGCTGGAAACCGCCCGGCGCGGCCCCTACTGCGGGGCCGTCGCCTGGATCGGCTTCGATGGGGCGATGGATTCCGCCATCGTCATCCGCACCCTGGTCGTCGACGGCGATACCCTGATCCTGCAGGCCGGCGGCGGCATCGTCGCCGATTCGCTGCCCGCCGCCGAGTACGAGGAGACCCTGGACAAGGCGCGGCCCCTGATGGCGTGCGTCGATCCGCGAAGGGGCGGGGCCACCCGATGACGATCTGGCTCGACGGCGCGCTCACCACCCTCGACGCGGCCCGTCTGCGGGCGGACGACCGCGGGTTCACGCTGGGCGACGGCCTGTTCGAGACGCTGGCGGTGCGTGACGGCGTCGTGCTGCGGGCCGCCGCCCACCTTGCCCGGCTGCGGTCGGGCTGCACCGAGCTGGGCCTGCCGCTCGGCCACGCCGACGACGCGCTGACCGAGGCCTTGGCGCAGGTGGCGGCAGGGATGCAGACCGGCACGCTGCGCCTCACGGTCAGCCGCGGGCCGGCGCCGCGTGGATTGCGGCCGCCCGCCGCGCCGTCGCCCACCGTGCTGGTCACGGCGGCGCCGGCTCCCTTGGTCCCGCCGGCCCCCGCCACCGTGGTGATCGCCGCCACCACCCGGCGCAACGAACACTCGCCGCTGTCGCGCCTCAAGTCGCTGAACTACCTGGATGGCGTCATCGCCTGGATGGAAGCCTCCCGCCGCGGCGCCGACGACGCGCTGCTGTTAAATACGAGAGGGGCCGTCGCCGAGGCGACGGCGGCCAACCTGTTTGCCGTGATCGACGGCGTGGCCGTCACGCCGCCGGTCGCCGACGGGGCGTTGCCCGGCCTCATGCGGGCGGCAGTGCGCGATCTTCTCGACGCAGAGGAGCGCAGCCTGACCCCGGCCGACCTCGACGCCGCCTCGGAGTTCTTCCTGACCAACGTGAGCGGCATCCGCCCGGTGGTGCGACTCGATGGCCGACCGGTGGGCCGGGGCCGGCCGGGGCCGGTGTGGGCGTCGCTCGGCGGACTGATCCTGGGGCGCCAGAGGCCTTAGATGAACAGCACGGCGCCTGTCGCCGAGGCGTCGGTGACGAAGGTGACGACGCCGCCGTCCTCGACGGGAATGTCGTCGCGCAGGTGGTCGCGCGACAGGTCCATGGCCTTGAGCCCCATTTCGCAGACCAGGAAGCGGACGCCAAGCTCGGGGCAGGCGGCCAGCAGTTCCTCGAAGGTGGCCACCCCGCGCGCCGCGAAGGCGTCGTCCATGGCGCCGGCGTTGGCCCACGCCGGGCTCGCCACCGGCAGGGCGCGCCAAGCCGGCCTGCCGTCGGCACCCGGCTTCATCAGGGCGCGGCTGGCCTCCATGGTGAAGAAAAGGGTCACCGCCTTGCCGATGGCGGCGGCGCCGCTGGCCAGAACCAGGGCGTAATGGACCTTGTCGAAATCGCCCGAGAAGACGACGATCGACAGCTTATCCGGACCGGCCTCAGTGGGCATGGAGCGAAAGGTCCCGGATGGACGGCTGGGCGCCGCACAGCGGGCAGCCGGGATCGCGCCGGGCGCGGATCTTGCGGAAGGTGGTGGTGAGCGCGTCGATCACCAGAAGCGAACCGGCGAGACTCTCGCCGATGCCCAGCAGCTCCTTCAGCACTTCGGTCGCCTGGGTCGAGCCGACCAGGCCGCACAGGGCGCCAAGCACGCCGGCCTGGGCGCAGGTCGGCACCGAATCGGGTGGCGGCGGCTCGCGGAAAATGCAGCGATAGCAGGGCCGGTCGCCCTCCTCGTAGGCCTTGAAGGTGTAGACTTGGCCGGCGAATCGCAGGATGGCGCCGCCGACCAGGGGCTTCCCGGCGAAATAGCAGGCGTCGTTGAGCAGGAACTTGGTCTCGAAGTTGTCGCTGCCGTCGGCCACCAGGTCATAGCCGGCGATCAGCCGGGCGGCGTTGGCGGCGGTGAAGCGTTCGGCATGGCGCACCACCTTTACGCCGGGGTTGACGGCAGCCAGCGTTTCGGCCGCGCTGTCCACCTTGAGCCGGCCGATGCTGGCCGTCGTGTGGACGATTTGGCGCTGCAGGTTGGTGAGGTCCACCGTGTCGTCGTCGACGACGCCGAGCGTTCCCACCCCGGCCGCCGCCAGATAGAGCAGCAGCGGCGAGCCGAGACCACCCGCCCCGACCACCAGAACGCGCGAGGCCAGCAGGCGCGCCTGACCCTCGCCGCCCACCTCGGGCAGCAGGATGTGGCGGGCGTAGCGGTTGATCTGGTCCTCGGTGAAATGCATGGTGTCGTCCGTTCGGCCGGCCGCCCTTCTACTCGACGCCAAGCCCGTCGAAAAGGGCCGTCGACAGGTAACGCTCGGCGAACGAGGGCAGGATGGCGACGATCATCTTGCCGTCCATCTCGGGCCGCTGGCCCAGCTCCAGCGCGGCGGCCAGCGCCGCGCCCGACGAAATGCCGACGGGCAGCCCCTCCAGGCGGGCCGCTTTGCGGGCCGTCGAGAAGGCGGTCTCGTTGCCGATCTTCAGCACCTCGTCGATGACCGCCGCGTTGAGAATCTTCGGCACGAAGCCGGCGCCGATGCCCTGGATCTTGTGCGGTCCCGGCACGCCTCCCGACAGCACCGGGCTGTCCTCGGGCTCGACCGCGACCACCATGAAGCCCGGCTTGCGCGCCTTCAGAACCTCGCCGGCGCCGGTCAGCGTGCCGCCGGTGCCGACGCCGGACACCAGGACGTCGGCCTTGCCGGCGGTGTCCGTCCAGATCTCTTCGGCGGTGGTCAGCCGATGCACCGCCGGGTTGGCCGGGTTCTCGAATTGCTGAAGCATGACGGCGCCGGGGTTCTGTTCGACGATCTCGGCGGCCCGGGCGATCGCCCCGGTCATGCCCTTGGCGGCCGGGGTCAGTTCCAGCTCGGCGCCCAGCAGCGCCAGCATCTTGCGCCGTTCGATCGACATGCTCTCCGGCATGGTGAGGATCAGCCTGTAGCCCTTGGCGGCGCAGACGAAGGCGAGCGCGATGCCGGTGTTGCCCGAGGTCGGCTCGACCAGAATGGAGCCGGGACCGATGCGGCCGGCCGCCTCCGCCGCCTCGACCATGGCCAGACCGATACGGTCCTTGACCGAGGCCAGTGGATTGAAGAACTCGCACTTGCCCAGGATGTCCGCCTTGCTGCCGGCGTCCTCGGCCAGCCTGGACAGGCGGACCAGCGGCGTGGCGCCGATGGTGTCGACGATGCCGTCATAGATGCGGCCGCGGAATTCCGACGCGAAGGCGGCTTCCGAGGCGGTGTGGGGGCGAGTGCTCATGGCTGCGGGCCTTCCCTGGTTGACAAATATCCTTAAAAAAAGATGTTGTTTGTTGGCAATATCGTCAAGATAAATGTGATTTTTGCGAAAAGCCGCCGACGGCGCCGTCAGATGGTGAAATCAAGATTTCGACGGCCTTCGCTGGGGATTCCCGCCTCGTCGGCCCGCGAGCACAGCGAATCGATGGTGATCGAATCGAGCGAGTCCAACACCGATTGCTGAAGCTCCAGCCACATCGGGCGGATGACGTCCCGTCCCAGGCCGGAGCCGCCGACGTCTTCGAGCGGGTCTTCCGAACCGTCCATCGAGCGCACCACCCGGACGATGTCGCCCACCGAAATGCGCCGTCGTTCGCGGGCCAGCCGATAGCCACCGCGCGGCCCCCTGACGCCGATCAGCACGCCCTCGCGCACCAGGCTCTGCAGGGCCTGTTCGAGATAGCGCCGGGGGATGCCCTGGCGGCGAGTGATCTCGCGGCTCTGCACCGGTTCGCTGCCGGCGTGGTAGGCGATATCGAGTACCGCCTCGATGGCGAACAGCATTTTCTTGGACACACGGAACATGGCGTTCAACCCTTTGCGTGGAGGCCGGTCGAGCCGAAACCGCCGGTGCCGCGCCCGCTTTCCGGAAGAGCCTCGACCGGTTCCCAGGCGACGCGGCTGACCGGGGCGACCACCATCTGGGCGATGCGCATGCCCGGTTCAATGGTGAAGGCTTCGGCGCCGATGTTGGCCAGGATGACCATGATTTCGCCCCGGTAGTCGGCATCGACGGTGCCCGGCGAGTTGGCCAGGATGATGCCGTGGCGGATGGCCAAGCCGGAGCGCGGCCGCACCTGCGCCTCGTAGCCAGAGGGCAGCGCGACGGCGATGCCCGACGGCACCAGCATGCGCGCCCCCGGCGCCAGAGTCAGCGGCGCATCGATGGCGGCCATCAGATCGACGCCTGCGCTGCCGGGCGTGGCGTAGGCCGGAAGCGGCAGGTGGGCGCCGTGCGGCAACCGCAGGACGGCCACGCTTACCCCGCTCACGAGGCCGTCTCCAGGGCGACGGCGATGCGCTCGGCCAGCCGCTCGGCGACCTCGCGCTTCGGCATCGTCGGCCACGTCTCGGTGGCTTGCGGCCCATCCGCGGTGATCAGATGGACCCGATTCGTATCACCGCCGAAGGTACCGGAGGCAACCGACACGTCGTTGGCGACGATCCAGTCGCAGCCCTTGGCCGCGCGCTTGGCGCGGGCGTTTTCAACCACAGCATCGGTCTCGGCGGCGAAGCCGATCACCAGGGAAGGGCGCTGGCCGCCCTTGGCGGCCAAGGTGGCCAAGATGTCCGGGTTCTCGGTCAGTGTCAGAACCGGCGGCCGGCCGTCGCCGCTCTTCTTGATCTTGCCGGCGGCGGGTTCGGCGACGCGCCAGTCGGCGACGGCGGCGGCGCAGACGGCGACGTCGGCCGGCAGCGCGGCCCGACAGGCCGCCAGCATGTCCACCGCCGATTCGACCCGGACCACGGTCAGGCCCGGCGGCGCCGGCTCGTGGGTGGGGCCGGTGACCAGGGTGACGGCGGCGCCCAGGCGGGAAAGGGCGACCGCGATGGCGTGGCCCTGCTTGCCGGACGAGCGGTTGGCGAGATAGCGGACCGGATCGATCGGCTCGAAAGTCGGACCGCTGGTGACCAGGACGCGCCGCCCCGCCAGGCGGCCGGCCCGGCCGAGGAAGGCCTCGACGGCGGCCAGGATGTCGTCGACCTCGGCCATGCGGCCCATGCCGAACTCGTTGCAGGCCATGGCCCCCTCGACCGGCCCCACCCGGTGGATGCCGCGTTCCTGCAGCGTGGCCAGATTCGCCTGGGTGGCCGGATGCTCCCACATGCGCACGTTCATGGCGGGGGCCACCATGACCGGCGCGCTGGTCGCCAGCAGAAGGGTGCTTGCCAAGTCGTCGCCCAGCCCCGCCGTCATCTTGGCCAGGATGTTGGCGGTGGCCGGGGCCACCAGCACAAGATCGGCCTCGCGCGACAGGCGGATGTGGCCCATCTCGCTTTCCTCGGTCAGCGAGAAGAGGTCGCGATGGACCGGATGCTCGCTCAGCGCGGCCAGCGACAGCGGGGTGACGAACTGCTCGCCGGCCCGCGTCAGCACGCAGCGCACCGATGCCCCCCGCTCGCGCAGCCGGCGGATGAGATCGAGGCACTTGTAGGCGGCGATCCCGCCGGAGACGATTAAAACAATCCGTTTTCCTTGAAGCACGGTATATTCCAAACGAAATCACGAAAAAATGGTGTGGTTAGAACGTAGTCCGCCCGGCGTCGGGATGCAAGCCCGATCCAGGGCGGTTTCGCACCGTCGGCGCGGAATTACAGAAAAGCCAGGGCGCCGGCCAGGAGCGCGATGGCGATCCATGCGGCGATCAGCGGAAGACGGCTCGATGCGTCATTGCGCAGGGCGTTCAGGGTTTCGGGGTGAAGCTTGAGTTCGCCGGCGGCGATCATCGAGATGCTGCGCTCGATGCTGTCGAGAACCTGCGGCAGGCGTTCTCCCGCCTTGATCAATTCGCTCAGGGTCTCGCGCAGGCGGTTGTCGGGCGCCATCAGGTCGGCCATCCAGTCCTCGACCAGCGGGCGGGCCAGGAACCACATGTTCGACCCCGGGCTCAGGCGGCGGGCCGTTCCCTCGCCCACCAGCATGGTCTTCTGAAGCAGCAGGAGCTGGGGCTGCGCTTCCATCTGGAAGGTTTCGGCCACCTGGAACAGTTGGCCCAACAGGCGCCCCATCGAGATCTCGTTCTGCGGCTTGTCGAGGATCGGTTCGGCGATCGAGCGGCAGGCCTGGGTGAAGGCGTCGACCGAGCTGACGGGCGGGATCCAGCCGGCCTCGTAATGGATTTCCGCGGCCCGCCGATAGTCGCGGGACAGAAAGGCCAGAAGCAAGTCGGCCAGGTGGCGCCGGTCGGCACGATCAAGCCGCCCCATGATGCCGAAATCCACGGCCGCAATGCTGCCGTCGGCCTGCACGAACAGGTTTCCGGCGTGCAGGTCGCCGTGGAAAAAGCCGTCGCGGAACACCTGCTTGAAGAAGGCGTTGCCGGCGTGCTTCAGCACCACCTCGGGATTGTGGCCGGCGGCAATGATGGCCTCGCGGTCGTCGATCGGGATGCCGCCGACCCTGGCCGTGGTCAGCACCCGCCGCCCGGTTCTTGCCCAGTCGACCTCGGGGATCTTGAAGGTGGGGTCGTCGGCGAAGTTTTCGGCCAGTTCCGACGCGGCCGCCGCCTCGTAGCGGAGGTCCATCTCAAGCGCCACGGTGTCGGCCAGCGCGCGCACCGATTCGATCGGCTTGAGGCGGCGCAACGCCGGTCGGGCGGCGAGCGCCATTTCGGCTCCCCAATAGAAGAGGTCGAGGTCGCGGGCGAACTTGGCTTCGATGCCCGGCCGCAGCACTTTCACCGCCACCTCGCGGCCGTCAGCCGTTACGGCGAAATGGACCTGGGCGATGGAGGCGGCGGCAACGGCCCTGTCGTCGAAGGACCGGAACAGGGCATCGACGGGTTTGCCGAATTCGGCCGCGATGGCCGCCCGCGCCAGTTGACCGGGGAAGGGCGGCAGGTCGTCCTGGAGCGAGGAAAGGTCGGCTGCCACTTCCTCGCCCATCAGGTCGGCCCGCGTCGAAAGCGCCTGCCCGACCTTGATGAAGCTGGGGCCGGCCTCCTCCAGCGCGGCGGCCAGGCGCTGCCCAGGGCGGCCGGCGCGTTGGCGACGGGGGGCGAACAGCCGGGCGGCCCACACCACGCCCCTGACCACCTGGGTTCGTTCCAGCAGGAACAGCGCGTCGTGGCGGGCCAGGATGCGGGCGATCCGGAGCAGCCTGAGGACGTTCCTGACGCTTCGTGCCATCATAGCCGCCACCCCGAGTGGATGGCGGCGATGCCACCCGAAAGGTTCCAGTAGCGGACGCGCTCCAGCCCGGCGTCGGCGATCATCGCGGTGAACTTCTCCTGGGGCGGAAACCTGCGGATGCTCTCGGCCAGGTACTGATAGGCCTCGCGGTCCCGGGCGACGACCTGCCCCAGGAGCGGCAGCACCCGGAAAGAGTAGGCGTCGTACAGGCGGTCGAGGACGGGCAGGACCACCTGGCTGAATTCGAGGCAGAGGAAGCGCCCGCCCGGTTTCAGCACGCGATGCGCCTCGGCCAGCGCGGCGGGGATGTCGGTGACGTTGCGGATGCAAAAGGCGGTGGTGTAGGCATCGACCGACGATGATGCGACGGGCAGCCGCTCGGCATCGCCGTTGAGCCAGGTCGGGCCATCGGACAGCATGCCACGGTCGATGGCCCGCCTGCGGCCGACTCCCAGCATCTCGGCGTTGATGTCGCAAACCGTGACGTCCCGGCCGCCCCGTTTGAGAAAGGCGAACGCGATGTCGCCAGTGCCGCCGCCGACGTCGAGCAGCCGCATATCCGGTTGCGGGTTCAGCCGGTCGATGAACACGGATTTCCACAGCCGATGGACGCCCCAGCTCATCAGGTCGTTCATCAGGTCATAGCGGGGCGCCACGCTCTCGAACACGCCCCGTACCAGCGACGCCTTCTCCTCCACCGGCACGGCGCGGAAGCCGAAATGGGTGGTCGTCTCGTCGCCGGCGGGGCCGGGCGCCCCGGCCGGGGTGTGGGATCGTTTGGACATGACGCGGAAAGATAGCGTATGCCGCCGCCACGCGCTACGCTAGAACCGGCTCGGCCAACCCGGAAAGTCGTTCACGCCATGCCCGAACTGCCCGAAGTGGAAACCGTGCGTCGCGGGCTGGAACCCGCCCTCGTGGGACGTGTTCTCGCGCGGGTGTCGGCGCAGCGGCGCGACCTGCGCCGGCCCCTGCCCGACGATTTCGAGGCACGCCTCGCGGCCCGGCGGGTGACGGCGCTCGGCCGGCGGGCCAAATACCTTCTTGTATTTCTCGATTCGGGGGACTGCCTGATCGCCCACCTCGGCATGTCCGGGCGGATCTGCGTGTTCGGCCCCGAGGCTCCGCCACCGGGCCGCCACGACCATGTCGTGCTGGAAACCGACGGCGGCCATTCCGTGCGTTTCAACGACCCGCGCCGATTCGGCCTGATGGCGCTGGCCCGTGTCGATGGCCTGGCCGCTCATCCGTTGCTGGCCGGCCTCGGTCCCGAACCGCTGGCGGGCGGATTCGACGGCGCCGCCCTGACGGCCCGCCTGGCCGGGCGGACGGGACCGATCAAGACGGCCCTGTTGGATCAGTCGGTGGTGGCGGGACTCGGCAACATCTACGCCAGCGAAGCCCTGTTCCGGGCCCGGCTGTCGCCGTTGCGGGGGTCCGCCAGCATGGTCGGCCGGCGGGCCGAGCGGCTGGCGTTGGCGATTCGCCAGACCCTGGAGGAGGCCATTGCCGCCGGCGGCTCGTCGCTGCGCGATCACCGCCAGCCGTCGGGCGAGCTCGGCTATTTCCAGCACAGCTTCGCCGTCTACGACCGGGCCGGCGAGGCCTGCCCGGGTTGCGACTGCGACGTCGCGGCGTCGGGCGGGATTCGTCGCATCACCCAGGCGGGTCGTTCGACTTTCTATTGTGCCAAGCGCCAGCGATGAGGTAGAGCGGAAAGGATGACAGGCATTCGGCATCGATGGGTGGCGGGGACGCTGGCGGTCCTGTTGGCGCTGGCGACGGCGGCCGACGCGGCCGACAACGCCTTCTTCAGCGGCATCGACGACCTGCCGCTGATGGCGGGCCTCGTCGAGCGCGCCGGCGGCGCCATGGTTTTCGATTCGCCGGCCGGGCGCGTCGTCGAGGCCGAGGCCTCGGGGACCATATCCCGCGCCGAGGTGCTGGCTTTTTACACGGCGACGCTTCCCGAGCTGGGATGGCGCCGCCAGGGGGAAACCACGTTCGTCCGCCAGCGCGAGTCCCTGACGCTGGAAATCGACGAAGGCCCGGACCATGTCGTCGTGCGTTTCGTCGTATCGCCCGCCGGGCCATGAAGGCGGCCGCGCGAATCGCCACGCCGAGGGTTGACGGGCCAGGGCGCGGGATATATAAGCCTGCGATCTTTTCCGGGAACACCGCAGAACAGGATTGAACGCATGGCCTATCATTCGTCGGCGAAGAAGCGCATCCGCCAGATCGCGCGTCGCACCGAGGTGAACCGCGCCCGGATCAGCCGGATTCGCACCTTCGTTCGCAAGGTCGAGGAAGCGATCGAAAGCGGCAACAAGGAAACGGCGGCGGTGGCCTTCCGCGAGGTCCAGCCGGAACTGATGCGCGGCGCCAAGTCGGGGCTCCTGCACCGCAACACGGTGGCCCGTCGCGTCTCCCGGTTGTCCCGCAGAATCAAGGCGATGAACGCCTGAGTCACCGCCGAATCCGAAAAGGCCGCGATCCGATGGGACGCGGCCTTTTTTGTGTCCGCGGAAGATCCGGCGAGGACTCGGCGAGGGGGTGCGAGTCAAGCGAATTTTTTTCGACGTTCGCTTTTCGGTCTCATTGCAACAGGGGGGGGTGACCGGTACAGTGTCGGGCATCCCGGATGGAGATGGACCGCAGCAATTGAAGGCGCATGGAGTAATCTTTTTGGGATGCGTCGGAGTTTTAAGTTAAAATTATAAATAAAACCGACGATTACTATCGATGATGACCGGAATTGTTTTTGCGTCTTTAGAAAAGAATGTATACCCTTGGGAGAAATTCCAAAAAGGGACGCGCAAGAAACCAGAAGAAATTTTTGAAATACATACAGGGCTTTGAGGGGGGCAACCGTTTGGCCGGGACAGCCGGTGCTGGCGGAGCCTGAGGTTTAATAGGGGACAGCCGCCTGCACTTCCTTGGGGCGGCGGTGTTCCTTGAAGAGTCGAAGGCGGGGGTCGCTCCCGCCGGGATAGGTGTTGGTTGTTGGCTTCGTCGTGGAGGTTCCGCGTTTCGCGGGTCGGACGGGCGGCGACGATCGGAGGGGGCCCATCAATCCGACGGCCACGGCGGCGGAAGGGTCGGGGGCGCCTGGGATGAACGACGGATTAGGGGAGGGCCGGTTGCATTCGCAATGGGAAGCGGTTTGCGGACGTTTGCGTTCGGAGATCGGAGAAGCGGCGTATCAGAGCTGGTTGAAGCCCATCACGGTGCGCGAAATGGCCGACGGCCAAGTGCGGCTGTCGGTGCCGACCCGTTTCATGCAGGATTGGATCGTCACCCACTATGCCGACCGCCTGTGCACGTTGTGGCAGGGGGAGAATCCGGGCGTTCGCAGCGTCGACATCGTGGTACTCAGCGACCGGCCCAACCGGACGGTCGACAAGACCGCCGCCGCCACCCCCCCGACGCTGGCGGTTCCCGCCCCGCGCCGGGTTGAGCCGGCGGCCGAGGAGGTGGTGGCCGACATCGGCGCGCCCCTGGACCCGCGTTTCACCTTCGAGCGATTCGTCGTCGGCAAACCCAACGAGTTCGCCTACGCGGCGGCGCAACGGGTCGCGGACGCCACGCAGGTGTCGTTCAACCCGCTGTTCCTCTATGGCGGGGTCGGCCTCGGCAAGACTCATCTGATGCACGCCATCGCGTGGCGCATCCGTCAGAGCGAACCCCGCCGCAACGTCATCTACCTGTCGGCCGAAAAGTTCATGTACCGGTTCATCCGCGCCCTGCGCGAGCAGACCACCGTCGACTTCAAGGAGCAGTTCCGCTCGGTCGACGTGCTGATGATCGACGACGTGCAGTTCATCGCCGGCAAGGATTCGACGCAGGAAGAATTCTTCCACACCTTCAACGCACTGGTCGATCAGGGTCGGCAGATCGTGCTGTCGGCCGACAAGTCGCCCTCCAACCTCGAGGGCATCGAGGAGCGGCTCAAGTCCAGGCTCAATTGCGGGCTGGTCGCCGACATCCACG
Source organism: Rhodospirillales bacterium (assembly GCA_034003665.1). GTDB lineage: Bacteria > Pseudomonadota > Alphaproteobacteria > Rhodospirillales > Shumkoniaceae > Shumkonia. The sequence goes on along the minus strand of JAVEYE010000002.1, from coordinate 1,506 downwards.
CCACGACCTACGAGCTGCGCCTCGGCATCCTCCAATCGAAGGCCGATCAGCTGGGCGTCGAGGTCAAACGCAACGTGCTGGAATTCCTGGCTCACAAGATCACCTCCAACGTCCGGGAACTGGAAGGGGCGCTCAATCGCATCGTCGCCCATGCCCAACTGGTGGGCCGCCAGATCACGCTGGAAACCACCCAGGAGGTGCTCCACGATCTGCTGCGCGCCAACGACCGGCGGGTGACCATCGAGGAGATCCAGAAGCGGGTGGCCGAGCACTTCAACATCCGCATCTCGGACATGCACTCGGCCCGCCGCGCCCGCTCGGTGGCGCGGCCGCGCCAGGTCGCCATGTACCTGGCCAAGCAGCTCACCACGCGCTCGCTTCCCGAAATCGGCCGCAAGTTCGGCGGCCGCGACCACACCACCGTCATGCACGCCGTGCGCAAGGTCGACGAGTTGCGCGAGCGTGACGCCGGATTCGCCGAAGACGTCGAGCTGCTGCGTCGCATGCTGGAAGGCTGAATCGACCGCCGTCGCGCCGCCCGCGACGGGCCGCCGGCGGGATTGTTCCGGCGGCTGTTCGCGCGGTCGAATGTGCTTTTGATTCCAAGCACTTTTGGTATAATGACCGCCCTCTGCAGGGGCCCCTCGCGGAACGATTCGGCGACCAGCATGCGGGAACGGACGGGCGTCGGGATTCGCCCGTGGGGGGAAGGCCACACCTTGGATAAGTTGGTGCCATGAAACTGACCATCGAGCGTGCCGCTTTGCTGAAATCGCTGGGACACGTCCAAAGCGTGGTCGAGCGTCGCAATACCATTCCGATTCTGTCCAATGTCAAGGTCGACGCCCGGAACGGCCGGCTCAACCTCAACGCCACCGACATGGATCTCGACATCGCCGAATCGGTCGACGCCGAGGTGGCGACGCCCGGCGAAATCACCGCGCCCGCCCATACGCTATACGAAATCGTGCGCAAGCTGCCGGAAGGCTCCCAGGTGGAGTTGGAAACCGCCGACGGCGACAATTTGACGCTGCGTTCGGGACGCTCGCGCTTCACGCTTTCCTGCCTGCCGACCGAGGACTTTCCGGTCATGGCGGGCGGCGACCTGCCCCAGGAATTCCGGCTGCCGGCGGCCGAGCTCAGGGGCCTTGTCGACCGCACCCGGTTCGCCATCTCGACCGAGGAGACGCGCTACTATCTGAACGGCATCTATCTGCATGCCGCCCAGCGCGACGGCGTTGACGTTCTGCGGGCGGTGGCGACCGACGGCCATCGCCTGGCCAGCGTCGAGATACCGCTGCCCGAAGGGGCGGCCGGCATGCCCGGCGTCATCGTGCCGCGCAAGACGGTCGGCGAATTGCGCAAGCTGATCGACGAGACCGGCGAAGACATCACGGTGGCCCTGTCCGAGTCCAGATCCGTTTCTCGTTCGATGACGCGGTGCTGACCTCCAAGCTGATCGACGGCTCCTTCCCCGATTACGAGCGGGTCATCCCGTCGGTCAAC
>JAVEYE010000001.1:0-43377 GCA_034003665.1 Rhodospirillales bacterium | reverse complement strand
GAGCGTCTGCTGTTTTCTTCCGTTTGTCGCCTGAATGGCGCAATCCCGAATAGATGGCAAAGCCGCAACCGCGCTGAATTCCGCGCGCCGTCGAGAGTCATGGCATCACTTCAGGTAGGAGGACTGGAACACTCGGCGGCCCCGCCGCACCGGGTGGCGGACGACACCGGCGGCGGGTAGGTCCTGCGGTGTCGCATCGGCGGGGATATCGGCAATCCCCACCTGCGTTTCCAGGTCCTTCCACTTGGCCTCCGACCAGCGGTCGGCACCAAGAATCCAGGCGGCGGCGCGGGCATACACCCGGCAATCGAGGGCCTCGTTGCGCTCGCGCATCTTCTGCCATTCTAGCCGGGCGAAGCCGCGGCGGGTCTTCACCGTGACCAGCTGCTCGGCGACGAACTGCTTGCACCATTCGGCGTCCGCCCACGACGGCAGATGCACCGTGCCGGCCGGAAAACCGACACCGGATGCCCTCTCCTCGTCGGTCGGGCGCTCCAGCCTGAGAAAGCGGTAGGTCTCCGTTTTGAAGGTCGAGCCGGCAACCATCCACAGCCGGGCGCCGCGGCGCACCTTTTTGCCGCCCTCGGTGGCGTCGACATAGGTGGGACCGCTGACCGGGCTCGCCCGGTTGAATCCTTCCGTGCCCTTGACGGGCGTCACCTGGGCGAACCCGGCCCGGCGCGCCCAGGCGTAAACGGCGGGCGCCTCGTAGCCGGTGTCGATGGCAAATCGCGCCAGCGTCATCGTCGCGCCGCCGGCGTGCTTCCAGGTCCGGCCCAGCAGCCCGTCGAGTTCGGCCCATGCTTTCGCGTTCTCGGGGCCGCCCTCGATGACGATGTGGTCGACCAGCCAGCTTTCCAGCCCGCGGCCCCAGGCCCAGACGTCGATCTCGATGCGATCCTTCTGAACGTCGGCCCCGGCGGTCAGAAACAGCGCCCCCATCGGCACGGTACCGTTGGGCCAGGTTTCCCGACGGTCATAGATGCGTTGCCAATCGGGGGCCTCGCCGGTCTCGGTCCAGGTCTCGCCGAGCGAGGTGTTGACGAAGGTCTTCATCGCCTCGTCGCCATGATCCTTCGCCGACAGGAACGTGCGCGCCATGTGTTCCAGCCGGACCCACGGCGAATAGATCTCGTTCAGATGGAACCCGGCGATTCCGGCGAACGGCTTCTCGGCCCGCCATTCGCCTTGGCGGACGGCGGACCATCGCCGAACGTCGTTCCAGATCGATCCGCAGTGCTCACAGACGTAATGGGCGTTCTCGGGTCGATGGTTGCCCGCGGCGTCCTTGTCCCAGCGGACCTGCTCCCAGCGCAGAACCTGATGTTCGCCACACTCGGGACACGGCACCCAATACCGGCGCTGGTCACTTTCCTCCCACGCCGTGTCGATCCGGCTCACGCCCTTGATGGTCGGCGTCGAGACGAGAACGATCTTGCGGTTCCAGAAGGTGACCGTGCGCTTTCGGGTCAGGTTGACCGGATCGCCCTCGGCGCCGGCGCTAGCCGGATAACGGTCGACCTCATCGCACAGCAGAACGCGGATCGGCCGCATGGCCAGACCCGAAGGCGCGTTGGCACCGACGATGGTCAGGTGCCCGCCGCCGAACTTCTTGTGCAGGATCTTGTTCGATCCGTCCCGCGACTTCGGATCCGACAGTTTGCCGCGCAGGCACGGCGTGTCGCGTACCATCGGCGCGAAGCGGTCCTTCGACCAGGTCTCGGCATCGCGTTCGGTGGGCATCACCACCATGATCGGCGCCGCATCCTGGTCGATGTGGAACCCGACCGTGTTGAGGATGCACTCGGTTTTGCCGACCTGGGCCGACGTCTTGACCACCACGGTCTCGACGGACGGATCGGAGATCGCGTCCATGATGCCGCGCTGGTATTCGGCACGATCCGTCGCCCACCGCCCCGGCTCGGCACTGGCTTCCGAACTCAGCCTACGGTTCTGGTCCGCCCACTGGCTGACCGTCAGCTCGGGCGGCGGCGCGGCCACCTTCAGGGCCGTCCGCACCACCTTGCCCAGAGCCGGCTTCCCCGTCAGCGCGAGGCGCGATCTCGACCTCCGTCGAGGCGATTTCCGCAAGCACGTCGTGGATCGCCTTGCGGACGACGCCCCGGGCTTCGGCGATGCTTGTCGTTTCATGAACCACCGGCGCGATCTTGTCGGGCAACGCCAACAGCCGGGCCCGGACCAGCGCCATGATCTCCGTCCACGCCGCCGTGACGTCACGGGCGGGAATCAGGTCGTCCCGTTTTTCGGCCGCCTCCATCTCCGCGAGATCGGCCCTGGCCTTGACCAAGCGGGCACGCTCCAGGCCGTAATCCGCCGCGCCGACCTCGCCCTTGAGCGCGAGATCGCGCAAATAGCGGATGTAGCCGCGTACCGCGCCGACCACCTCGTAGCGCCCCCGCGCCGCCTTCGGGATCACGCCTTCGGCGCAGAGCTGGCGGACCCGCCGCTCCGAGATGTCGAGCAGTTTGGCGAGCACTTCGGCGGGTTGGGCGTTCTCAGCCATGACAGGTCAGAAAGCCATTTAGTTACAGTCGATTAGACTTGATGCTCTCGGCGGATGAAGCCTTCATGTGTGCGTCAACGATGGAGATGCCGCCATGACCAAGACCCGCAGCAACGATTCCGCCCTCGACGCCTTCATCGCCAGGAAGGCCGAGATCGACATCATGCTGGCCCGCCTCCAAGCCTTGAGCGACGAGCACTTCAACTGGAGCCCGGACGAGATCGACTGGGGTCATGTCGGCACCCTTGGCCATTACGCCGAACTGCTGAAACGCATCACTGATTCCGCCTTCAAGGAGGGCGAGCACGCCGAATAGCCGGCGCCTTTCCGCTACCGCCCCGCGCCGCCATGGCGGCCGGGGCTCGGGGCCGTAGAAGGGCCGCGATGGTCGTGGCCCCTTCGATGGAAGGATTGCCCCGATGACCAACCTCTCCGATACGCAACTCGTCATTCTCTCCGCCGCCTGCGCCCGCGACGACGGCCTCGTCCTGCCGCTGCCCGACCGCCTCAAGGGCGGCGCCGCCAAGACGGTCGTCGAAAGTCTGATCGCCAAGGGTCTGATCGAGGAGGTCGACGCCAAGCTGTGCGACCCCGTCTGGCGTGAGACCGGCGACGGTCACGGCGTTACGTTGGTGGTAACTGACGCCGCGCTCACCGCCCTCGGCATCGAGCCCGACGACGCGCCCGCGGGCGCCGACAGCGCGCCGGAAGCCGAAGCCCCGCAGGAAGATGCCACCCCGGACCATGACGCGCCCGTGGCGCCCACGGCCGCGGCCGCGCGCAAGACCCGCGAGAACAGCAAGCAGGCCCAGTTGATCGCCATGCTCAAACGCCCCGAGGGGGCCACCATCGCCGAGATCACCGAGGCCTTCGGCTGGCAAGCGCACACGGTGCGCGGCGCCATCGCCGGCGCGCTCAAGAAGAAGCTCGGGCTCGCCGTCACCTCGGAGAAGATCGAGAACAGGGGCCGGGTCTATCGCATTCTCAACTGATAATCCGCTGCCAAGCCGATGCCGCCGCCCCTCTCGGGCGGCGGTGTCACGTTCAGAACCGGCGAACCCGGATCGCCTCGAACAGCCGGCGCAGGGTGTAGCTGCGGGCGATCGACACCAACGTGAAGATCACTCCGATCAGCAGGTTGTCGGCGAGGGTCGCGTGCAGACCGAACAGCGGGAACACGGCGATCTGAGTTGTCACCGCGACGCCGAAGCCGACCGCCACATTAGTGATCGCCTCGACGAGCGACATGCGCCGAGATTGCTTCAACGCGGGGCGTTCTCACGAAGCAAGCGCTCGACAACGGACAGGATGCGGTAGGTCGTATCCAGCGAACGGCTGTCGTGCACAGCCTGAAGCTGGCCGATCCGCTCATTGAGCCAGTCGATGGCTCCCTCCCCGCGACGATCCAGAAGATCCCGCGCCGCTTGCTCGATGTCGTCGTCCATGGCGGCCTCTCGCTGCAAGTTGGCGGGACACGGGACTCGGGAGCTTTTCTGATGCCGCGTCAATCTATCACAGCTACGCCATCGGATTCCATCCGGCGCGCCGCTGCCACCGCGTCGAAAATCCGGTCTTCGAATTCCAGGGTGGCGGCCTTCCCCGTCGCCGTCTGCCAACGCATCACCGCCACGTCCACATAGGCCGGGCTGACCTCCATGGCATAGACCCGTCGCCCGGTGCTCTCGCCGGCCATGATCTGCGACCCCGACCCCGAGAATGGCTCGTAGCACAGGCCGCCCCGCTCCACGTGCTGGCGCATCGGGATCGCGAAACAGTCGAGCGGCTTCGGCGTCGGATGGTCGGGCCGTTCATCGCCCGTGAGGCCGTGAATGTCCCACACCGACGGTCGGAACTCCGCCCCGTCCACCTTCGGCGGCAGGTTGCCCTTGATCCACCCCATCAGGCAAGGCTCGTGCTTCCACAGATAGCGCGACCGGGTGAGGACGCCCTTCTCCTTGTTCCAGATGATCTGCTGGTGCTGGAACGCGCCGAACTCGTTCCACACCGCTTCCAGCATCGCCTGGCGCCGGGATGCATGCCAGCAGTACCAGGCGGCGTTCGGCGCAATGGCTTCGGCGATCGCCGCCGCGATGAAACCGCGATAGAGGTCCGGCCCCTGGGACGCGTCATCCCAGGTGACGCCGTATGTCTCCGACCAGTTCTTGTTGCCATCGGTCCCGCTGGCGTCGCCCTTGGCCACCTTGGCCTTGCGGGCCTTGTTCTGCGGGTGGTTGGTGCCATCGTAGTCGACGAGATAGGGAGGATCCGTTGCGAACAGCACCGCCCGTTCGCCGTTCATCAGCCGCCGCACATCCTCGGCTTTCGTGCTGTCGCCGCAGAGAAGACGGTGGTCGCCCAGGATCCACAGGTCACCCGGTCGGCTGATCGGCTCGGCCGGTGGTTCCGGCACCGTGTCCTCGCCGGAAAACCCGCCGGACCCGTCGACACCCTTCGCCAACATGGCGGCGATCTCGGCCTCGTCGAACCCGAACGGACCGTCAAAACCCTCGTCCTTCAGCGCGCGCAGGTCGATCACCAGCGCGTCCAGGTCCCAATCGGACTCCGCCGACTTGTTGTCGAGCAGGCGAGCCGCTTTGACCTGCGCCGGCGTCAGGTCGGCGCGCACGATTACCGGAACCGACTTCAGGCCGAGCCGCAGCGCCGCCAGCCGCCGGCCGTGGCCCTTGATGATCACGCCATCGGCATCCACCACGATCGGCTGGTCGAACCCGTATTCGGCGATCGACCCGGCGATCCGGTCGATCTGCCCGTCCGGGTGCGTCTTGGCATTGTGGGCGTACGGCGTCAGGTCGGTCGGGTCGCGCCAGACCACGTCCGGTTCGAAGGTCTTGACCATGGGTTCGTGGTTCCCGAATGAAGAGGGAGCGTTTCCGTTTCCGAAGCGGGACCGTTGCCGTTTCGACGGAGGGGCATTTCCGTCTCCGGGATCGAAGGCGATCGAATGAACGCCAAGGTTTCCGCGCCTTACGGGCGGAAACCACGTCGTCGAAACGGAAACGGAAACGGGTTTTTCGGCGGCGTCACTAGGCAAACGCCGCGCTGTTGCCGCCAGCATAGGGTTTCGGCCAGGGAGGACCCGTGGCTTCGGTCTGTCCGTGCGCGCCTCTCGCGAGGCTAGCCAGAATATAGCCTATCCGGACCGAATCCGTCCGCGCGAAAAGTGTTCGCCGAACACATTTCGCCGGGATGCTCACGGGCTCGCCGCCAAGGTTTTCTCGATCATGCGCCGCTTGGAAACGTTGCGCGGCAACCGCCGCCCGTTAAGCCGCCAGGCAATGACGCAAAGCGCGTACATCCAGCGCTGATGGGCGGCGGTGCGGGCCAGACCGACCTTCCAGCAGATCGCCTTCCAGCGTTCTCCCGAGGCGCGCAGCCAGACGATCTTGGCCTCCGTTGGCTCGAGCCATGCCAGCCAAGTCATGGTCACGTCCATGCGGTCGATGGCGGCCGGCAACGGCCATGGCCGTAGCAGCTTCGCATCGTGCCACCCGAACGCCTCCCAGAACTCGTGGACCACCGGTGGCCAGGTGCTGAAGAAACCCTGCACCCTGGGTTCGGGCAGGTGGCTCAGCACGTCGGCCGCCTCGACCAGACGTTCCTCGACCATCAAGGGCGTCCACCGATCATCAGCCATGACCAACCTCCTTCTCGGGCCGTTTACCGTAGAGTTTCAGACCGAGCTGCCTGACCAGTTCACGCTCGGGCCAGGTCAGACGCTGATCGTCCTCGGCGACCACCAGCACGCCCTGCTCCTGCCAGCCGTCGCGTTTGACGCGGTCGGGATCGCGGCGCTGGCCGCCGTAGCCCTTGGGAAAGCGCCTCATCGGCTGACCTCCCTGAGCACGGCGGCGTAGCCGGCGATGTCGACCATGCTGTCGAGGTGGGTCGGATCAAAGGCGAGCCTGGCCAACTTCAGATCGATCAGGCACAGCGCCACCTGCGCCGCTGTGATGGGCTGACCCAGCGTGATCGACCAGCGCTTCGCGATCTCCGCCATCGTGACGCGCGGCTCGCCGTAGGTGGCGCGACGGTTGGCCACGACGGCGGCAGCTTGCTTCAGCATCAGCTCGCCGGTCATCGCGCGCCTTCCATGGTCTCGATCGCCCACAACAGGATGGCAATGGCGTCGGCCTCGTTGTCGTCGGCGGGATCGAAGCCGCGCGCCGTGACCGCCGAGATGACTGCGTCCTTTGAGGCGTTGCCCTTGCCGGTGACGTGGCGCTTGATGGTGCCGACAGGGACACCCTGGTAGGGGATTTGGTGCTGTTCGCACCACGATGTCAGAGCGCCCAGAAATCCGCCGTAGATGTGGGCGGCATCGGTTCCAACGTGCCGGCGGACCTCTTCGAAGACAACGCGGCGAATGCCCTTGGAAAGCATCGCCAGCTCGACCAGCCAGTCGGTGAAGCGCAGGTAGCGCATGCCGCCGCCCTCGAAGCGACGCGGGCGGAAGTCATGGGTGCCGGACACCATGCGTCCGTCCATGGCGCGCAGCGCCCAGCCGGTGGTGGTGCCGAGGTCGAGCGCCAGGACAGCGGCCCAATCAGCCGTTTGCTTGGACAGGGTCTGCACGAGGGCGGTTTGGGTCATGGCGGCTCTCTCCTGGATATCGGCTTTGGTCACGGGGTCGGGTCTGGCAACGGACTGGCAATGGACAATCCGATCAATGGTGGGAGGTGTGTGTGTTGCCAGACACACACCTCCCCCTTTAGGGGGAGGTGGCAACGTGGAAGCCGTTGAATTCATTGGGTTTTTCCTGGGTGGCAACGGAACGAGGGTGGCAACGGACAGCGTCTCGAATTCGCCAATGTTTTCAATGCGTTGCGCGGATTCTTCCGTTGCCACCCGAAACCGGTAACCGGGTGGCAACGTGGTAATTGGCAACGGAAACCCGATTGCCAGGTCGGGTGGCAACGGGGTGGTAATGGGTGGCAACGGAGAAAACCGGGTCATGGATTTTCCCCCTCTTCAGCACCGTGAACGAACTGCCCGACGCCCCGTGAGAACGGTCCGTTCGGGACGTCCAGCCACTTGTCTTCCTTCGATCCGGAGGCCATGCCCTTGACCAGGACACGCTCGTTGAGCAGCGCCTGAACCATCGTCCGCAGTTTCCTGCGACCAAGATCATGGAAGGCCGGCGGAAGCCGGTGCCGCTGTTCGTAGACGCCCATACCGCCCGTGTGGGTGTAGGGATGGCCATTCTCAGCGGCGCGCGCGACCGCGACGACCAGAGCATCCATCAGGTCCTGCTCCGGACGGCGGCGTTCCCGCAGACGCGCCGTCACATCGACCAGGAGGCCGGTCGGTGCCCGCAGGAAGGTGCGGATGGTGCGGTCGGCGGGGCCGTTCGCCTTGACTACGGCGCCCTGGAACACGGCGTTGCGGACGGGCGGTTCTTCCAGCGTCTTGAAGACGGCGTCCTGATGCTCGTCGGGCGCCGGCCACAAGGCGTAGACCATGCGCACGCCGTCGACGATGGCGCTGGTGCCACGGACGGCATCGCGGGCCTGTTCGACCGACGCGATCGGCCGGTTGCCCTGTGGCTTGCGCATGTGGTGGGCAACCATCACGGCGGCGCCGGTTTCGGTGGCGAGGCTTGCCAGCAACCCGGTGGCGAAGCTTCCGGCGGCCGGGTCCGCCGTGATGTCGGCGTGGATGAAGGATGCCAGCGGGTCGAACACGACGAGCTTCAGGTCGCGAAGGCGCAGGACCTGCTCGCGGACCAAGCGGAACTGCGGGGTGATCTCGGGACCGTCCTTGCCGGACACCACGAACGGGATCGGCCCGCCGGCATTAGGCAGGGGAACGACGATCAGGCGCTCGGGCCGTTCGAGACGCAACGCTTCCGGATCGAGCCGCTGCAGCCGGCGGTGAACCTCGCCCTGATCGTCCTCGGCAGTAAAAATGACGGCGGTGCCGAATTCGCGGACCGCGCCGCCGAAGGCCATCGGCTCGGGGCTGACCGAGACCAGCCGCGGTTTGCCGGTCGCCACCGACAGCGCCAGATCGAGGATCATCATGCCCTTGCCGGTGTCGCCCATGGCGGCGAGGATCGAGACCACGCCCATGGGGAACGATCCTTCGACCAGGAAGTGCTGCTCGGGTGCCGCGCCGGCGTAGCGGGTCGCATGCCAGTCGCCGAGGTCGAGCGCGGCGTTTTCGGGACGGACAGCCTGACGGGCGGCGGTGGCGATAAATCCGGCCACGTCCATGCCCTCGGCGACCGCGTCGGCGGCGTCCCACTTCTCCGGCTTGTCGTCGGGCGGCAACAGGATGGCGACCGAGACGGCGCCCGCCGCGAGCACCGCCTGGGACGCCGCCGTGGCGTAGGTCCAGCCCGGATTATCCCTGTCCGGCCAGACCAGGACGCGTTTGCCGGCGAGCGGCGACCAGTCGGTCTTGCCGACCGGGGCGGACGCCCCGTTCATGGCTGTGGTGGCGCAGATGCCCTGGTCGATGAGGGCCTGGGCCGCCTTCTCGCCCTCAACCAGAATCACCTCGCCGGCCGCCTTGATGCCGGGCCGGTTATAGAGCGGGCGCGGATCCGGCGCCTTCATCCGGCGGGCGATAACGTCCCAAGGCCGGAACTGCTTGCCGCCGGGCGGATCGTAGCGATAGACGCAGGCGAGAAGCCGGCCGTCCTCGTCCAGGTAGTCCCACTTGGCCGTCACCGGGCCGAGATCGTCGAGAGGCGGCGTCCTGGCCTGCGCCTTCTCGGCCCGCTCGTCGTGCAGGGTCCGGCTTCGGCCGTCGAGCCATTCGCGGATGTCATCCATGATGGCGGGAAACTCGGTCCGGGTGTCGCGGCCGGTGACAGCCGCCCACAGGGCGATGATGTCGCCACCCTCCTTGGTGGCGAAGTCGTGCCACATGCCGGTCTTGGGCCCGGCCAGCTCCACGGTGAGGCTGTCGCCGCGATTGCCGTGGACGTCGCCGACGAGGAATCTGCCGCGCTGGAACACGCCGCCCGGCAGCAGATAGGACAGCACGCCGCGGAGGTTGAGCAGCATGCGCGCCTTGATGTCCGACGTCGCCTCGGCGGCATCCCAGGGCCGGGTGTCATCGAGGCGTTGCGGTTCGGCATCGTTGAAGTCGCGCCAACGCTCGAAGTCGATGACGTTATCGTCCATCGCCGGTCCTCCAGCAGCGATCGGACCAGGGACAGAACCGGCATTCGTAAAAGTCCGCGGACTGGGCGATGCGGGGTAGCAGTTCGCCCGCCTCGGTCGCCTGGATGATGCGGACCGCCTTGTCGCTCATGCGCTGGGCCAACCCGCCATCGAACGGGACCAGTTCATGATGGAGTTCGGCGGTATCCTTGTTGACGGCGGTGAACAGCGCCGGGTTCGCCGCAATCCCCGGCACGGTCGCCTCCATGTAGGCCTGGTAGACGGCGATCTGGGCGGCGTAGACCGGCTTGGTGACGACCACGCCCTTGGCGGCGGTCTCGCGCCAATTCTTGGCGTTCATCGTCTTGCATTCCCATAGCGCCGGGCAGCCGGACAGCAGACCTTCGGGGCCGGCGGCAATGATGCCGTCGACATGGCCGCGGATGCGCCCGCCGGCGACCGAGAAGCCGAACTGGCCGCCGTCCGGCCGGTTGCCCTTGGTGGTGTAGAGATCGAAGCCGGCGTTCCGCAACCAACCGGCGGCGAGATCCTCGAACAGGTGGCCGGCAGCGAAGATGCGCAGGGTCTGGCCGTCGAAGTCGTGGCCATCGTCCTTCGGCGCCTGGGCGTACTCGTACTGCAGCGCACGATCACAGGCGATGCCGAGACGCGAGCCGCCGAGATACGCGCGCGGCGGCTGCGCGCCGAGCTCTGCCACCAGCACTGCGTCGATCCGGGCATTCACGCGGTCGGCGAAGCCGACGGAATGATTGAAGTCGAGCATCAGAAGGGGATCTCCGGGTCGTCGGCCATGGCCGTGGCATGCATGGCGTCCTGGAAGCCGCCGACTGCGACCTCGATCAGGGTCAGCACCTGGGCCTCGGTGAGGTCGATCAGCCGGGTCTGCCAGCCGGTCTCCTCCATGATCTCGGCAACCGGCTTCATGGCGGAGCGGATCGCCGCCCGTTCCTGTTCGGTCAGGTCAACCATGGCCAAACGCTCCCGCGCTAATCGCGTCCATAAATCCTGGCAGGCCATCGAGCAGAACCAGACCGAGGGCCGGGGTCGCTTCGATGGCACCGGGTCGAACCAACAGAAGCCACGCGCCGGGCGCCGGCAGACGGCACAGAGCACGCCACGCGGATGCCAATGGCGAAACCGGGTGGCGGCGGATTCGGATGAACCGGCCATGGATCATGCCGCCCTCCTCTCGGCGGTGGTCGCGGTCGTCACCAGCCGCTGGATCGCCGCCTTGTTGAAGGTGAAGGTAAGCAGCGCCGAGGCTTGGTAGCGGGTCAGCCCGAAGTCCTGCCGGCGATCGGGTGGGAGATAGCAAAGCTGCTTCTCTGTGGCCGGTTGGTTGAGCCAGGCGCGCGTCTTGTGGGCGCTCTCGTCGGTCTCATTCTCGTTCAGCCAGTCGTCGGCGGCGGCCAGGCAGACGGTCCGTTCGCCGACGGCGAGCAGGCGGGTAGGCTGGCCCTTGGCGCCGCCGACGGCATGCCAGCGTCCGTGCAGGAAGAAGATCCCGCCCCAGGCGTTGAAGCCGTTGGCGACCAGCGCCGCGTCGTCGCCGAACAGATCGCACCAACGGAAGCTGGAACGCTTCAGCAGATCGATCTCCATCATGACGAAGTCGGACAGCGGCGTGGTCTCGCGCCCGCTGCCGGCCAGCACCTCCCACAGGTAGCCGCACAGCGGGCATTCGCGAACCGCCAACGGCACCTCAGCGCCGCATTCCGGACAGTCCTTGCTCGGCGCGTCGCCGGCGGCGGTCCGGCCGTCGAGATCGACGTCCTGTTCGAGACAGCCGTGAAGCAGGGTCGAGGTGCCAAAGTCCAGCACGATGCAGTCGGTCTTGACGATGCCGGGGAACTCGTTGGGATCGACGGTCCGCAAACCCCTCCCGACCATCTGAATCATCGTCGACTTGTAGGAAGACGGCCGGAGCAGGACGACGCAGCTGGTCGGCTGGTGGTCCCATCCCTCGGTCAGCACCGCAACATTGACGACGACCTGCAGCTCGCCCTTCTCGAAGGCGCGGAGCACCCGGCGCCGTTCGGTCTCAGGGAGTTCGCCATGAACCATGTCGGCACGGACGTTGTCGGCGACGAAGGCGTCGCGAACATTGCGGGCATGATCGACCGTCGAGCAGAAGACGACCGTCTGCCGATCGCCCGCCTTTTCACGCCAATGGCGGATCACGGCGGCGGTAATCGGCGCCTTGTTCATGATGGCGTCGACCGCCCGCATGTCGAAGTCGTCGACGGTCCGACGCACGCTCTTCAGGGCGTCCTGGGTGCCGACGTCGATGACGAACGTGCGCGGCGGCACCAGGTGGCCCGAGGCGATCATCTCGCCGATCGAGATCTGGTCGGCGACGTTGGAAAAGACGGGACGCAGTCCCTTTTTGTCGCCGCGGTTCGGGGTCGCCGTGACCCCGAATACCCGGACGTCGGGGTTGCGGCTCCGGGCATGGTCGATGACCCGCCGGTAGCTGTCAGCCATCACATGGTGGGCCTCGTCGATGACCAGCAGGTCGAGCGCCGGCATGGCGTCGAGGTTCGCCGGGCGGGCCAGCGTCGGCACCATGGCGAAGGTGGTCCGGCCCCGCCAGGACTTGGTACGGGAATCGACGATCGAGGTGCTGATCGCCGGGTTGACCTTGGCGAACTTGAGCACGTTCTGCGCCGTCAGCTCGTCGCGGTGGGCCAGCACGCAGGCCTTGGCATGGTTGTCGGCCAGCATGCGGCCGACGACGCCCGACAGCATGACGGTTTTGCCGCTACCGGTCGGGGCCACGCCCAAGGTGTTGCCGTGCTCATCGAGCGCGCGGACGCTGCGCTCGACGAAGGTCTTCTGGCGGGGACGGAGAATCATGGTTCCGCCCCTCCTACTGGGCCCAAGACGGGCGGTTCGGATTGGCGGCCGGCGGTGCGGCGGATGCGGCGGGCGCGGACGCCACAACACCCGTCACCGGAAACTCCGCCGGCGAAGCGGCGCCCGGATTCCAGGCGCCGCCGCTTTTGCGGTAGGCGTCCCAGTCCTTGTGGTTGGGCGCGACGGCGAAGCGGATCTCGTTCTTGGCGTCGCCGTTCTGGTCCTTGCCGATGTCGATCTTGGCCAGGAACTCGATGCCGTCGAGATCGGCGAACCCGTTGATACGGCGCGCCATCTGGCTCTGCGGCGAGTTGTCCTTGTCCGACAGCCCTCGCGCCGAGTTGAGGATGCCGCGCACGAAGGAGCGGCCCATGTTCCCCCACTCCGGTCCCTTGGGGCTCATCAGCCCGATCCGGGTCCAGACTTTGCGCCGCGCGTATGGCCCTTCGAGAAGCACGAACTCGGCGTTCAGATAGACCGAGCCGGTGGTCTCGTTGCGGGTGGCGTAGCCGCCGGTCCAACCCTGGGCCGGGTCGTCGTAGCCGCCGGGCTTCAGGGTCATCCGGACCGGCACGATGGTGCCCTTGGGGATCACGTCGTAGGACGTCTGGGATTCGGCGTCGTTGAAATCGTTCCACGGACCGTTCATGGTCAGGACGCTCCTTGATCATGTTGCGTGACGGGGGTATCGGCGGGCGGAGAGGCGGGGCGGCCAAACTCCAACCTCTCGCTCGCCGGTTTGACGGGGCCGCCGATCTTCGCCATCAGGCGGCCGAGATGCGGTTCCTCGATCATGTCGAGGCGACCGCTGCGATCCTTCGCGGGATAGCCGTAGGGGTTCAGGGTCTGGCAGACGAAGGCCCGGAACGGCGCGCCGTCACCCTGGCTGATCTCGGCCATGGCGATGACCTCGTCGACGATGCCGGGCAGTTCGTTGCCGGTCTTGGAGCCGTCGATCTGCGGCACGAAGATGCGCCGGTTGAAGTCGTCGAGCTTCTCGTCGAGGATGCCGACGAACCAGACGTTCTTCGCCCGGGTGTGCTGCAAATGGGTGAGCCAGCCGAGCATCTCGCGGCCGTGCAGCCCGTAGGCGCCGCGCATGTCCGGCTTGCCGGTCCGTTCCGAGATCGCCTCGGGCTGGCCCTTGCACCACTGGAAGCACAGCCGTCCGGCGACCGTGATGCTGTCGATGAAGATGGTCTCGTAGCGGTCGACGGCCGCCGGATCACCGAAGCGTTCGCACACCGCATCGTAATGCGCCCGGCTGTAGACCTGGTCATCGCGCAGCGCCGGGTTCGGCCCGCCGATGAAGACGGCGAAGTCGCGGCACTCCTGCCAGGTCTTCGGTCTGATCGTGTCGCCGGGCCAGCCTTCGACGGCGAGGTCGCCGGCCTCGAGGTCGAAGAACAGGCAGGTGGTGGCGTTCAGCGTCCACAGCAGCGAGGTCTTGCCGATCCCCGACTTGCCGAAGATGCAGCCCTTGACCCCGCGCCGTTCGGCGAGGCGCTGGTCGGCCGAGATGATGGGGAGGGCCATCACGAGCCCTCCTTCTCGACCGGGATCGCACACAGGGCGGGGTCGGAGCCGAGCGCGCCGTTCCTGCGGGCGAGCTCGTAGACGGTGCGCAGGGCGTCGGCCTCGCGGTAGATCGCCGAAGCCTTCTCCTGCAAGGCGATCAGCGCGAAGGCGATGTCGTCGAGGGTCACGGTCTCGACGGGCTTCATCGCCTCGCCGCGACCTCCGGGGAAGGTCGGGACGCGTAGCATGTCAGGGAGGCTGGCGAGCGCGTAATTGCGCTCGCGCAGGGCGGTGAGCTTGTCCTTGCTCATGGTCATACCTCGTTGTTCAGGGAAAGGCGGATAGAGGGTTTGCCGGTGCGCACCGTGCGGGCCGTCTCGAACGCCGCACGGATGCTCTCGGGCCAGGCGGCGTATTTGCGTTCCGGCACCTTGAAGGTGATGTCGACGTACTCGGCGGGGTCGTCGCCGGCGGTCCGAATGCGCTCGACCACGGCAGCGAGAGTGGGCTGGTCCCAGTCGATCTTCTTGGGGAGATCGGCGACCACGGTGACCGGACCATCGTCGAAACGGACGGTGCCGGTGTCCTTGTTTTCAGTCCGGCGGGCGGTTTGTGCCCGCTCGGCGTAGCGAATGGTCAGTGCGACGGCGATGCGGTCCGCGGTCGCCTTGGCGGCCGTCAACGCCGTTTCGGCTTCGTCCTGCAGGAGCGCCAGTTGGTCGGCCGGCAAGGCCGCAATGTCGCCGAGAGGCAGTCGGTCGAGGTCACCCAGGGCCGGATGGTTGACGAGAGCAGGCATCACGCTGCCTCCTCGGGCATCAGGTCTTGAAAGGGGATCGGCCGCGGGCCGCGGTGCGGCCGGGCGATTGCAAGATAGGCAAAGACGCTGGGGCCGATGCGCCGCTGGACGAGGTGGATGAAGCCGCGTTCCGCCAGATCAAAGGCGCACGCGGCGACGACGGCCAATTCCGCCCGGGCAACACGGCTCAGGGCGCCGGGCAGCGTCAGGTCGATAACCAGGAAGCCGCGGTGGTACTCCACCTCGTCGCCCGGTTTGGCCTGCGCGACCCATGCGCAGAAGCGGCTCTCGGTGAAGGGGCAGCGAAGGGGAGCGGGGATGTTCATCCCCATTGAAGTACAGGATTGGCCCGAAGGCACCAATACGAGGGATTTCGCTCTGTTTCGCCCGCGAACCGGAGAGAAAACAAAGTCATCCGGGCGCAGAGCTGCGTGATTGCGGGTGTTCATTGCGCAATCTCGCGAAGCTTGTCGGCCTCGAACGCCTCGACGTCTTCGAGCCGGTAGACCACGCGCCCGCCGATCTTCAGGTAGCGCGGTCCCTGGCCCAACCAGCGCCAGCGCTCGAGCGTGCGCGGACTGATGCGCCAACGGCGGGCGAGTTCGATCTGGTTGAGATGTGTGATGGCCATCTGGATCTCCTTCGAAAGGCATCGCTTCCGAAGGCAGCGTCTCGCAGATGGCGGGAGAAGAACGAGGCCCGGACCGGGAGAAGATCAGGGAGAAATTCGGCCTAGAGTTCGAATCCCCAGAGGCCGTTATGGGAGATCAGGTAGGGATCCAGCTGCGCCCACTTCTTGGCGCCGAAGGCGCGGCGCAGGCCGTCCACCCCCGATTGTGCCTCGGCCAACAGGTCCTGAGCGCGGTACCGCTTACCCGTCCGGAATCCTTCGACCAGTTTGCGGATGATGGCGATCTGGATGTCCGACCTGAAGTCGATCGTCACGTCCCCGTTGATGATCAGCCGTGTTCCATCGGGGGACAGGTAGATAGCTTCCTTAACGGCCGGCCGATGGGAGCCGTCCAGGCGAGCGGCGAGGATTTCGGGGTGGACCGAGAGACCGGTTTCGAAGTCAATGACATCGCGCAGCCCGACCACGAGATGCCCTGGGAGGAGCTGTTGCGGCAGGCGCTGCGACGGTGTGCTGGTGAGGAGAATGCGCAGACGGGATGATGGCCGCGCCTCGACTGTATCGCCGACCCGACGCCACACGGACGGATCATGCAGCCGCCGGCCGAACCACACGGAGACCCGCTGCGTCCGGCGGCCGAGACGAACATCGCCGATCTCCCAGAGGAGGTCGGGAACGAGGGGAACCGGCCCGGCGCGAGACGACACGTCCGCCTGGACCATCATTCGTGCAAACATCACCGGGAAGTCGACCCGGTACCTGACGAGGCGGTCGTCGCTAACCCTCACCCATCCGGCGGTCGGGCTGAAATATCCCAAACCGCCGCCGTCCGGCGACCATGTCAGGGTGACGGGCACATCGTCATGGTCGGCCAAGGAGACCGTGGCCGTTTCGTGGCCGCACGGCTTGAGTAACCCCGTATCGACAAGTCGTTCCGACATTGATCCGAAGTGGTCGGACAGCGCGGTCCCGGAAATGACCGCCTCCCGCGTTTCGATAGCGGACAGCAGCAACTCCAGGGCGGCTGGCGAAAGCAAGGGTGCCCGATCAGGCATCGCGCAGGATGCCCCACCGGCGCAGGTACCTCTCTCCGATCAGCTGTTCGCGTTCGGTCTGGTCCTTGAGGTTGCAGCCGTGCGGCATGGTGATGGTCAGCGGCAGGGTACGCTGGCGCCTCGACTCGCCGGTGGGATGGAACCGAATGGACAGCTTGGCCTGGGTCGCGACCCAGCCGCCCGACAGGGGGTCGGCCTCGCCGAACCGGTCACGCGCCATGTCCCAGATCGTGCGTTCGGCCTTCCGCAGGCATTCCAAAGTCAGGCGTTCCCCGACGGTGTCGAGGGGCATCAGCCGCAGTTGTCTCACCTCGACCGCCGCGATTCCGTCAGCCGGATCCGTGGGGAAGTCGAAAGGATGCAACAGGACCGAGAGGTCATACCGACGAAATGGCAGCCGCTCCTCCTGGAACTCGATCCCGAGCAGATCGCGGGCCATGAATCGCACAATGTCCTCGCGGCTTTCGCGATCGTTGGCGACGACCTCGATCACGCCGGTCGCCGGCTCGTAGGTCAGCGCCGCTTCGAACACCGGACGTTGCGGGCGACGGACCAGGGTCCCAGCATCGTCGAAAGCCAGAGTGTCATCCGGCAGACCCTCGCGGTACACAACCACCTGGATGAGTTCGCAATCCTCGCCCTCGAAGGTCGGCCGCTGGCGATCGAAGATGTCCACGTGGACGTGGTTTGACGAGAACCTCTGACGAATCGCGTTCTGGAACGCAGACACCGAGGCGCTGTCGCGCCGCAAGGGCATGTTCGGCGTTCCGATGAACCCGTCCCACATGCGGCCGCGGCGCCGCTCGTCGGTAAAACGGACCTCTTCGGCTCGCAGGAAGCCGGTGGCGTCGTTCAGGAACATCCACAGCGCCCGATCATGGGCATTGCCGAGGGTGTCCAGGTTGGTCCTGTTTCCGACCACGCTGTAAAGGGCGGTCTGGCCCGCGTCGTCGGTCATCTTGGTGACGCGCTCCGCGTCGTTCCGGACTCGGGCCAACGCAAGATCGTCCATCGCATCCACGGCCTGAAGCAGGGTGTCCACGACCTGCCGTTCGGGAGCGGTCCAGTTCACGGCCGGCTGAAGCACCACCGCGCACCGGGTGAAAAACGTCTTAAGCGAAGAAACTGGGGTGTTGCGAATCAGACGAAACAGATACGGCATCAATGGCTCCATCGTTGGATAGGAGATGGTCCGGGGGAAGCCTCCTTCCCCCGGACAATTCAGCCAGGGATCTTGCGTGGGTCGTTACCGTGGCTGTCACTCTGGGAGATCTTGCCGTCGCGGTTGTGGATCCGCAGCTCCGTCTCCTGATTGCGGCTAACGTCCCGCGCGTAATCGACGGCGGGCTGCTTGGTGTCGAAGTGACGGCTGGCGCGCTCGGCGCCCCCGCGCTTGACGTCCCAACCCCCATCGGGATTGGGCACCACGTGGTGGGTCTCGGGACCCTGCTTCGGCGTTGACATAATGGACCTCCATAATGCCGATCAGCGGATTTGCGTAGTCGCGAGCTTAAAATATCACGCGCTCCGGCGATGTCAATCGCAAAACTTCGCAAATTAGCGGATTGACGTTGAGGCTAGTGGAAGAGAGCTCCCTGACGGTCCGACCCCGTGAGAAGATTCAGTTTGATGAGGCGCACCCTCGCCGCGTCCTCGGAAACCTGGAACGTCTCGGTGACGGCCCCGATGATTTTTCGGCCGTGTTCCGAGCCGGCAACGACCGCACTGTGGAGGCCGAGGGGCGCGCAGTAGTCGGAAACCAACCTCCGGATGGCCGTGACCGGCATCAGAATCGCGCCGCTGGCATACCCAGCCTGCCACTCCATCCAGTCATACTCGCGGGCATTCAGGATGGTGTCCCGCTTGCAGATGGCCTTGTTCTCGCGGCTCAGCCGGTCGAACAGCCGGCTCGTCGCGAACTTCTCGGCCCAGAGATAACCGTGGAAATGGACGTGCCCGTATTCATGCGCCAGCGTGGTGCGAAGGCGATTCTCGCGCCGGCTGTCGTTTGCCAGCGTATCGGAGATGGAGACCTCCGGACTGCGATTCGGAAAGAACGCCGTCATGCCCTCGACATCATCGCCAAAGGGTGCGAGGTCGACAGAGGAGTCCAGTGAGGCGCCGCTCTTTTCGATCAGAATCGAGAGTTCATCGGTCGTGATCCGCGGGCAGCCCGCGCCGTGCCGTGCCCGCAGAAACCCCCCAACGATTTTCTCGCATTCGGAATCGATCTCGCCGGGCGAATAATGCGGCCGCTCAGGAAACCGTCCGGAGCTGTCGCGCACCATCTTCACCATGGGCTTGCCTCTATTTCGAAATGTTTCTTCGAAAATTGGCGAACGCTGCGGCGGCCTTCTTCGGATCCGTGGCTTTCGCCCGTGTGTCCTCGGGGATCTTCCCTGCCAGAACGAAAAGGAGATTCTCATCCGCGTCAAGCACTGTCGCGAACTGACGGATGAGGGAATCCGACGTGGGGCTGCGCCGATCATGCTCGATGTCGTTCAGGTACTGCGGCGAGATGGCCCCCCCATCGTCATCCTTGACTATCTTCGCGGCGAGTTCCTTTTGGCTCAGCCCCTTCTTCCTCCGCGCGTCGGCGATGGCACCTCCGAAGGTCATTGGCTCTGATGGCATGGCGAGGTCTCCTCAATCTTGGTCTCTGGTTTGATACGCAAGTCAGCGGATTTGCGAAGTGATACGATTTGGTGCTTGCCGACTCAATAGGCAATTCGCCAAACGGGTGACTGAACTCGGCGACGCGAGAGCCAGGAGGTTCGGTATTCGATTCGCAGCGGTTCCTTCTTCTTCGCCGCACTACGTTAAGAGATTGATTTCGCTGTAAAATGTCCTTGGGCGGCAGCACCATGCGTCCGAAAGGATTGGACGCGATGACGAATCCCATCCACCCCAAACACCTGTCCGCCGCCGAGCGACTCGCCGAGCTGGCCGGCATCCTTGCCACTGGTCTAGTCCGTCTCCGTTCGCCGAAGTCAAGCGGACTATCCGTTGACCGCGGAGACAGTTGTCTCGACTTCCCGGAACCCCGGAGCCGTCATGAACCCGTCAAAACCAGGCCGGAGACCCCCTCATGACGGACACTGTTCTCGCACGAATCGCGGCTCTGAAAACCACGCCGACTCCTGACCTGAAGAAGCAGTGGCGTGAGCTGTTCGATAGTGACCCACCGCCCTACAACCGGCGCTTCCTCGAGAGTCGGCTGGCCTACCGGATCCAGGAACTGGCCCTCGGCGGGTTGAAGCCCACCACGGTGGAGCGGCTCGAGGCGCTGGGCGAACAGTTGGACGGTGGCAAGGTCGAGGTGCGCCGTCGCCGGGCCGACGACCGGCCGATCGCCGGCACGCGGCTAATCCGTGAATACCAGGGCATCGAGCACTGCGTCACCGTGCTGGTCGATGGCTACGAATACCAGGGGCGCCCCTACAAGTCGCTGTCGGCCATCGCGCGAGCCATCACCGGTACCCGCTGGAACGGGGTCGTGTTCTTCGGACTGCGTAAATCGGGAGCGGGACGATGAAAAACGCCCTCATCCGAAAGCGGCGCTGCGCCGTCTACACCCGAAAGTCGAGCGAGGAAGGGTTGGACATGGAGTTCAACTCGCTCGACGCCCAGCGGGAGTCCTGCGAGGCCTACGTTGCCAGCCAGAAGCCGGAGGGATGGGTCCTGGTTCCCGACCGCTACGACGACGGCGGCTTCTCCGGCGGCACGCTGGAACGGCCGGCACTGCAACGTCTCCTGCGTGACATCGAGGGTGGTCGGGTCGACGTGGTGGTGGTCTACAAAATCGACCGTCTGAGCCGCGCGCTGATGGACTTCGCCAAGTTGGTCGAGGTGTTTGACCGCCGCGACGTCACCTTCGTGTCGGTGACGCAGGCGTTCAACACCACCACCTCCATGGGTCGATTGACCCTGAACATCCTGCTATCGTTCGCCCAGTTCGAGCGCGAGGTGATCGGCGAACGCATCCGCGACAAGTTCGCCGCCAGCCGCAAGAAGGGCATGTGGATGGGAGGCAACCCACCGCTCGGCTACGATGTCCGGGATCGCAAGCTGGTGGTCAACGCCACCGAGGCCGCCACCGTGCACATGATCTTCGAGCGCTTCCTCGGTGTCGGATCGGCGACCGTGCTGGCGCGGACCCTGGCCGCCGAGGGCGTGACCACCAAGCGCGGCAGGCCGATCGACAAGGGATACCTCTACAAGCTCTTGAACAACCAGGTCTACATCGGCATGGCCGTGCACAAGGGTGTCGCCTATCCCGGCGAGCACGAGGCCATAATTGATCGGGAGATTTGGGACCGGGTCCACGCCATCATCGCCGAAAGTCCCCGGCTCCGCGCCAATCGAACCCGCGCCCAGACGCCCGCCTTGCTGAAGGGCCTGATCTTCGGCGCCGACGGCCGGGCGATGTCGCCGACGCACACCCGGAAGGGCGATCGCCTCTATCGGTACTACGTCGCCGCCGGGCTGCTGAAGGGCGAGATCCCGTCCGGTATCGTCCGCCGCGTGCCCGCCGCGGAGATAGAGGCCGCGGTGGTCGACCAGTTGCGCGGCCTGCTGCGTGCACCCGAGGTCATCGTCGCCACGTGGCGATCGGCGCGGTCGGAGATTGGCGGACTGACCGAGGCGGAGGTGCGAGAGACCCTCGAAGGGTTCGATTCCCTGTGGGACGAACTGTTCCCGGCCGAGCAGGCACGCGTCGTCCAGCTTCTGGTCGAACGGGTCGATGTTCGTCCCGACGGTCTCGACATCCGGTTGCGCACCGCGGGCCTCGGTTCCCTGGTCGCCGACCTCCGTGCCGCCGACGCGAATCGGAAGGCTGCGTGATGACGGACGTGAGCGAACGCATCGGCGATACCATCACGGTGCGGGTGCCGATGACCTTCCGACGGCGCGGCGGGCGCAAGCTGGTGATTGCGCCGGACGGCGCCACCGCCTGGATGCCGCCGCGCGCCCGCGTCGACAACGCTCTGGTCAAGGCGCTGGCGCGGGCGTTCCGGTGGCGGAAGCTGCTGGAGGCCGGCGTTCACGGCTCGGTCGCCGATCTGGCCGCTGCCGAGAACATTAACAAGTCCTACGTCAGCCGGGTGCTGCGGTTGACACTGCTGGCGCCCGAAATCGTTGAGGCAATTCTTGACGGGCGGCAGACGGCGGAGATGCAGCTTGATGCGCTCATGAAGCCGTTTCCGGTGGAGTGGGAGCAGCAGCCATCGCAATTCAAGCGCGAGGCGGACACCGAAAAGCGTTCGGACAAGTGATACGTGCCGGAACAGTGTGTCAGCACCTCTCCAGCGGCCTGGCGACTGAACCCCGATTGCTTCGCGAACCAATCGGCCATAGTCGAGGTGCGCGCACGCGCATTCCGGGGGCAGAAGATGCCGGAAAGCCGGGAGCACGGAAGGCAATCGGCTTCGGCCTGCGGTGACAAACCAGTTGGATGCCTCGGGTTCGGCGTTCCCTCTCTTCTGCAGACCCAGCCGGCAACGTCTTGGCAGGCAGCCGTTCTTTCAAGATTGTCGTGCTGCCGCAGGGGCTTTCATTTGTTCGAATTTCTGTGCCAGCCAGGGCGGTTCCAGGATTTCAACATTGCCTCCCCACCTAAACAGATGCCAGCACATCTCCGTGGCGCCTCCGGCCCGGAATCGCACCAGGATGGTACCGTCGCTTTGCTCTTCCATTGTCTGGGTCGGGTGGAAAAGGAACTCCGCCACATCGCCTGCGACGGCCTTGCTGAACCGCCATACGACGTCGAAAGGTTCTTCCTGAAAAACGCCGAACGACTTTTCCGCGTAGGCTTGGAGCGAGAAATCTTCGCGTCTCGTGAAGGGCCACTCCGTGACCTCGACCCGGTCGACGTTGCCAAGGCTGAACAGGCGGTAATCGCGCACGGCCGTATTCATGCTGTAGGCGACAAGGTAGTGGCGCGATCCGAAAAGAAAGCCGTAAGGACAGACGATTTGGCAGCTTGGCGTGCCTGTTTCCCGCTGCCGATAATGAAGCCGCACTTTGACGCAAGCGGCGATCGCCTGTTTGAGCGACGAAAGGACGGTGGGAGAAATCGAAGGTTTTGGCCCCGGTCGAAGGGCAAATCCTTCCGCCTCGACCAAAACGTCCAAATCGGGTTCAATGGCCCGCAAGGTCGTCGGTTTTTGCATGGCCATGATCTTAGCGCGCAGACCGGTAAGCCGATCTGCTGCATCGATCAGGTTGTCTCGCCGGAGGTTCTTTATCGCCAGTTCGAGATCGGCCAATTCCTCGGCGGACGTTTGAAGGAGGCTATTTGCCGCCCCGAATGGTATCCGCCACCGCTTGGGAATCTCACCAGGATTGGCCTGTTCCAATTGCGGAAAAACCCGCTCCGCGGAATTCCGCATTCTCTCGGCCGTCCGCCGGGATACCGAAAACCGCTCCTGGATATCGGCGAGCGTCAATCCTTGTCGCGTTCCCTGCATCGCCAGGGCAAGCGCGAACAGGCCCTCCACCTTTTCGTCACGGGCAACCATTATCGACGCGTTCCCGGATACTTCATGACGACGAAGCGGATGTCAGGCCGGTGAACATGCGGCGCCCTCGCATATCCACAGGCAGACTCCAAAATCGCCGATACCAACAAAGCGCCCAGTTTGCCGCCTTCGCATCACAACTCTTTGAAAATCTGACGAAGTTCGTCCAGCATGACTCTTGACGGATGGGCGGTGCGGTGGATCAGAACGCCGTGCACCGGAATGCCATTAAACTCGCTGCATTTGTAATAGACCGGATCCGATAAACCGGATGCCGATTTGACGCTTTTCATGGCGATTTGATTCTGTGAAATTCCGAACGTGCCCGTAAACGCCTTGTGTGCCGTCATGCCGATGCAAACGACCTGCTTGGGGCGAAGCGCTTCCAAAATTGCTTCGACGGCGTGTTTCATCAACTGCCCATGGCGCTGTTGCAGGCCGGTTGCGGCAAGCTGCCGATTAAGATCTGGAACGCCGGGGGTCGCGAAAACCGACACGAGGCTTGTTTCCGCGCATCGCGCCAGGCGGCTGGCATCGTCGTTCAACAGGACGCCGACGATATCGCTCGCCAAAGGCGCGCCCTCTTCTTGCTCGGAAATGAACTTACAGGGGGCCGCCTCGAACGGCCTGCGCTGGAACGTTTTGGGTCGGCCGATCCAATCATCCGCACCGAACCCAGGGTTGATTCCCGCGAACAGGAAATCGGGCCGATCCAGGCAGCCTGTCAAAAATTGTCCGCCGTAGTACAGGGCGTCTTTCCCAGGCAACTGGGCATTCGCACTTTCCAGGAAATCATATATCTCGGCTTGGACGCCTTCGAGTTTTGCGTGCATGATCGCGGCCCCCCATTATGTTTCAGCGTTCACATCCCGGATCCTAGCCGACGGAAAACATTTGGCGAGTCCAAAATTTCCCGGCCCGCATGGATGCGTCCATTTCTGACGTACCATTGGGGTATCAACATTTTTCAAATGTTCGAGAAACTTCCGGGACCGTTCGTTGAGCCATCGGGCGATGGCGGACGTTCCGTTGAATGGTTTTGCCGACATTTCGCGTGTTGATCTTATTCGCGGAGAATTCCTGATGAAAATATTTGCTGCCCTCAGTCTTATGGTCGGCTTCGTGTTGTTCCCCGCTCCGGGCCACGCGGGCAACGTGGACCTGGTGAAAAGCGGCGTTCTCAAGTTCAACCAAAGCCTGACGGTTGGCGAGGCGTTTGGCGGATGGGC
The DNA here is from genome assembly GCA_034003665.1 of Rhodospirillales bacterium. GTDB lineage: Bacteria > Pseudomonadota > Alphaproteobacteria > Rhodospirillales > Shumkoniaceae > Shumkonia. The sequence goes on along the minus strand of JAVEYE010000001.1, from coordinate 19,093 downwards.
CAATTGCGCCGCCACGGAATGGCGTCAGTTCGAAACGGCACGCGGCCAGAGAGTTGTCGAATCCGTCTGTTCCATAAAGGACGCCAAACCCTTCACGATGAAAATCCTGGCATCGAAGGTTGTTGGCAACATCAGCGGCGCAGACCACCTTTCCAAATTTTCAGGCGCGAAAGCCCTGTTTCAGTGGACGATCAACAAGGACGGATCGTTTCAATTGGCCCGCGTCGAGGTCAGGTATGACTGGTCCGATGGGAAATCCTACCATGCCGCGATGGGCCTGAAGGACGCGCTGACCAACCTTTTCAATAACGAGGTTGATTTCGATCTGAGGATCCTTGACGGCCTGGATTCGGAAATCGGGTCGGAACAAGGGCTTGCCGCCCTGAAGACAGCGAGTGCCTATCATCAATTGATGTACGCCTTGTACGAGAGGGCGGAGTAGCCGCGTGCCAGTCGCACCATCCTCGCCACGAATATAAGCGCGGACCGCTTCACCCGATTTCACCTTGGCAGCCTCGAACCGAGAGGCTCCTCATCCCCCTCGCCGACAGGTGCGAATGCCCGTCCAACCTCAAAGCTGGATTGGGTGGAACCAATTTTTGGGAAACTCAGCCATGTCGCCCCCCAATTTCGTCCATCTGCGCCTGCACTCCGCCTATTCGCTCTCAGAAGGTGCGATCCGAATTCAGCAACTGGTCGAACTGACGCGCAGCATGGGCATGCTCGCCGTTGCCATGACCGACACCAACAACCTGTTCGGCGCCATGGAGTTCTCCTTGGCCTGTGCCGACGCAGGCATCCAGCCGATCATTGGCTGCCAGATTTCGGTCGCGGTCGAAACCGACGTTCCCATCAATGGCGTGCGCCAGGAGGCGCTCCCGTCGGTAGTCGCGTTGGCCATGAACCGCAACGGTTATGGCAACCTGATGCGGCTGCTGAAATCCGTCCATCTCGACATCGAACAGGCCGAGGAGCCACACGTTTCGTTGTCGGTGCTGGAGGCCTGCGCGGACGACCTGATCCTGTTGTCGGGCGGATCCGGTGGGCCGATCGGAAACCTGTTGTTGGCGGGGCGACACGAGGCGGCCGAGACGTTGACGCGAAGGCTGGCCCAAGCCTTCGGCGACCGGTTCTACGTCGAAATCCAGCGCCACGGCGCCGACAACGAGGCCGCCACGGAACCGGCTTTTCTTGAACTCGCTAAGGCGCTCGGTCTGCCATTGGTAGCGACCAACGACGCCTTCTTCGCGACGCAGGATATGTATGAAGCCCACGATACCCTGCTGTGCATCTCCGAGGGCAAGCATATCAAGGAAACCGACCGCCGCCGACTTACGCCCGAACACTATCTGAAAAGCGCCGAGGAAATGCGGCGCCTGTTCGCCGATTTGCCCGAGGCCGTGGACAACACAGCTGTCGTCGCGCGCCGCTGTGCCTTCATGGTCGAGAGAATCGAACCGATCATGCCGTGCTGGGACTATGGCGAGGGGCAGAGCAAGGAGAGCGGACTGCGCGCGATGGCCACCGATGGCCTGAAAATGCGCCTGGAGAAGCATATCTTCACCAAGGACATGACCGATAAAGAGCGCGAGAAAAAGGCGAAACCGTATCGCGAGCGGCTGGAATATGAACTCGGCGTCATCATTCAGACGGGGTTCGCGGGGTATTTTCTGGTCGTTGCGGAAGTCGTCCAGTGGGCCAAGGCCAACGACGTGCCAGTGGGGCCGGGACGCGGAATGGTTGTCGGCTCGGTCGTGGCATGGGCGCTGACGATCACGGACCTGGATCCCCTCCGCTTTGGGCTGCTGTTCGAGCGTTTCCTGAACCCCGAGCGCGTGTCAAAGCCCTACTTCGGCATCGACTTCTGCCAGGATAAGCTCGACCAAGTGGTTCTTCACATTCAGGAAAAGCATGGCCGGGACAGGGTGGCTCGGATCACCACGTTTGAAAAATTTCAGACCCGCTCGGTAATGCGTGATGTCGGGCGCGTGCTGCAGATGCCTGATCGGCAGATCTACCGCATCTGCAAGCTGGCGCGGAAAGATCAGGGCGACCCGATGACGTTGCCCAAGGCCATCGCCACCGAACCACTATTGCAGCAAATGATCGATGAGGATCCGACGGTGGCTGAACTGGTCAGTCGGGCCCAGCCCCTTGAAGGGCTCTACCGCCATGTCTTCACCGAACCGACGGGCGTCGTCATCGGCGACCGGCCGTTGCAGGAACTGATCCCGCTTTACCGCGTTCCAAAATCAGACATGCCGGCTACGGGTTTCGACAGGAAGTGGGTGGAATCGGCTGGGGTAGTAAGGTTTGACTTTTTCGGATTCATGGCACTGACGGTGCTCGCCAAGGCATGCAAGTTCATTGCGCGGCAAGGGATCGATATTGATCTCTCCGCCATACCGCTCGACGATGCAAAGACCTTCAGGATGCTCTCGCACGGACTGACATCGTGCGTGTTCCTGGGGGTATATGGGTATGCGTCCCCGTGGGAATATGCGGACATGTGTGACGTTTTCAAAGTCCTGACGCCGGATACCTTCGAGGACATTATCGCGATCGTCGCGCTTTACCGTCCAGGCCCGGCGGACAACATCCCCAGCTACATCGCCCGCAAGCACGGCCGCGAGCAGCCCGACTACCTGTACCCGACGTTGGAACGGATCCTGAAGGAGACCTTCGGCATCATCATCTACCAGGAACAGGTAATGCAGATCGCACAGGAACTGGCCGGCTATTCCCTGGGCGGTGCCGACCTGTTGCGCCGCGCCATTGCCATGAATTTTAAGGAGGAGATGGACAAGCAGCGCCAAACCTTCGTTGATGGGGCGACGGCGCGTGGCGTCGCGAAGGAGAAGGCCTCCGAGATTTTCGATCAGGTCGCCAGATTTGCGGGATACAGCTCTAACAAGTCGCACGTCGCAGCCTACGCCCTCGTCGCCTACCAGACGGCATATCTGAAGGCCAACTATCCGCGTGAGTTCATGGCCGCATTGACGGCAGTCAACATGGGCAGCAACGACACGCCGGACCAAGCGTAAGCGTCATGGTAACGCTTCCTTGTGGTGATGGCCGGTGAATGGAGACCGGTCCCGAAGGACCGATCTTGGATCAGATCAGGTTGACGTGAAGACGCGCGGAGGGCTCGCCCTGAACGGTGGCGGTGTTCAGCATGGTGGCTGCCGATTCTTCGCCGATGCTCGCCTTACTTCCGGCCCGGAAGCCGACCATTCACTGACGGTCGACGTACCGGAGAATCTGCCAACACCTTGAAAATCGGCACCGAATTCCGATACCGGACTCCCTCCGTTCTCCAACTGTTCTGCAAAAAGTCAACAGCTTGGGACGCAAAATATCGAACGATTTCAATGGGTTGAAAAACGGGTACTGAATGCCCGAAGTCAACAGGTCCGGAGAGAATGGGCATGGAGAGAGAGAATTTGGCCGATTCGGGGGAACACGCAGTCAACAGCTTCCGGCCCGAAACCGCGCGGTTCCTGGGGATTTCCGGCCATGGTTGGATGGCCGGAGATCGGTTCAACAAGTAGAAGTGGCGGAGGGAGTGTCCGCTTACTATCGTTAAATAGGGCCGCGTACAAAGCCTATATTTTTTATACCCATCATTTGACCCAACAAAAATTATTGGCTGGTGACGAACAGAAGTGAACGGACGCGGACCAACATAGGCAGATATGCCACCTAACGGACCAATGCCGCCCGTTCGTCGAAGCCCCCCCCCGAAGATGAAGACTGCCTTCAGACAGATGCTGCGCCATCACGACGCCTCGGCGTAGGTTGAGGCGAAAATCGTCTCCGACAGCCATTTCCTGAACGAGGCATTATCGCTGAACTGCTTGAACAGCTCGGTGTGATCGGACAGCAGCTCGATGACGGCGCGCTCCAGTGCTTTATCATGCTCGATGCGGGCGTTCTGCTTGTCCGAGTTCTTCATGGCGTTCTGGTAGGCCTTGTCAGCCGACACCTTTGCCGGCAGTTCCTCGGCGATGACCTTGCCGATCTTGTCCTTGTCCTTCCACTCGATGTTCCCGAACATTTCGTTGAAGGTCTTGAGGATGTTGCTCAGCAGGTCGAGTTCCGGCTCTGGCTTGCGCCCGCCGCCCGAGGTGGGCACCGGTCCGACTTCCGCGTCGGCATCCGGCAGCACGATGGTCATGGCTGCCTGAGCCTCGACACGGTAGCTGTCCATGTCGATGGCGTCGAGGATCCCCTTTGAAAGGTCCTGTTCCTCGGGCGCAGGCAGCTTCGGGATCAGGAAGTTCAGGAAGATCGAGAGCTTCTCCCAATCGGCATTGCTGTAGGGAAGGATCGCGGCCAGGAAGCCGTAAGTCCGGGCGAACGCTTTCGCCTTGCCCTTGAAGTCGACCTGTCCATCCTCCTGGAGGTCCGCCTTATAGACGGCGACACAGGCATCGAGGATCGGGTCGAGCTTGTCACGGTCCGCACCGCCGAGGTAGAGCGCCACCAAGTCCGCCACCTGCGCCCAGGAATAGACCTGGTAGCCGTCCAGCGAGGCCTTCAGGTCGTGCAGCTTGTTGGGGTCCGTCTCTTCACTGAGGATCGTGGTCCGGTAGTACGGCTCGAACGATGTCTTGATGACTTCGAAATCGTTCATGAAATCGAGCACGAAGGTATCGTGCTTCTGCGGATGCGCCCGGTTCAGGCGGGACAGGGTCTGCACCGCCTTTACCCCGGACAGAGTCTTGTCCACATACATCGTGTGCAGCAGGGGCTCGTCGTAGCCGGTCTGGAACTTGTCCGCGACGATCAGGAAGCGATACGGGTCCTTCTGGATCAGCTTCTCGATCCTGTTGCTGGGAAAGCCGTTCAGGGTCGCTTCGGTAACCTTCTGGCCGCCATGCTCATGCTCGCCGGAAAAGGCGACGATGGCCTGATACGGGCTCTTGCGCTCCTTCAGGTAAGCCTGAAAGGCGTGGAAGTACTGGATCGCCCGCTGAATCCCGTTGGTGATGACCATCGCGCGGGCCGCGCCGCCGATCTTGCGGTGCGCCATGACCTGGTCGTGGAAGTGGTCGACCATGATCTCGGCCTTCTTGCGGATCGCATGATCATGGGATTCCACATACTTGCGAAGCTTCTTCTGCGCCCGCTTGGTGTCGAACTTGGGATCGTCCTCGACCGTCTTCATCAGCCGGTAGTAGCTGTCGATCGGCGTGTAGTACTTCAGCACGTCGAGGATGAAGCCCTCCTGGATCGCCTGCTTCATCGTGTAGCTGTGGAAGGGCACGTGCCTGACCTTGTTCCCCTGCGGGACCGGCGCGCCGAACACCTCCAGCGTCTTGTTCTTGGGCGTCGCGGTGAACGCGAAGTAGCTGGCGTTCGGCAGCACCTTTCGCGCTTCCATCAGGCGGTTGATGGCGTCCTCTACCGTCTCTTCTTCCTCCTCGGCGCCGTTGGCGGCGAGCGCGATGTTCATCTTCGCTGCGGTGCGGCCACCCTGACTGGAATGGGCCTCGTCGATGATGATGGCGAAGGTTCGCCCGCGGTGCTCGTCGCCGATCTCATCGAGGATGAAGGGGAATTTCTGCACCGTCGTGATGATGATCTTCTTGCCGGCCTTCAGGAAGGCCCGCAGGTCGCCCGATTTTTCGGCGTGGCCCACGACGGAGGACACCTGCGCGAACTGCTTGATCGTGTCGCGGATCTGCCTGTCGAGCACCCGCCGGTCGGTGACCACGATGACGGAGTCGAAAGTCGTCTTGCCGCCGGTCTCCAGGCCGATCAGCTGGTGGGCGAGCCAGGCAATCGAGTTGCTCTTGCCCGAGCCGGCCGAGTGCTGGATCAGGTAGCGCTTTCCGGCCCCTTCGGCTTCGGCGGCTGCCAGCAGCTTGCGCACCACGTCGAGCTGATGAAAGCGTGGAAAGACCTGCTTCGGCGGCTTCTTCTTGCCGCGCTCGTCGACCTCTTCGACCACCTGGGCGTAGTTTTCCAGGATGTCGGTGAGGTTCCGCTTCGTCAGGTACTCCTTCCACAGATAATCTGTCTTCAGCCCGTGGGGGTTCGGCGGATTGCCCGCGCCGTCGTTCCAGCCCTTGTTGAACGGCAGGAACCAGGACGCCTTGCCCTTCAGGTGCGTGCACATCCGCACCTCGTGATCGTCCACGGCGAAATGGACGACGCAGCGGCCGAATTGGAACAGCAGTTCCTTGGGGTCACGGTCCCGCTTGTACTGCTCGATCGCGTCCTCGACCGTCTGCTTGGTCAGGCTGTTCTTCAGCTCGAAAGTGGCGACGGGCAAACCGTTGATGAACAGCCCCACATCCAGCGACAGCTTGGTCGCGTCCTTGGAATAGTGCAGTTGGCGGGTGACGCTGAAGACGTTGGCGGCGAACAGCGCCTCGGCCTTGGCGTTGCCCGGCGTGGGTGTGCCGTAGAACAGCTCCGCCGAGCCGGGGCCGTGCTTCACGCCATTGCGCAGCACGTCGATGACGCCGCGCTTGGCGATCTCGCCCTGCAGCCGGTGCAGGAACTGCAGCCGCTTGGGCCCATCCTCGCCAATGCCAAGCGCTTCGACGGCCTCCGGCTGCGTGGCGTTCAGGAAGTCGAACAGCTTCGCCAGGTCGACGGCATGGTCCCGGTCGAAGTCATTCGAGTCTCCGGCGACGTACCCCGTTTCGTCGATCAGCGAGCGGACGATCAGGGCTTCGAGGCCTTTTTCGCTGGTGTCCGTCGTCATGCGCGGCCCGGTGGAAGGGCGTCAATCCAGCCTTTTTTGGACAGTACGCCAACGGCAAGCGCGATCTGGCGCGGAGAGAAGCGCTTCTTGCGTTCGTTCCAGGCATAGGTGTGCCGCACGACATCATCGACGGCCTCGACGGATTCATGCACCGAGACCCAATGGACCGTGGCCAACAGCTCCAGGCCGAACGGCGTCTCAAACCCGGCGACGAGGTCGGCCACCCGATCAAACCGCGCTTGGGTTTCGGTATCGTGTTTGAGGAAGGCGGTTGCATCGTCCACCGCCCCCGGCACCAGTTCGATCTGCTTGGCGGGTGCGTCGCCTCCATCAGCATAGCCCGAGATTAAATGGCCTTCCACGGCCCGCAAGACATGGCGGAGATTCTCGGCATAGGGGCCGTAGGGGGCCTTGGTGTACTTCAGCTTCAATGGCTGGCCCGCCACCTGCATGAAGTACATCAGCTTGTGAACTTCCAGCAGGGTCACGAAGGGATCCAGTAAGCCGCCCAGGTAGCGGTGCATCAGGCCGACCAGCGCCGCCCTTCCGGGCGTCATGTCGGGAACCTCGCGGTTGCGGACCATGCTGTTCGCATCGGGAGCGCCCTTCGGTTCGAAGACGATGATCCGAACGTCGCCGATGTCCCGCAAGGCCGCCTCGATCCGGGGGCGGACCTGGGACCACTCCAACCCCCCGAGACCGCTCCCCAACGGCGGGATGGCGATGGACCGGATGCGCCGGGCGCGGATTTCGTCGGCCAGCGCCCGCAGTCCCGACTCGATGTCTTCCATGCGGCTTTTGCCGCGCCAATGCCGCTTGGTTGGGAAATTGATGATGAAGCGCGGATGGGTCAGTTGCCCAGTCTCGAAGACGAACATGCGACCGGGTTGCACCTCCTCGCGCTTGCAGGCGGCGGCATAGGCCTTGAAGTTGGCGGGGAAGGCGTTCTTGAACTGCAGGGCAATGCCGCGCCCCATGATGCCGACGCAGTTGACGGTATTGACGATGGCCTCGGCGTCTTCCGCCAGAATGTCGCCGGTTTTGTATTCGAACATGTCCGTCTCCCGCCGCATCAATAGTACCACTCCCGCCTGATTTCGACACGTGGTCTGTGTGGCGCGGCATTCAAGGCCGCATAGACCTGCTGGGCAACGACTTGCGAATGGACTCCGATCCGTTCCACCAGCCCCCACGGAAAGAAGCCCTCGATCAGAAATTCGGCCTGCTTGCCCTCCTTGACCGATCGAGAGACACCGTTGCCGGCCCACCGGTTGGCCTGAACCGCATCCCAGTCGATCTCGTGCAATTGCGCCAAATCGCATCGATCCTCGAAGTAATAGGCTCCCGCGTTGGAGAGCGTGAAGGCCCAACGCAAACCGTTCTCGTCGGCCCACGCCACCGACTGGCGCAGGTCCGCCTCCAGGTGGACGATGGGGCCTTGTCCGCCCCGATAGCTCAGCTCCAGGTGGTTGGCCTGATGGATCAGATAAAGCATGACCGAGCGTGGGCAGAAGTAGAACGGCACGCAGGCCCCGACATGAAGATTGGGATGGCTTGTCAGCCGCAGCTCGTTCAGCCGTCGCTGCTTGATGCCGCTCATACCGATGGTGGTGCCCGCCGCATTGGCCTGAACGATCTCCGCATCGCACAACAAGCCGCCGGAGGCGAGGATCGACGCCAGCCGATCGACATGGACGATATGGTAGATCTTCGGCGAAGCGGGCGGCGGCATGATCAGTCCTCCGCCTCCAGGAGCTCCGAATCATCCTCGGCCACTTCCGCGTCGGGTTCCAGTTCCTCCTCGTCACCAATCTCGGGCACATCCGCAGGCGCGGCGATCTCGACATGGCGCACGTCCAGCTTGCCGGTGACAACATCGGCAATCAGGCGGTCCCGGTATTCTTGGATCAGGACGATTTCATGTTCAGAGCGAACTTGGAGCTGCCCAAGTTCGCGTGTTTCATTTTCGATGTATTCTAAGATCTGTCGTTGCTCATCAGCGGCGGGAAGAACAATGGGAATTCCGCCCATTGTCGGCGTGTAGAGCCGGTTAAATCCATCGCCAATCCCTTGAGAGAGCATCGCAAATTGCTGCACAATCATTGGTGTCTTAAAGAGCGTTACAAGATATGCAGCGTCGGCGTCGCCAATCGGTGCAAATACCGCGTAATCCGGGCTTACCATGCCTGCCTCGCTCGCTAGTCCGAACATGCCTGACCATGCTTGCATCCGGTTCATTACAATCTCACCCGGCAGGCACACTTTGTAGTTTGCAAAGTCTGACGCACTTGCTGGCCGACTAGCTACTTCCGAATGTCGAACAAGACCTTGCTTGCGCGTGAGTGATAGCAGTTCGTGTTGACCAGTGCCGCTCCTGGCATCTCGTTCTCGAACAACATTTTTTATACGCTTAACCTCCCAATGCGCTGGAACCTCGGGCATCCAGTCGATACCGGTGGGCTTCATCCGGACGTCAGGGTTCAGGCCGCGCGTGATGGCCCGGTTGATGATCGCCTGCTTCTGCTCGCTCAACAGCCCGATCAGCCGCCGCTTGTTGCGGATCAGGCGGCGGATGCGAAGGTCGTAACTCCGGATAAACTCTACGATCTTACGCTGCTCGTCCGCTGGCGGTTGCGGCACCGGAATCGTGCCGAAGCGATCCGAATAGAGCCTCAAAAAGCCTGACATGCCGGTGCCGAGCCCTTTAGATTCTTGTCGGAACTTCGCCCGGTAGATATTTGTCTTGAACACATCGACGAAATAATCCGGCTCAATTGGCTTCAAAAGGCGAAAGACAGCATAATCGGGGCTTACAAGACCGTCCTCGCGAGCAACAGCGAACATGCCATTCGAGGCTTGCATTCGGTTGAGCACCATCTGTCCAGTCTGAACGCGCTTGTAGCCCTTCAACTCCTCAGGCGTTACCGGTTTGGTCGAGACCTTGGCGTGTGGAATCAAACCATGTGCCTGGCGCATGGATAGCAACGTTTCGGTGCCCGTATCCGTGCGATCATCAACTTCGCGGAACAGGTACTTGCTCCGCACGACCTGCCAGTGTTCCGGCGCGGCCCCGAGCCAATCATGGGCACTATCGCGATACCTCGAATAGGGCTTCGGGTCCTTGCTACTGTTCGTCGCAACGGCGGGATTGGTTTGAATATTCATTTGGCCCTTGGCGATCATCGGCTGGTCGAAAAGCGAGGGTTGGGGCAAGTCGCGCGGCAGTGGCGGGGCGACCGGCCGTGATTGGCCCGGCGCAGTCTCGGCTGATCGCGAGGGGGAGCGCTCAGCGCAAATCATTTCGATCGGCTGCTGAAACAGCAAAAACTGTGGGATCGACAAGGGCTCTATGGCGTTCAGGCTCTCCGCCTCGTCGCCCTTCAGCTGCTCGCGTAGCTCCATCAGCAGGCGGCCCAGCACGTTCATGCCAACGAGCGAACCGTCCTCGGCGACCTTCGCGCCCCAGAAGTCATCCTTGCGGGATTGCTCGACGATGGGGCGGTCTCCCGTCGCCAGCAGCAGCCTGCCGAACTCGCGCCAGTTCTGCGCCAGCTTAACGCGCAGGCACCAACGCATGATCTTCACGCGCACGGCGTCCCAATCCGGACGAGAATCCCTGCGGAACGGCTTGCTCCGCATCTTGGCCGTCATGGGGCTGTGCTCGTCGATGATCTTGCGCTGCACGTCCGGCAGATGTGGGAAGCGGCATGCCTGATAGAGCGCTTCCGACGTGCGGATGCGGACGCCGTTTACCCGCAGCGGAAACCCTGGCGCCATGTTCGACAGACCACCGAACCGCTCGTTCGTCTTCAGGAAGACGACGCTCGATTCCCTGTCGTAAGTTCGAAACTGGTTGCTCCGAGGCGCCTCAGAAGTCGAAGTCATCGAAATCGACCTCTCGTTCATATGTTCGCCGTTGCAGCAGCGGATACCACCTGCTGAACGGGTGATTGCGGTGCGCATCGGGATCACCCCACCACAAGGCGAGGGGAGCGTTGTTGGGGCAGTTGCGATATGTGACGATTGTCGAGCCGAAACCTACTCCGAAACCGCTGAAGCCCAAAGGACGCATGATGGCATTAGGATTTTGGCAGAACCCGCGAATACGTATGCCTGCCAGCAGGAATTCGCGTTCGAGCAGCTGACGCCCTTCTTCCGACGAAAAGATATTGATTGCCAGCTTGCCGACAGGATGGCGCGGCTCAAAAGGGAAACGCTCTTGCTGGGCTAGATAGGCGGCCAAAGCAGCATCATCGGGAACGAAAGCGGGCCATAAAACTTCGGAGGTGTTGCGATACGCCTTTCTGTTCTCAATCCGTGCTGCGGCCCATACATGAATCTCGATTTCCTTGCCGACCCCAGCGGCAACCTCTTTTAAATTCTTCGTGCACTGCCATTCGCCAAGTTTGTGGGCGGCAATTACCAGGATGTGTACAACCGCCGTCGCTGGTGCTGTATCCCGGATCCACGCCGTGAGGTCATTTCTTACTCGCCCACCAGTGAAGATCACGTCGTCGATGTATATGTAAGCGCCGCCGGCGGCCCCACATTCGTCAAGGTCTAGGCCGCATTGTTCAAGCAGTGCAGCGGCAAACAGTTGCCTGATCTCCGTCTGACTGTGCCCGTTCTGCTGGATATCAAGAAGATGAGAGGCGGTCCAGAAACCGGCTGGATCTGGTCCGGTCAGTTTTTCGTGCTTTATCTGGTGAGAAAAGAAGGCTGTTACCCATTTCCTTGAGAAATATGTCTGTTTCAGGACATGATCCATCTCTCGAAGGATCGGAAGCTGCACCGCAGCGTCAAACTGGCTTATCCAGCGTTCGACATGCTCCGGAGTCGGTGCCGCAAGGTCCCCCTCACGATAGTCAGCGGTTGTTGCTGCTATTGATGAGAAAAGGTCGTCGCGTTCCGCCATTTATCCCTCTCCGCTTGCGTTTCGTGTCCCCAACTGATCTTCAGAGTCCCTCGAAATAGGTCTTTATCTTTTGGGCCATTCGCTTTCGGCGCGCTTCGAGAAAGTCTCCAAAAGCCGGAACGTCGCCATCGAGCAGCGCTTCGGGCAGACAGCTCATGCGGAGGTTGGCCCGCATCTCTGCCATTTCCGTGATGCCGCCGTACTTCTTCGCCCCGCCGTTGCATTGGTCGGCAAGCTCGGCGAAGTAGACTTCGGGCGCCCGATCGCCGATGCCGATGTTGATCTCGCTTTGCGCGAGAACGAAGTTGGCGATCTGGTTGTAACGCCCACGCGCCATGCCCTGCTTTTTCAGGTGGTTGCGCGGGTAGACGTGGTGCACGTCGCTGCGGTTCAGCAACAGGTCGCGCACGGTGATGTCCCGCGACAGGAAGCCGAGGTCCCCGAGCTTCACCTGCGCAGCCTGATAGACCAGGAAGTAGGGGCTCGATGCAGAGGACGTGTCCATCTCCTGCGGGAGCAGCGTCGTCCAAAAGCTTTCCGGCAACTCGGCATCGATGACCGCCTCGCAATAGGAGGCGAGGCCCCGGGTCTCAATCTGGCGCATGTCGAAATCGAAGGCCGTCTCGGGACTTCCCGAATAGCGGCCCCGCAGAACCGACATGACGTACCAGCGCCGGACAAGACGCTCGATGTCGGCAGCCGGCAGGCCTTCGGCACGGCCTCGTAAATAAAGGATGTAGGCGAAGTTGATGGCATTTTGGCTGCGGATCAGGCCGGAAATCACGAAGCCCGCCGAACGCAGAATCATGGTGAGCCTATCGAAGTGGGTCTTGTTCATAAAGTTGAAGACCCCGGCCTTGAGCTTGGCGAAGGCGCCCTCGGCGACCGCCTCCTCATATTGCTTGGTCTCGAAATTCCGGCCCGACAGCAGAGCCACGAGATCCTGAAGCTTGCCGCGCCGGAATTCCGACGTGAAAGCGACGCGCAGCATGTCGGTATAGGAAGGATCGTAGAGATCGTCGTTAACGTCTTTCAGCCATCGCATTTTGGGAAGAAACTCGGAGGCGGCGAACGCCGCGTCGCCTTTTTCGATGCGCGAAAGGAACTCAGGCGCCACGGCGAGGTGGCAGAAATAGTCGATGGCTTTGCGCAGCATGTTGCCGCCATAGGTTTCGTTCGCCGCGATCTTAGACATGGCGAAGTCGGCCTGGCTGAGTGGCGCGCCAGCCGAATTCACGCGGATGAAGATCTCGGTCACCGTCTCGATATCGAGATCCTCAGCCAGTTCGATGAAGCCGACATGGTTGTTGATGATCTTCCGCACCCGTTCCAGAACGATCGAAACGTCGTCCTGGTCCACGTCCGGATTCCGTTTCACGTAGTCCCGCGTGAGCTTGGTCAGGCTGGTGTCCGGGGAAAAGACCTCGGCCACATCGGGAATCCATGCCGGGTTCTTCTGGATGGCGGGGTTCGAGACCTCGAACGTCTCATCCACGGGATGGAAGGCAATGCGGATGCGTACGATTTCGTAATCCTTGGTCAGAACCTCGCGTCCGAGCAGGGACGCCATGAGCGCCGTCACCCGCTGCTGCCCGTCAATCAGGATGCGTTTGCCCGAGGAGGACGAGCCGTCCTTCAGCCGCACCGTGGGATTTCGCCAGGCGATCAGATAGCCGACGGGATAGCCGTGGTAGAGGGAGTCAAGCAGGTTGCGCACTTTCGTCGCATCCCACACGAAGGGACGCTGGATTTCGGGAATCGCGATCTCGCCCGACTTCACCCAGGTCAGCAGCGTCTCGATCGGATGGGGAGTGACGGAGTAGCGTTGGGTGGCCATGCCTAGCGCCCTCCCACGAGGACGTCTTCGAGCAGGCCTTCGGTCTCTTTGACCAGCGCTCGGATATCCGCCTCAATCTCTTCCAAGCTGCGCAAGGGCTGCGGCTTGTAAAAATGTCGCGTGAAGGAAAGCTCGTACCCGATCACCGTTTTCGAGGCGTCGATCCACGCGTCGGACGCATGCGGCAATACCTCGCGGCGGAAGAAGGCTTCGATGCCGCCTTCTTCGAGGAACGGCACCTGTTCGGTGTCCCGCAGTTCCGTGTCGGGCTCGTATTCCATGACGATCGGTTTGCCGCCCACGGCCGTGTGGTAGCTGCCGTAAAGCGCTTCCCGCGCCGCGTCTGCTCCGGCCTTCGGCCTCGAGGTCTTGCGGATCATAGGTTCCGCTGCGGTGTCCTTCTGGCCGAGCGCCGACATCAGCAGCTTCTGCCGTTTGGCCGTCATGCGAACGCCAAGGGCAACGGCGGCACCCTCCACCTCGGTGGCGAAGGCGTTGAAGTCCAGATGCGGGCCGGGGCCGCGGGCCTCCGCCACCGCCTCGACGGCGCGGACCAGATCGTCTTCTCCCGCTTCTGCGCACGCCTTGCGGAAGCGCCGCAAGGCTTCGTCCGCCAGCTCCGTCTTCAGGCGCAAGGGACGCTCGACCGTGATTTTCCAATAGCCGAAGGCGTCGTTCGGGAAGATCTTGGACGCCTCGTCTTCCTTTTGCTGAAGAAACGCGTCGCAGATTCGCCTGATATCGTCAGCGCCGAGGTCGCAGTTCTTTTTTCCGAGGTTCTTGCGCCGCGGCTTGAACCAAGCTGTGGCGTCGATAAGCTGCACCTTGCCCTTGCGGCTCTCAGCCTTGCGATTGCTCAGGACCCAGATGTAGGTCGCGATGCCGGTGTTGTAGAAGATGTTCAGCGGCAGGGCGATGATGGCTTCGAGCCAGTCGTTCTCGATGATCCAGCGGCGGACATTGCTTTCACCGGAACCCGCATCCCCAGTGAAGAGCGAGGACCCGTTGTGCACCTCGGCAATCCGGCTCCCCAACGGAGATGCCTTCTTCATCTTGCTGAGCATGTTGGCCAGGAAGACCATCTGGCCATCGCTCGACCGAGTGATCAGGCTGAACTCGGGATCGCCGCCGTGCTCGATCACGAAGCGCGTGTCGCGGATTTCCTTCTTGCCCCCCATGCGCTCCAGGTCCGTCTTCCAGGACTTTCCATAGGGGGGGTTCGACAGCATGAAGTCGAACTCGCGGGACGGGAACGCGTCCGCCGACAGCGTTGAGCCGAACTTCATGTTCTCGGCTTCCGCGCCTTCTCCCTTCAGGATCAGGTCGGCTTTGCTGATGGCGAAGGTTTCGGGGTTGACCTCCTGGCCGTAGAGGTGAACCGACACCTCTTTGCCGTGATCTGTCGCCAGTTTGATCAGCGTCTCTTCCGCCACCGTCAGCATGCCGCCCGTGCCGCAGGCCCCGTCGTAGACGAGGTATGTCCCCGACTGGATGGCGCCGGCGATGGGCATGAAGATGACATGGGCCATGAGCTCGACCACGTCGCGCGGCGTGAAGTGCTCACCGGCCTCCTCGTTGTTCTCCTCGTTGAAGCGTCGAATGAGTTCCTCGAAGATCGTGCCCATTGAATGGTTGTCGAGACCGGGCAGCCGGACACTTCCGTCCTGGTGCAGCACCGGCTTTGGGCTCAGATTGACGGATGGATCGAGAAACTTTTCGAGCAGGAAACCGAGGACGTCGGCCTCCACGAGTGTGGGGATCTGGTTGCGGAACTTAAACTTGTCCAGCACCTCCTGAACGTTCGGCGAGAAGCCGTCGAGATACGCCTCGAAGTCGGCCTTCAGCTGCTGGCGACGGGCGCGGGACGCGAGGTCGCGCAGGCGGAACTGAGAGGTGTTGTAGAAGGCCTCGCCCGATGCCTGACACAGGGCGGCGTGCTGGTTCGCAACCCCCGCTTTGTCGAGCTGCGCCTTCATTGTGAGCACGGCATCCTTGGTCGGCTCCAGCACAGCATCCAGACGGCGGATGACGGTCATTGGCAGGATGACGTCGCGATACTTGCCCCGAACGTAGACGTCTCGCAGGACGTCGTCGGCGATGTTCCAGATGAAATTGCCGATGTTCAAACCGCTCACCCCATTTCCCCCTTAGCTTTTTTGGAAGCCGCCGCTCTTGGTGGCCTAGCCGATCGTCGGTTTCTGATTTCAAGAAAACGCGATGTTTCTGCCGCCTCGAAGTCCGGAAGGATGCCGCGTTTCGTCAATCGGTAGATGGCCTTTTTGTCCAGGTTCACAGCCGCCCACGTCGCAGTTGGTCATGGCTAGATTGTGCGAGTCGGACATCGCGGACTCCCCCTTCGCTCAATTTTGAGCATATCTGGGAAAACTAGGGCAAACCAGTCCAGGCCAGCGAGGCGTTGCGGATTCGACAAGCCGTTCCGGATACTTGTTCTCAAAGAGGATATGCCCTTCGGTCTCCCCATCGCCGTTCAGCCGCTCTGGCAACAACAGCCTCAATTCGACGCCTCCGTTCCACACTACGCGCGACGGGCAAGTCCGCTACTGAATACTAGCGCCGGATGATTGATTCGGCGTACCTATTAGCCTTGCTCGGGGAACGCTGAGCGCCCGCAAATTGTATCCCGTAATGCGCATCATGCCCGAATCAGGCTGGGGGAAGAAGATGAGAACCTGCGCGAGTCTACTACTTGGAGCCGCCGCCCTAATTTCCGCGACCGCCGGGAGTCAGGCCGCTAGTTTCAACTGCCTTAAAGCTTCTACCGTGATCGAAAAGGCCATTTGCGGCGATCCAGAGATCAATGACGCGGATGAGCGGCTCGCTATTTTGTATAAGAAGGCCTTCAGTTCTCTGGATGCAGCGGAGATAGAGAAAGAGCAGAAAGAGTGGTTGCAGGTCCGCAATCGGTGCGAGGATGCCGCGTGCATCCTCAGCCTGTACAGGGACCGGATACTCACTCTGTCCGCCACATTGGAACCGTTGCCAAATCCTGGGACACTTCCCGTTCTCACTATTCCCGCCTTGAAAGGCGAGATTGAACTTTTCGAATCAAGGGAAGCTCTCGCATCGGTTGCGGGCAGCATTGAGTTCGGGCACGACGGAGCTGGCGGCAAGTATGTTTTTGTGGACTCCCATGGTGGGATGCTAACGCTTGGGTACTCGTGGGACTTATCTGACAAGGAACAAGAAGTTTTTGGTTCACTAGAAGATGAAAGAACCCTAGTTCAGGTGTCCGGCCTACTCAAGATTTTTGACGATGGAGCGGCCTCCTTTTCCAGAGCCGCGCCAATCAATATCTACCAAATCGCCGCGACGAGTCCGCCTCCACTGTCCACGCTTTCACAGTCTGCTGTACCGACGCAATTAGAGCCGGAATTAAAACAGCATTCTCCACAGACGCTACCACCGCCTTCTTCCCAGCCAGATGCTTGGAGTAGATGGAGTGTTCGTGACCAGAATAGTTATGAACATTTAATTCAAGACGTGACAGGCGGTAATGCCAATGCCCAGTATAATTTCGGCTTATTATATGACTCTGAAGATCGATCTTACAGATCAGAGGTTTTCGATGCCACTCCTTCCGGGCTTGGGCTTGGACCTGATGATACAATTGCTGCAGCTTGGTATCAAAAAGCAGTTGATCAAGGCCATAAGAAGGCTCAGTTCAAATTGTGTAGGATGTACTTTGATGGAAGAGGCGTTCCCAAGGATGTGAATGAAGCTGAAGCTCTCTGCCATAAAGCTGCCGAACAATACGTGGATGGTGCAAACGAATTATTAATTAAAATAAAGGCAGAGCAAGGCGACCAATCTTCAAAAGAACGCATCGGAATATCGTATTATAACAGCAGACAATACGAAAAAGCCTTGTCTTTGTTTTCAAAATTAGGTGATCAGGGCAATTCCAAAGCTCAATACTATTTAGGGCTCATGCATGAAAATGGATATGGTCTCCCAAAAGATTTTGCCAAGGCCGCCGACTGGTACCGCAAATCGGCATCCCAGGGATACGCACCCGCGCAGGAATGCCTTGGAGACTTATATCTCGTCGGCAAGGGCTTGCCTCAGGACAACAATATGGCCGCGAAGTGGTACCGCAAGGCTGCTGAACAAGGGATACATCGAGCAAAAGTCATTTATAAGGAGATCAAACTGATCGGTTCGTATTGGGAGATCGTGTCATCACTCGCCTCTCGATACAAGTTGCCAGCTTCAACTAAGGACATTTGTGTCGCTGGGGTCGATGGGCGCCGACGTCTTGGTGGCAGTTCAGGCGACCTCGTCAGAGAACGCGTGGCTGGATCAAATTTTGTCATGGTACCAGAATATGTAGCCCTTCTATCCCAGAAAGTCGCGGCCATCGAGCGTATAGAGTTTAGTGATCCAGGCTTTTTCGAAAACGAGTACAGCATGACGATTGTGAGGAGCAGGGAACAGCGAGGCCAATTGAAGGCGGTTTACTTCAGAAGGGTCTTTGTCGATGGAGGCGGTCAGAATGTGTATGCGAAGCAGTCGAAATCTGGAGGTCTCATCGCATGTCTGATTCCATCAAGGGCCAAGTTTATCGAAACGGAGGACCGGACGATTGCCAGTGATGTAGCCGGAGTCGACTTTTCCAATTGGGTGATAAGTGGCGCTCACAACGCGTTGCTTGGCAACGCAATCAAGGCCTCCGGTATGGGCAATTGATAGGCACGTTAGACGATCGCGCAGAAAGGCGACGAAGCGGTTTTCCTGCAGTTTCGACCATCGCGGCGGGTTAACGCATCCTTGGCGGATGTGTGCGAGGTCATGACGCGGTGCAAGCCTGGAAATCCAAGAGCAGAAGAGCGCAGTTCGTCAGCTTTCACCCATATATCATTCCCTTGAATCAACCAGACGCCCTGCTTCCCCGACGGGAAGCGGGGCGTTTTGCTATGGAGGGAATGAATATGCTGATTTCCGAGGCTTTTTCTTCGCCTGACATCGCCGAACTGGCGAAGGCGATGGTCAAGGTGCAACAGGCGCTCAATCCGGCGTGCAAGGACGCCGAGAATCCGTTCGTCAAGAACCGCTACGCGACGCTCAATTCCGTCATCGACGCCTGCCGGGACGCCCTGACCGCGCAATCCGTCTGGGTGGCGCAATACCCGGTGGCGGCGGAAGCCGGTCACCTGGGATTGGTCACCAAGCTGGTACATGGCGATTCCGGTCAGTGGCAATCGTCGATGATGGTGATGCCGCTGCCGAAGAACGACCCGCAGGGCTACGGCTCGGCACTCACCTATGCCCGCCGATATGGCCTGGCCACTCTGGTCGGCATGGTCAGCGAGGCCGATGACGACGCCGAGGCGGCGATCCCGAGGCAGAAGAACAAGGCCCGGCGGCACCATGCTCCCCAGGCCGAGGCTCCCGACCCATTGGCCGGGCTGCCACGCATCGACGGCGTCGAGTACCGCACAGTCGCCGCCAACAACGGTCGGCTCTGCGTCACCGCCTCCGGCAACGTCCGCGACAAGCGCGCCTTCCTCCAGGAGGCGGGCTTCCGCTGGGACGGCAACCGCAAGCTCTGGTGGCGCTACGCCGCCTGAACCTTCCAAGGTGTCTCATGACCGATCATCCCAGG